>JARLHO010000036.1 GCA_031292215.1 Syntrophobacteraceae bacterium | reverse complement strand
TGCGTAAATCCCGGAAACGTAAACTCCTCAGGCTTTTCGCCCTTCTTACGCGCCTTCTCCCGTGCATACCGGCCAAATTCGATGCATCGTGTCTTTTCCAACGCCAGTTCCAGGCCAAATCCCTGCAACCGGTCTTCCATCTGTTGACGGAATTCCACTGCGTCGTAAGCGCACGGCGAACACCATCTTCTTCTCACCTTTGATGTGTGCCATGATCTCCTCAAAAACACAAGAGGAGGTAGGTTATGGAAGGAAAAAGGGCGGTCGAATATGCCGAAAAGCGCCGGCTTTGGCAGGGCCGGTTGGACGAGTGGAAAGATAGCGGCCTCAGCCAGGCCGCCTATTGTCGTTTTGCACTCGTCCACCAGAAGGTATTCATTCCACAGTCCCAGAACCAGATGTTGCTCGTTGAACTCCCGAACGGATTGAGCCGGCCAGGGGGCGAGTGGTAAATCCAAGGCGAGGAAGCTTCCGTGTAGCGCGACTACGATCTGGCGCCTTAAACCCCCGCTGGTTCTTTAATTACAGTACGGAGAAGTGGGAGAGCGATTAGAAAGTGGAAACCGGCGTTGCACGGAAAAGTGGTCGCCCTGAGAAAAGGGGCTCGGTATTTTGGCAAAGCATCGTTCGACTCAATGGTGATCCCGAAAATCGACTCCGCAAAAGGCTTCGCACTCCCCGGACGCCCCCCGGGCGCCATTGTCCCTGGGCCGTAATAGCCGCAGAGAAAATAATTGTAGCGAGAAAAACAGTTGACAACATGCAGCTATGTGTATATATGGATTATTACATATTGACTGAGCCTAACCCGCTCCTCCCACGTTCACACTTTGAAATGATCGGCCCATTATGTCGGAACAAAATACTGCGCCTCTGCTAATCGATGCCGAACAGATCCAGCGCGCCGCCGATATTCTAAAAACTGTGGCCCACCCTGCAAGGCTCCGGATAATCGACTTTCTCGAACCGGGAGAACAGCCGGTAGCAAACATTTGCAAGTGTCTAAACGCCCCCCAGCCCTTCATCTCGCACCACCTGGGGCTAATGAAGGCCAAGGGGATTCTCGTCTCTCGAAGAAACGGCAACCAGGTCTTCTATTCGGTTGCCAACAAGTCCGTAATCGAAGTGATCCACTGTGTCCGAAAGCACGGACCGGATGCCTGTATGGCCGAGTCCGCTCGGGAATAACACCAATCAAACTTGCCTAAGTAAACGGAAAAACTTCTTTTAGGAGGAACCACCATGTCGCTGGCAGCAGCCCTTAAGCAAAACGATCTTACCCCCCAACCCTTGGAGGAACCCGCAACCGAATCCTGCACGTTCATCTGCAGCCGCGATACGCTCGACGGCGCCTATCCAGCCCTCATACTGGCGATAAACTCGAGAAGGCTCGGGATGAATGCCAATGTTTTCTACACCTTCATGGGACTCAACCTGGTTTGCAAGGGCGGACTCTCCAAAGCCCGGTTCATCCCCCCCGGAACGATGGGGGCAATACCCGGCATGTCCATGGTCGCCAGCCGCATGATGAAAAAAAAGATCGATACGGCAGGTATTCCTACCCTGGAAGAACTGATGGAAGTAGCTCAGTTGGAAGGTGTCAAGCTGATTGCCTGCAAAATGACTGTGGATATGATGGGCCTAAAGCCCGAGGATTTGATCGAGGGGGTCGAAATCCAGACCGCCGAAGAGTACCTCAAACACGCGCGCAACTGCAAGATCAATATGTTTACGTAAAAGCAATACGGCAAGGAAAGTGATCGGTTAGCGGTGAGCAGCGATCGGGATTTTTCTGCTCACTGCTCGCTCGCTACCCCGTTTTCCTTTTCCGCACAACGAGACGCGATCGCCCGCACGACCTGTTCATGCACCGGGCAGTTGGCGATCGCTTCCTTTTTTTCCCCCATTTCCTGCTTGGTTCTAAAGATCCAGGAACTCGAATCGGAAAAACAGTAGACCGCCAGTTCACATTCTCTACATCGTTCCATCAGCATCATCCTTAGAGGGCTCGGTGACTCCCGCGCGGGCAGATTTTTTAACTGCGCGGGGGGGGGGGAGAGCACCTCACCCGAACACCCGGCCGGAGCGCGACAACTCTTATTCACGCTCTTCCGCAGCTCCAGCGGATATCTTTGCCACATACTCCTCCCACTCGATCGGGAGCAAGTACTTCTTGCGGCTGTTGCAGTCCCTGCACGCCGGCGCGACATTGCCCCGGGAGGATTTCCCCCCGCGTATGAGCGCCACTATGTGATCCATGGTGAGCTCGGCGGGGGGAATTTTTTTTTGGCAATAGTAACAGACGCCCCTGGCGACCTGGCGCTTCCACCACTGCGACCCGCGCAGAAGCGCTGCTTTTTCCTTTTCCTTCCGGAGCTGCTCCGGGGCCACGCAGATGATAAACGGGCGTTGTTCTGTATCCATCACCACTTTGGACCTTATTTTGCGTAAAAGCCATCCCGCCTTAGTGGACCGCAGCCTTTATGGCGACATAGAATGTGTTGCCCCCGCGTTCCACGAGCAAAAGCAATGGCTCGTCTTTTGTCATCTTTTCGATCGTCTGTTTCCAATCCCGGATATTTTGGATCGTCTGACGGTTAACCTCCTTTATCACGTCTCCCCGGCGCAGCATGGCCTCCGCGGCCGCGGAACCTTCCGCAACCTTGGTGATGACCACCCCTTTTTCCCCTGCGCTAAAACCGAAGGTCTGAGCAAGCTCCGGGGTAAGGTTTTGAACCGTTATGCCCCAGGCGCTTTGAGTTTTCTCCTCAAAAGCCTTGGCCTTGGGAACCTTTGCCGGCAGAGTCCCAAGTGTCACTTTGGTACTGATTGTTTTGCCGTTTCGCAAAACCCCGAGACTTACCTCGCTCCCGGGCTTAAGAGCTGCGATCTTGCGGGAAAGCTCCGCGGCATTTTCCACCGCCTGGCCCTCCAGCGTCTGGATGATGTCGCCTCGCTGGATGCCGGCCTTCGCGGCTGGCCCCTCCTGCACGACGTCGGCAACGATAACTCCCTTGGTCACAGTCGTGCCGAAAGACTTCGCCAGCTCAGGAGTTATGTTCTGAATCATGATTCCAAGCCATCCCCGGATGACCTTGCCGGTCTTTAACTGCCCCAGGATGCTTTTGGCGATATTTATGGGTATCGCAAAACCGATCCCCTGGCCCTGCGCGACAATCGCGGTGTTTATCCCCACCACCTGACCCTGCATGTTAAACAGCGGCCCACCGGAGTTTCCGGGATTTATCGCCGCGTCGGTCTGGAGAAAATCGTCATAGGGACCCGCGCCGATTACACGGCCCCTGGCGCTGATTATGCCTGCGGTGACCGTGTTGCCGAGTCCGAAAGGGTTGCCAACGGCTATCACCCAGTCGCCGACCCGCATCGCATCCGAGTCTCCGAGAAGAGCGGGTTTGGGCAAAGGTGCGCCCTTGTCAGCGGTAATGCGCACCAGGGCCAGGTCGGTCTTGGGGTCCCGCCCGACGACCTTGGCGCTGTATTCCTTGCCCTCAAAGGTCTTTACCGTGATCTGATCGGCTTTATCCACCACGTGGTTGTTGGTAAGGATCAGCCCGTCATTACTGATCAGAAAACCCGAACCCAGGGCATGCGTTTCGACCTCCCCTTGCGGGATGTTTCCGAAGAAGTGTTTGAACTGACCGCCAAAAAATTGGTCGAAAGGCGAACCAGACCCTCCAAATTGCTGAAGCGGGCTTTGCTTGGTCTTTTGTGTGGTTGAAATGTTTACTACCGAGCTTTCCACCGCTTGGACAAGATTGGCAAAGGATGCGGGAGCCTCAAAGGACGCAGTATGAGCAGTTGTGCCGTAGAAAAGAAAAATGGACCAGAAAAGGACCGCAAAGCAGGCCGACCTGGCGATACACGAGAGATTTCCACCACGAATTCGCATGGTGACTCCTTTCTAAGAGTTACTGGCAGGTTTTCCATCCCCGAAAAAAAACTTGTCTCCCGCCGGTCGGGCGAAGTCGCAGGGCCGGGCTAGGCCGCAATGGAGACGGGGGCGCAGGCAACAGATAAGCATAGTATAATGATCCACGCCGCTTTCTTGCACCTTACGCACTCCCCTCGGTCTTCCCGGCGACGTAAAAGTCCTCTTTTCGAAAACGGAAAACGGCGGCGCGCCACACCCAACTCGTGTGGCCGCCGGCTAACCGCTACAAGTTATCCCCTTGTAGCGCAAACGAACCGTACCTTGTCAACTGAAAAACTTCCCCCTCCCGCAGCCGGATTGATCTATTCCCGAACGCCAGGTTTAATGTTAGAATCTTTCCACACGCAGTAGTTAATATCACGACACGATTTACAATCAACCTCTTCACTGCGAATAGCGCACACGCTGCCATGGAGACGACATGAACCTGATCGAGGCTTGCGACAAAGCATGCTGCATTATAATCCAGGCGCAGGAAATGGACAAACTTTACCGTAAGGGCATCCGCTCGCTTGGGGAAGGGAAGCTGCGAAACGCCGTCATGAATCTGGCAACCGAAGCCATAGACGATGAGAACCTGTGCCGGGAGGTTTTTATCTCCGACGAGAATGTGGTCAGTTTTCTTTGCGGCGTTTGGATGCAGTTTCTGCTGGTCGAAGTGGCGGGGCTAAAGAAGGACAAATTAAAGCATCTTGCCCGCAAAGCTTTCGGGGAAGCCATGGACAACCGGCTTCTCCATTGACCGATTCCAGCCGCCAGGACAAAAAAGAACCGCAATTCAGGGTTTGCGCATATCATTTCTTTTTCCCTCCCGCCCGAAATCTTCAACCATTGTCTTTTCGGCGGGCATGCGGCTAAAAAATTCCCTTGTTTCCGAAAAATTGTGAAACCGGACGCGAAGGGAAACGAATTGCCTGTTGTGCTTGTCCATGCCCCCGGTTATTTGCAGGATCGAACTCCGCTCGGGCATGGTCGAAAGCAGCGGGAGCATGTCTTTCATGGTGCTGTCTTGAACCTGAATATCGATCGCCAGGGGGTGACGCCAGGATTGGGCCGGGACCCAGTGGACCTGGAGCATTTGCTGCACCAAAAGAGAATGTCTTTCCTGTAGATCCCGGCAGTCCCGGTGGTGAAAAGTCACTCCCCTCTCACTAAGGGTCGCCAGAACATGGTCCTGGCCCGGCAAGGGATTGCAGCAGCGCGCGAATTTAAAAATGGCCTTGTCCAGGCCACGAACCGCCAGAGTGTTTCGACTCTCGCCCTCCGCCTCTTTTTGCTTCATGGCCTCATCTGGCCGATGCCCCTCCAGATAATAGAGAACGGCCTGTGGGGAAACCAGGTCCTGGCCGATTTTAAGATATAATTCCTGGAGGTCTTTTACGTTTAAAATCTCCAGGATCAACCGCATGTTTTCCCCCTCCAGCACAGAAGCGGAAAACTTATGCCTTACAATCTGCTGGAGCAAAATGTCCATCCCCGCCTGCCGGGCAAACAGCAGCCGTTTTTGATGCAACCGCCGGTTGATGGCGGTTCGCGCTTTCGGGGTCTTACAGAGCGCCTCCAGTTCGGTATCGACATCCATCTGTTCGGCAGACGTCAGGATCTCAACCGTGTCGCCATCTTTTAACTGTCCCGTGATCGGCATCCAGGCGCCATTCACCATGGCCCCCTCGCAACTGTCGCCAAGCTCGGAATGGATGCGGTAGGCAAAATCGAGAACTATGCTCGCCTTTGGAAGGTAGTATATGTCTCCGACCGGACTGTACGTGTAGATTTCTTCCGATTCCGAGAGCCGGATAAGGGCTTTTCGATGCATCGCCCCGCCCTCGTATTCGCCAATGTCTCGCAGTAAATCGCTAATGTCTTGCCAGTGCTCGTTGGAAAGCCCCTCCTGTGACTCCCAGGCCCTCAAAACTCCCCCGCTGGCCAAACTCTCCATATCCAGGTTCCGGATCTTTATAAGATAATTGTTTCCGCTAAGATGCACCCGGGTGTGCAGGCTCCGGTATCCATTGGCCTTGGGGTTGGCTATGAAATCGCGCAGGCTCTTCGGGATTACGGAAAGGTTGTTGTTTACCAGGCCGAGCACTCTGTAGCAATCCGATAACTCCTCGGTGCGAAGCAAAACGGCAAAGTCGATGAAATTCTCAGGGTATGCCGAATCGAGGGTCCGTTTGACCGGGTTGTAATAGCTGCCCAGTCCCTTGGCCCGCGTGCGGATATCGGCCGGGACGCCGGAGTCGGAAAGAATTTTCAAAAGGGAAGCCTCAAGGCTCGCAACGGCTGGGGAGTTTCGAAGCTCCTGCATCAGGTGCAGGATTTTCTTACTCTTTTTTGGATAAAGAAAAGTCAGCGCATGGTGGTAGAGCTCTCTTTTTAGCGGATAGAGGTTGAGACGGGCCGCAATCGGGGCGTAGACATCGACTGTTTCCTGGGCGATTCGCTGCCGCTTGGTAAGGGGCAGATAATGGAGAGTCCGTAAGTTATGGAGCCGGTCCGCAAGCTTTATGATAAGCACCCCGAGTCTTCGGCTGGCGCTTATGAAGATCTTGCTGTGCGTTAGATCCTTTAGAAGTGCCCTGTCCAGGTGGAACCGGGCAAGTTTGGTGCACCCGTCCACAAGCTCCGCCACCCCGGCGCCAAAACGCGTCTCGATGTCTTCGACCGACATCCAGGGGATGTCTTCCACGACATCGTGCAAAAGGGCGGCGGCAAGAAGCACCGGGTCTTTAAAGCGCATCTCCCGGACCATGATTTCTGCGACCGCGCAGGGGTGGCTTATGTAGGGCGCCCCGGATTTCCTGCGCTGCCCCTCATGCAACTCGGACGCAAAATCGAGGGCCTCGAAAAAAAGGCCATTGTCGGGCGAGGAGGGACCAAGACTTTTTTCCATCCTCGAACGGAACTCGTCGATATTAAACAAATGCACTCCATCGGTTGCCGCCGCAAATACCGAACCCGAATTTTCGCAAACTTCGATCTCAGCCATTATATCCGCTCTTGGATTCGCGATCTCCCGGCCTCGCTCGGCCAGTTGCACACAAGCAAATCAAGCCCGCCGCTTTCACCTTACCCCGGATTATACCTGAATAACAGGCAAAGTTCATCCTCGAACGGGCGCCCCGGTTAACAATCGGGTAACCAGGGAAGCGAAATTAACCTCGAAGACCTGTGGGTGTAAATCACAGATCGCTTATCGCCAGTACCTCCTGCGCCATGTTTTCGATAAAAAGACGATTCCTCGAAGCGATATCCGGATCGAAAAGAGAAAGGATGCGGACAGCGAAAACCGCCGCGTTGTGCGCCCCGCCCTTTCCAATCGACATGGTGGCAACGGGTACCCCCGGGGGCATCTGCACAGTTGCCAGAAGCGCATCCATACCCTGTAGCGGGGAAGAATCGATCGGCACCCCGATGACCGGCAGAGTCGTTCGGGCAGCCGATACACCCGCCAGATGCGCGGCCCAGCCCGCCCCGGCGATCAGCACCTTTACACCGCGCGCCTCCAGCCCCATCACGTATTGCGCGGCCTGGTCCGGAGTCCTGTGGGCCGAGAGGATTTTCATCTCATAGGGTATCTCGAACCGCTCGAGTAGTCGGGACGCACCCTCCATTACCGCCGCATCCGATTTGCTCCCCATAATGATTGCAACCAGAGGCTTTGTCATCCCAGCCCTCCCGTCCAAGATTTACGGAGCGAAAAAATATTTTCCCTTACGATTTCCCTGCCGGACCTGCCCGTAATGACAAGTTCGGGATTTTCCGTCACCTCGCCTACCAGCCCGCAGGGCAACCCGGCAAATATTTTCTCAAACTCCCCGCAGCGCTCCTTGGGCGCCGTTATAAGAAAGCGACCGCACGATTCGCTGAAAAGACACCGGTCGTCTCGCATTTCTTGCGCCACCACCACTTTCGACAGATCGATGCTTAGTCCCAGCCGCCCCCCGATTGCAACCATCGCCGCGTGCACCCCCAGCCCGCCCCTGTATACACCGTGGCAGGAAGCGACAACACCTTCGGAATTCGCCCTTTCCACTCCCCGGTACAGGTCGAGAAGGGCTTCGGATTTTTGCGGGTCAAGAGATTTCGGGTCGGAAAATCCGGGGACCTTCGGCACATTTAGCCCCGTGTAGCCAAAGAGATCGTAATAGGCCGACCCTCCGAGCTCATCGGCCGTAACCCCGACCACATACACCCGGTCGCCCGGGCACTTGGCTTCAAGCGTTTGCGCTTGCAACACATCGGCAACTATTCCCGTCGCCGTAAACAGCATCGTGGGAAGGCCGCTCACCTTGTGGCGTTCGCCAAAACCTCCCGGCAAAGAACCGTCGACATACATCGAGTCTTTTCCGGAAAGAAGCGGTATCGACCATGCCAGGCAAAGATCGCGAAGCGCAAAATTGGCGCGGACCAACTGGGCGGCCTTGTAGCGCCCGTCCGGATTTTTTACCGGATCGTACTGGATGGTCGGCCAGCAGAAATTATCGACCCCCCCGATCTCCGAAAGACTCCCCCCGACCGCGAGGATGCGCCTTACCGACTCATCGATCACCGCAGCCACCATATGGTAGGTATCGATAACCGAGTAGGTCGCCGCCATCGCCTGCGCCACCGCGAGCCCCCTATTGGAACCTAGGACCGGCCGGATGACAGCGCCGTCATTGGGGATATCGCGGTCTCTTCCGGTCAGAAACTTAACCGCGCTCCCCCCCTGCACCTCGTGGTCGTATTGTCTCTGGATCCATTCCCGGCTGCAAAGATTGGGGGTGGAAAGAAGCGCATGGAAAATCGGCCCGTAGTTTTCCGGCTCCCCCACCACGGGCTCGCTTAAGCCGCGAGCCTCGGCACTGAGCCACCGGGCCTCGAACTCCCACTGCGGAAAATCTTCGGAAAAAAGGCTAAGATCGAGGAGCGCGCAGGTCCTGCCCCCGTAGTCCAACCGCAGCTTGCCCGTATTTTCATATCTACCGATCACCGTGCTTTCCACGTCATGTTTTCGCGAAAGCTCCATAAACCGCTCGAGCTTTTCGGGTCCAACCGCCATGGTCATCCGCTCCTGGGACTCCGATACCCAGATTTCCCAGACATCGAGCCCTTCATACTTAAGAGGCGCCCGGTCAAGGTCGACCCGCGCGCCTCCGGCCATCGCCGCCGATTCGCCAATCGATGAAGAAAGCCCTCCCCCGCCGTTGTCGGTAATGAAGGTAATGAGCTCTTCGTCACGGGCTTCGAGCAGGAAATCGTGCATCTTCTTCTGCGTATAGGGGTCGCCGATCTGGACGTGGCCGGCAGGGGTGCCGGCCCCGTAGGACTCACTCGATGCGGTGACGCCGTGGATTCCGTCTTTTCCGATTCGCCCCCCGCTCATGATGATAAGATCGCCTTCCCCGGGCTGCTTTAGCTCCGTGGGATTTCCCCCGATTTCCTTGGGCATGATTCCAAGGGCTGCGACAAACACCAGACACTTGCCAAGATACGAGGGGTGGAAAAAGAGGTTCCCAAAAGGCGTGGGCACACCGTGCTTATTGCCCCCGTCCTTTACTCCCTCAACGATTCCGTCCAGCAGTCGCCTCGGGTGCAAGTGAGGCTTTAGCGGTCCCCGGTAGTCCCGTGGCCCCACACAGAAGCCGTAGAGTCCCGCGATAAGCCGCGAACCCTTTCCCACCCCCATGATATCGCGGTAAATTCCCACGATCCCGGTAAGAGAGCCTCCATAGGCCTCCATATTGGACGGGCTGTTGTGGGTTTCGCCGGTAACCGAATAGTTGAAATTCGAATCGAATCGGGCAACGCCTGCGTTGTCCCAAAGAACCGAGACAACCCAGTCCAAACGGTCCCGGATCTCTAAGGTCGGGGACTGGATGCAGCTCTTAAAAAGATTGTCCACCGTGAAGCGCTCGCCCGTTGGCAAATCGAGATACTTGAATTTACCGCGGAAGGTATTGTGGTTGCAGTGGTCGCTTCGCGCCTGGGAGATCGCTTCGAGTTCGACATCGGTTGGAGCCGATAGACCGAATTTTGCCCGCTCTTCCGCCACCTGAGGCCTAAGAAAGTAATTCCGGATGATCGGGATGTCATTTCGGTTTAGCGCGAGATTTCTCTCATCGCTTAGCCTCGCAAGCTGCTCATCGCTTTCCAAAGGGATTTCACAGACCGAGGGCTCATGGGCCAAAAGCACCTTGGGGGCGACAATTTCCACGCCCCCGCGCTCGCTCCACTCGGCCCCCGAGTAGACCTTCCACTGCTGGATGATCTCGTTTGCAAGGATCTCGCGAGCTATCGTTTCCACCTGATGTCTATCAAGCGGGGCCCCTTTTAACACGAAGAGCCTTGACGTGTAGGCGGCCTCTCCCGGACCCGCCGCTTTTCCAACCAAATCCCCAATGGCCTCGATCGCAACGCTTCCCGCCGTATCCCTCACCCCGGGAAGATATCCCACCCAGATCGCCCAGTCAAAATCCGCCCCGACTCCCGTTACGGAATCCGGGGAAAAGGCGGACTCACAGGTCACGGGATTGGTGAAAATTTCCGCCCGCGCAGCTTCGAGTTCATCTTCTGATAGGCCGGTATCCAGGGTCAGCATGTTTATCACACGCGCTTCCCCTATCTGCCAGCCAAAGTAGTCGCGAACCCTGCGGCAAAGACTCGCCCCCTCGGGATCGAAGAGGCCGGGCCGAAGAGCCGTTTCCAGTCTCTTTATCATGTTGTCTCCAATTATATTACAAACTCTATTGCCAGAACGATCAGTATCAATCCCCCGCCGGCTTCGATCCACCGTCCAAATCGCATCGAGAGCCGTCTTCCAAGCTTCATGGAAACCCAGGTCATCGCTCCCGCCGTCACCCCGAAGATGAGCGCGGGCCCAAGCATGGCCGACCCCATAAGCCCCATGCCAAACCCTACCCCCAGCGCGTCGAGGCTCGCCGCAACAGAGAGCGCCACAAGGCTCAGCCCCCGTGTGGGGTCGGCGCATCCCCCCTCCTTTTCCTGCGAGCCCCCAAGGCTTTCAGCGATCATCTTGGAACCGATAAAGAAAAGGAGCGCGAAGGCGATCCACGGGCCCCAAACCCTGCCGGCTTTCGGGACCCATCGGCTCGCAAACCATCCAAGAACGGGCATCATAAACTGAAAGAGGCCCAAATGGAAAGAGAGTCTAAAGGTCTGCCTCGGATGGCAGAACCTCGCGCCTACGCCCATTCCCACAGCAAAGGCGTCACATCCCAGAGCGACCGCGACAAGAGCTGTTTCCAATAATTGCACTGCAGACCTTTTTTTCGTGAAAATAACGGGGAACCGGAAGGGGATACAGGACTTACACCTTGCGTTCAAGATGCTCCATGGGTAAGCCATTAATGCGTAGGTTGGGTTGAGCGAAGCGAAACCCAACAACCCAACCAACCTCGGTCGCAACCGGGTATCAGGTATAATAACAGGAATAAATACTTCCCAGAGATTCGTACTGCGTCGAAAGCTCGGCGAGAAGTCTCTCGGTATCTCTTTCGACATTGCCGAACCTTATCCCCATACCTCTTGGGGACAGGGAATCCCCCGTGCCGTGTATGTTGGTCCAGACAACTTCCGCGTTTAGTTCGACAGGATTTTTTAGGCCCGGAAACCCAAGCGTTACCTTTCCCTTCGAATTTAGAGGCGCCGGGTTCTTGCACATCACCAGCATTCCCTTTTCGTTAAAATGAGTGGAGGCGCCGGAAAACGTATTTTCCCCGGACGCAAAAACAACCTGGCAGGGGAGTTTTCTGTCGTGGACGACTTCTCTTAGGCCTTCCTGCTCACTCACCCCACCGCCCCCCTATCTCATGGAAACCACGAACCTGGCCGTCACTTTTGCGATCAACCGGGTGTGGACGCGGTTTACTTCCTCGTCGGTAAGACTTCGGTCTGCGGCGCGATAGGTCAGCCGGTAACCGATGCTCTTTTTACCCTCCCCGATTTGATCGCTCTTAAATATATCGAATATCTCGATACTCTCCATCAGGGGTTCTTGTAGCGAGCAAATAAAGTCAAGGGGTTCTTCTACGGGCAGCGCCTCCTCGGCAACCAGGGCCAGATCGCGCGGAACGGGCGGAAACTTCGGGAGCCCCCTGTAGACCGGCGCAGGCCCCTTAAGGGCGAAAAGGCGGTCAAAGTCCAGCCGGAAAGCAAAGACGGCCCGTTTTAAATCGAAGGCTTCCCGCACCTCCAAATGGACCCGGCCCACTTCCCCGACCCTTTGGCCGTTTGCATAAACGCAAGCCGAGGCGCAAGGATCTAGCCACGGGGGCAAAGAGTCCGCGCGAAACCTCAGCTCACCGATTCGCAGCGCCCCGCAAATATGCTCGACCACCCCTTTTGCATCGGCGTAATCGACATCCTCGCCCGAATAGAGGGCGCGCTCGACGCGCTTTCCAGCCATTATCCCCGCCAGATGATGGATTTCCTCGGCCTGAAGGCCGACCGGCGACGGCAGAAAAACCTTGCTGAGCTCAAAGATTTTAAAGTTTTCACTGCGGTGATCGATATTATAGCGCGCGTTATTTAGAAGCCCTGGCAGCAATGTGGTCCGCATAACCGCCTGCTCGTCGCTTAAAGGGTTTTTGACGCGGATCGGAACAGGCGACGCGTCGCCTTCCGGATACCGCAGCATTCGGAGTGCTTCCGGGGAAATGAACGAATAATTTATGACCTCGAAAAACCCACCGCCAACCAAAACGTCTTTCAACCGGGCTCGCGACATCTGCTGCGGGTCGGAGTCGGCCGCATGGACTGCGGCCAAGGGGCTGGTTACCGGGATTTGGTCGTAGCCCGAAAGCCTCGCCACTTCTTCGGCCAGATCCACCTCCCTGGTAATGTCGCTTCGAAAGCCCGGTACCCGCACGCGGAGAAGATCCGAATCGATTCGGGAAACCCCCATTTCAATCCGCTCCAAAAGCTCGACCACCTCATCTACGGATAGACAAATCCCCAGGAACCGGTTGACCTTGTCCACCCGCAGATCGATTTGCGTGGCCGCAAGGGGATTTGGGCAGACGTCGATTCTTCCCGCCGCAATAAAGCCGCCCCCCACCTCCACCATGAGCCCCGCGGCCCGGTCAAGGGCCCGCAGCACGCCGTCCGGATCCGTTCCGCGCTCAAACCTGTAGCTGGCCTCGGTTTTTAGCCCAAGGTTTCTGCTGGCCCGGCGAATCGAGATCGGGTCAAAGTATGCGGATTCAATCAAAACATCGCACGTATCCGGGGCGATTTCCGAGTTAAGCCCTCCCATGACCCCCCCGATGGCTACCGGACCGATTCCGTCGCAAATCAGCACGACCCCCTCGCCCAATGACCGCTCGACGCCGTCAAGGGTTGTAAACCGCTCGCCCGCTTTAGCTTTGCGCACAACGATTCTTCCCTCCCGCAGCCGGTTGAAATCAAAGGCGTGCAGCGGTTGGCCAAGCTCCATCATGACAAAGTTTGTGACATCGACGATATTGTTTATCGAACGGACGCCTATCGCCTCCACCCGGTCTTTTAGCCATTGGGGCGAAGGGCCGATTTTTACGCCCCGGATAACTCTTGCCGCATACCGAGGGCACCCCTTCGGGTCGTCTATGGCGATCGAGGTAAGAGAATCGATGGGTGGACCGGTTTCTTCGACATCCGCTGCGGGATACCTTGCCGAAGTCTTGCAAAGGGCTGCAACCTCCCGCGCAATGCCCAGAAAAGAAAGGCAGTCGCCACGGTTGGGCGTGATTGCGACCTCCAGTAAAACGTCTTTTATCCCGAGAGCTTCGTCAAGAGGCCTTCCCGGCGCCGTGTCGTCTGGTAGAAGCCAGATGCCGCTGTGATCCTCGCCTAACCCCAGCTCTTTTTGCGAACACAGCATTCCCCTCGATAGCTCGCCGCGCACCTTGGCTTCCCGCACAGTCCCGCCCGCAAGCTCGGCCCCCGGAAGAGCCAACGGCGCAACGCAACCGGCGCGCGCGTTTGGCGCCCCGCAAACGATCCGCAACAACTCGGCCCCCCCCGCGTCGACTACGCAGATCTTTAGCCTGTCGGCGTCCGGATGGGGTTCCACCGCTTCGATTCGAGCAGTCACAACATTTTGTAGTTGCGGGTGGCGAAGCGAGTTCGATTCGACCTCAAGACCCGTCATGGTCAAACCTTCGGCGATCCGCTCGGCGGAAAGCGGGCAGTTAACATAGTCGGAAAGCCATTTTAGACTTATAAGCATCGGTCACTCTAAGGGGGCGGGCCGCAACCAAAGGCGGGGTCTCCCCGCCGCTTCGTCCTCCCCGGCCCGTCCGGGGCCCAGGTTGGAGGCCGCCTGATCATGTTTATCGGATATTTTGCTCTAAAACTGCTGAAGAAAACGCAGGTCGTTTTCAAAAAAAAGGCGCAGGTCGTCTATTCCGAATATAAGCATCGCTATGCGCTCGATTCCCATGCCGAAAGCAAAGCCCGTAATCTTTTCGGGATCATAGTCGACATGTTTATAGACCGCCGGATCGACCATGCCCGACCCCAGGATCTCCAGCCACCCGGTGGATTTACACACACGGCAGCCTTTGCCCCGGCACATCACGCACGCGATGTCGACCTCGGCGCTTGGCTCGGTAAAGGGGAAAAAACTCGGCCGAAACCGCAGCGCTACCGTTTTTCCAAACATCTGGTGGACAAATGTCGTCAGGATGCCCTTTAAATCTCCAAAGGAAATTCCCTCCCCCACCATCAACCCTTCGACCTGGTGGAACATGGGCGTGTGGGTGACGTCCGAATCGCGCCGGTATGTCCTTCCGGGAGCAATGATGCGCACCGGAGGTTTTCTTTTTTCCATCGTGCGGACCTGCAGAGGCGAGGTGTGCGTTCGCAACACGACATCATCTGAGATGTAGAAGGTATCCTGCATGTCCCGGGCGGGATGGTCTTTGGGGATGTTTAAGGCTTCGAAATTGTAGTAGTCGAGCTCGATTTCGGGCCCTTCGACGGTCTCAAAGCCCAGCCAGTTAAAAATGCGGCAGATTTCGGTCGCGGTCTGGGTGATCGGATGGAGTCGCCCGGCCGGCGGCCGCCTTCCCGGTACGCTCACATCGATTGCTTGGCTTCGCAGCGCCTCAAGTTCGCGCTTTTTTTCCAGCGCCTCGCTAAACAGGGCCTCAAGCCTCACCTTGGCCTCATTTAACACGCGGCCCGCTTCCCGGCGTTCCTGCTCGGCTACGTTTGCCAGCTCCTTAAAGAGCTGGCCAAGCTCGCCCTTGCGCCCCAGGAAACGAACCCGCACCCGCTCGAGGGCCTTGGGGTCCCCAAGAGATTCGGAAAGCGCGCGGCCGGCCGTCTCAAAAAGCTTTGCAACAGCCTCTTTCATTTCCTATGCAGCTTCTTTGGCGATTTTGGCCAGTTCGGCGAATGCCTCCGGGTTGGTTGCCGCAAGGTTTGCCAAGGCTTTCCGGTCAAGATCGATATTGGCCTTCTTCAAGCCGTTCATAAACCGGGAATAGCTCAAATCGTGCGCGCGGGCGCCCGCGTTTATCCGCATGATCCACAGGCTTCTAAACTCGCGCTTTCTGACCTTTCTGTCCCGGTAGGCAAACTTTAAGGCGCGATCGACCGTTTCCATGGCCGTGCGAATCAAGGCCTTTCGCCCCCCGCGATATCCCTTGGCCGCAGCGAGCACCTTCTTGCGCCTGTCGCGCGACTTGACCGCTTTTCTTACTCTGGGCATCGAATACTCCTGGTTGGAGAAGTCCCCGACGGGTTTGGCTCCGCTCCCCCCATACCGCTACGACTTCTCTTGGTTTCTGTGTGTCTAACAAAGGCCGCGCTGCCTGCCCCTCTTCTACAGATAGGGCGCCATGCGCTTTATCGCGCTTACGCTTATCGCGTTTACCACCGTTCCCTGGCGCAATTCTCGTTTTCTTTTCCGGCTCTTTTTGGTCAGGATGTGGCTCTTGCCCGCCTTGGCCCTGACGATTTTTCCCGTGCCCGTCTTTTTGAATCTCTTGGCGGCAGCACGATTAGTCCTGATTTTAGGCATTGCGGATATCCTCCGTCCAAATAGTTTAGCGGCCGGGCGGCAAAACCGCCTGCCGACGCCCCGCCAACGGCGGGGAACGCGTTTGCCTCCAAGGTTTCTCGGCCCGTTACCGGCGCCTCCCCGGAGCGGCGATCGCAATATTTTCGGTCGCCTCACCCGAATGCAACACCCGCGGAGGCAGGACCGACGAAATCGCCATGGCACAAAACAGCTAGTTTATTTGGGACATGATCAAGAGTCAACAAATTAAGGTGGATTTTGTGAATTTTTCAAGATTTGGGCGCCAGAATCATGATCAGGTTACGCCCTTCCATCTTGGGATGCTGCTCGATCAAAATATCTTCCTTCAACTCGTCCCGTATACGTTCCAACACTTTCATGCCCTGATCGGAGTAGGCGATCTCCCGTCCGCGGAAAAGAATCGTTACTTTCGCCTTATCCTTCTGGGCAAGGAAGCGTTTTATGTGCTTGATCTTTGTCTGCAGATCGTGTTCGTCGGTCTTGGGGCGGATCTTTACCTCCTTGACCTGGATCACGGTCTGTTTCTTTTTGGCTTCCTGGGACCTTTTGTTCTGCTGGTATTTGAACTTGCCGTAGTCCATGATCTTGCAAACAGGAGGCTCGGCGTTCGGCGCCACTTCGACAAGGTCTAGATGCTCCAGCGCAGCCAGCTCCAGCGCCCGTCTTGTCGCTACGATCCCAAGCTGTTGGCCGTCATGGCCGATCAACCTGACTTCGGGCGCTCGAATTTTTTCATTCACATTGGCCAGTTTCTCCAGCGTCGTATCTCCTTTTTCAAATAATGTTCAATCCAACACGCCCTTTGCTCGACTCGAGACAGTCTCTACCCACTAGATCGGCAAACTCGGCGCAAGTCATGAGGCCAAGTTGGGTTCCATCTCTTTTCCTGGGCGCCACGGCCCCGCTCTGGACTTCCTTGTCCCCGATTACGAGCATGTAGGGCACCTTATGCATCTGGGCCTCCCGAATCTTATAGCCCAGTTTTTCGCTGCGCGCATCGACCTCGGCGCGCACCCCGCGCACAAGGAGTTCGCGGCAAACCCCTCGGGCAAAGTCGAGCTGGGAGTCGGTAACCGTTACGATCGTCGCCTGCACCGGCGCAAGCCATACCGGGAAAGCCCCCGCGTAATGCTCGATTAAAACTCCCAGAAAACGCTCGAGCGCCCCAAGGATCACCCGGTGCACCATCACCGGCCGGTGGCGGGCGCCGTCCGCCCCGATATAGGTCAGATCAAACCTTTCGGGCAGCGTGAAATCGCACTGTATCGTCGCGCACTGCCAGCGCCGGTCCAGGGCGTCTTTTAGCTTGATATCGATCTTTGGACCATAAAAGGCCCCTTCCCCTTCGCACACCTCGTAGGCGAGCCCCTTGTCTTCCAGCGCCTGCCGAAGAGCGCCGGTCGCCCGATCCCAATCCTCATCGGAGCCAATCGATTTTTGTGGCCGGGTGCTGATTTCGATCTCGAAGTCGAAACCGAAAATGGACATCACCTCACCAACAAAATCAATAATACTCTTTATTTCATCATTCAACTGGTCGGGGGCGCACAAAATATGGGCGTCATCCTGCGTAAACTGCCTGACGCGCAAAAGACCGTGCAAAACACCCGATTTTTCGTGTCGGTGCACCGTTCCCAGTTCGAAGTAACGCAGCGGCAAATCCCTGTAGCTGCGCATCCTGGACTTATAGATCAACATGTGCGAAAGACAGTTCATCGGCTTTACGCCGTAGGACTGCTCGTCAATCTGGGTAAAATACATGTTCTCCCGGTAATGGTCGAAATGGCCGGACTTTTTCCACAAATCAGCCTTTAAAAGGGTCGGGCCAACCACCAGTTGGTAGCCGCGAAGCAAGTGTTCGCGCTTTTCGAAATTTTCCAGGATATGGCGGATAAGAGCGCCCTTGGGATGGTAGATGACCATCCCTGCACCGACTTCGTCTGAGAAGGAGAAAAGTTCGAGCTCTTTTCCCAGCCGCCGATGGTCGCGCTTCTGAGCCTCTTCAAGAAAGGCGAGATATTTTTTAAGGGATTCCACATCGAAAAAAGCGGTCCCGTAGATGCGCTGGAGCATCGGGTTGTGCTCGTCTCCGCGCCAGTAGGCCCCTGCGTGGCTGGTAAGCTTAAATGCCTTTAGCAGTCCGGTTTGCGGGATGTGGGGGCCTCGGCACAAATCGATGAAATCGCCCTGCTGATAGATCGAAACGGTCGCAACGTTTAATTCTTCGAGCAGTTCGACCTTGTATTTTTCCCCCATCGCCGAAAAGATGGCTATCGCCTCGCCCCGCTCCACTTCCCTTCGGCTAAACGAGAGCTTTTGCGACACGATCTCCCGCATCCTGGCTTCGATCTTTTCCAAATCTTCCTGCGTAAAGGGCCGCGCCACATCGAAATCGTAGTAAAAACCACTTTCGATCGAAGGACCAATGGCCACGCGGGCGTCGGGAAAAATCGATTTTACGGCCTGGGCCATGACGTGCGCGGCGCTGTGCCGAAGGATTGCGATCGCCTCGGGAGAAGACTTGGCTATCCCTTCCACGGAACCGTCCCCGACGAGCGTTCCGGAAATATCGACCAAGCGACCGTCAACTTTTGCCGCGACCCACGAATCGCCGTGTCCCGCCTTGCCAAGGACCTCATAGACCCTTGTCCCCGCGGCTGCCATTATCTTTTCCCCGCCCGGAAGAAGCGTAATTTCTATTTCTTTATCCATTTCTCACCCGGATATTTTGAATCCGCAACTAAAAAAGGCACCCCACCAGTTTGGAAAGATGCCTAAAATGGAAAATCCAAATCCATGTTTTTTTCGATCCACGCCAACGACATGCGCTATACTTCGCAATGGTCGATGTCAAGAGCCTCCAAATCCTTAGCGATAACTCCAGCTCTGGTAGGCACGGACGGTTTCGAACCGTCGGCCTCTACCGCGTCAAGGTAGCGCTCTCCCACTGAGCTACGTGCCTACTAAACTTTCAACCTGCGTGGGCAAACCCCGTATTTGGTGCCGGGCTAAAGATTCTTTTTAGCACATACCGCTCGTAAATCCAAGCAACTTTTTATTCTAACGCGCCCCGAGGTTTCCCCGGCCTTTGCCGGGACCCGGACAGCATTGGCTCGGCTACGAGGGTGTAATTCGAACTGATACGCTAAGCGGCTTCTTCGCCACACTGACGCCAGTAGTTGCCCCAATCGGAGTTCGCCCTTGTGGTTCGCAGGGCTAACATATTGTCAGCGTTTTCCTTTAGCCACCAGGCTCCCGAGATTTTTAGCCTTTGCTGAATCACATGACGATTTCCGCTCTCAAT
>JARLHO010000035.1 GCA_031292215.1 Syntrophobacteraceae bacterium | reverse complement strand
TTTGCTCTTCCTTCGTGCTCTTCGTGTTCTTCGTGGTTGGCTACTGACCCGGAGGTCTGAACTGAGAGCAATACCGGGATTCAACCACGAAGAACACAAAGAGCGCGAAGGGAAAAATGGGGCTTCGTGGTGAACGCTTACTAAATTTCCAACAGGGCGACTTTGTTTGCCCTTGCCGTTGGCCGCCAAAGCCTCTCAAACCGCGCAGGATTGGTCGCAGTGTAAATGACGGCGTGCCCCCGAATGTCCGATGTCCGAGTTAGTCCTGAATAAGCCGCGTGTCCGCGCCCTGGTCGGCCAGGGCGAAGCCGCAAGCGTGGGGCGGAGCGGGTGCGGGTGAGCGGGCAGGTCGCCGTATTTGCGGATACTAAGCCAGGCGGAGCGCTGGTCAAACGGTTTTAGCTTCCGGCTGACAAAAAACGTCCTGCAGGGCGGGTATTATTCTGGCCCGCTCGGCGGCAGCCTTGATGACGCGCAGCGCGTGGCGGGTGCGTTGGTGGACAGTCCTTTTTTAAGCCGCGCAACGTGCATTACGCGGCTTTCGGTGTCCACCTGCTCAAGCTGCAAGGCGCAAACCATGCCGGAGCATCATCGGCAGCAAACAACGGTCGCGGGCTTCAAAGCGGAGGCCCTTGGCGGCGCTCATAAGCTTTTCCACCTCGCGCGTAGAGAGGTGTTTTCGGTCGTTTATCTTTTTTCCCGTTTAGGGAGTAGGCGGTTTATTGTAGCGTTCAAGCATGGCGCTTGAGATTTCAGAAGATGACGGCCAAAGACCGCGCCGCGCTCCGGGGTGGCGCCGATATTTTTCCAAGACGTTCAGATCGGGCTGAACGGGCGTACGCCATCCAGAAAAACCACGCCGACAGCTTCACTTGGAATCCGGCGGATAAAAATCTCCGCATCCTCTATCATGCGCCGTATACGCCGGTGAAGCTCCGGTACGTCGATAGGGCGCTCTACGGCAAGCACGCGAAACTCTTCCGCTGTAAAGCGACTGTGCCGCGTGATTTCAGAAAGCAGTTCTTCGGGGCTTTGTCCGGGAAAACGCCCGACTGCCGCGCAGACAACAGCCCCAAGGGGGAGAATGTTTTCATGGATTGTAACAAGATCGACAATATCTCGGGGCACGCGCCGGTCCGCTGCGGCGGCAGCTTTATTCGTGGCTAAATCGACAGGGTGTAACACATAGCCGAAAAGTTCATCGGGCTGGGCCGGAAAGAAACGAAAGTCGCTGTCCGCAACCCAATCGAGCTGCATGGTTGCGCCAAGGCCCTCAATAAGGGCCTGCCGCTTTCCGGTATGCTCCCTAAGCCAAGTGACATTCAGGCCGGCTTCGACCAAGGCCGCTTCATCGGCTTTGGCGGCGGTTACAAGGCGCTCCTCGGAATCCTGAAAAATATCTATATCCTCGGAAAACCGTGGCCCGTCGATGTTAAGCGCAATCCCTCAGGCGATATAGCTATCAGGGCTGCGCTGTGCTGCTAGAACGCGCAACACATGGTACTGAAGCTTACTAACCGGCACGGCATAGCCTCTCTATCCGTTCCGCCAGACGCCGCCCGTCCATCCCGCCGTGTGTTCGCAGGGCTTGCGTGATCGCGAGCGCGTCGGCCTGCGTCGACTCGTCAACGGGACGCATATTCCACAAAGCGCGAGCGCCAAACTCCTTGAAGGCGTTCCGGTAGAGGCTTACAAAATCGTCTTGTTGGGGCCCCCCGGGGTCCAGGCCAGGCTCCGGTTCCCGTTCCAGGTTCCAACTGCCATGTTCATGGTCGTGCTCATACCTTAATTCACGTACCCGAGACATAGCCAGTCCCGATTCAAATTCTACCTGCCACCCGATACCCCCATCTTCACTCTTCGCCCTCCGCCTCTTCGCGCGCAAAACAAAAACACACGCTCTCCGGCGGAAAACCAGGTCATTCCCGCTCCCCGCTTCTTTTCCTAAAACCCCTTGGAACCGATAGCCTCTAAAACCATCTCAGGCGTAATCTCCAAAAGGCACCGCCAGTCAGGGCAAGGCTTTCTCGTATAACAGGGAGAGCAGGCAAGATCGAGTCGCAGGACCGTATGGATACTTCCGTAGGGGCCGGTTCTAACCGGGCTGGTGGGACCAAAGAGGGAAAAAACGGGGACTTTAAGGGCCGCTGCCAGGTGCATGGGTCCTGAATCGCAGGTGACTAGAAACTGTGCGCCCTTAATCACCGCACAGAGTCCTTGTAAGCTTGTCTTTCCGGCAAGCGATACCGCCCGTCCGCCCGAAAGGCTCGCGATTTTTTCTCCCAGCGCAACATCCGAGCCTCCCGCGACGACAACGGAGGGAACGGACAAAAGAGAGGCGAGACGTCCGAAATACTCCGCCGGCCACCTCTTTACGAGCGTTCCCGCAGAAGGAGCGATAACCGCATAGCGCCCAAGGCCGCGCACGATCTCAGGGACCTCGCCCGGATCGGCCAGTGGAAATTGGGCCGCGGCCTCTTTGCAGCCGACAAAGCGTGCGATCAGCAGGTTTTTTTCAACAGCGTGCAGTTCCGGTTCGGTTCTCACCCTGTATTTATAAAAAAACCTGGCCCCTTCCCGGGCGGACTCAAAGCCAACCGTTTCCCGGGCGCCCGTAAAAAGCACTATCAGAGCGCTCCGGAAAAGCCCCTGCAGGTCGATTACCAGGTCGAATTTTTCCTCCCGGAGTCCGCGCCGCAGTTTCCCAAGTTCCGAACAGGTGCGGCCAAACCTCCCGGGCCGTTTCCACCCATCTTTATCTATGACCCAGAGCCTGTGAATCAGGGGATGATCTTTAAGTATTCCCGCAAATTGCCTGGCCACCACCCAGTGAAGCTCTGCTTCGGGAAACCTCTCGCTTAGCGCCTGGAGCACCGGAAGACCATGAATGACATCGCCGAAGGCGCTTGGCTTTACGATGAGAATTTTACGGAAACCGGAAGAGGGAACGTGGAATTTTTTCATTTGCCCCTCACCAGGGCCTCGACTCCGCCCAGAACGTCTTCGACGCTAATATCGGCCATGCAGCGGTGGTCGCGGGGGCACTCTCTTTGATGACAGGGCGCGCACTCCGTATCCTTTCGCACCAGGAACATCTTGGAGCATAAAGGCGAAGTGACGCGGTGGTCGGTTGGGCCAAAGAGGGCCACAACAGATCTATCGAAGGCGGCAGCGATGTGCATGGGGCCGGAATCGTTGGTTACGGCCAACTCCACCCGGGAAAGAAGGGCCATGAGCTGCCGGATGGACGTCGCGCCGGTCATGTTGAGGGGCGCCTCGCGCATCTTAGAAGAGATCTGCGCACCTATTGCCGCCTCACCCGGCCCGCCCACCAAAAGCACCTTATAGCCAAAACCCGTGGCCAAAGCGTCGCCAACCTGCGCAAACCTTTCCGGGCTCCATCTTTTTGCCGAGCCAAAAGCCGCCCCGGGATTTATCGCCGCCCACCGCCCCGGGCCCAAAACTCCCGCCGCCCACTCCAATTCTTGTGTCGTGCACTCGAGCCTGGTTGCAAACCCTGCCGGAGCTATCCCCAGCCCGGCCAGCATCTCCAGGTAGTATCGCGTGTGGTGCAGCCTTAAAGCCTGCCCGGACACCCGCACCGCATGGGTAAGAAGAAGCCTTCGCCCGTCGGTGCTATATCCCGCTCTTTGTTTTATCCCGGCAAGGACTGCGATTATCGCGGCCTCGATAGCGTTTTGAAAAAGAATCGCCAGATCGAACCGCTCCGCGGCAAGGCGCAGGCTAAACCGTACAAGGCCTGCCACCCCCTTGTGAGCGCCCCTTTTATCGAAAACGATCACGGAATCGCAAAACGGGTGGGGACTCAAAAGTTCGCAGACAGCGGGGTTGGCCGCAACCACAATCTGCGCAGAGGGGAAAGCGCCCCTTAGGGCGCCAAGGGCCGGGGTGCACATGACAGCATCCCCGATCCAGTTGGGCGCGCGCACAAGAATTTTTCCACTATTTCCTATAAACCGCGTCCCCATTTTTTCGCTTCGGCTCTTTGCTGGAATCCGCCGCATCCCCTCCCGTCGCCCGGCTGACAATTACCCACACATGCCCCACTTACCCCTTAGCGGAGACTCCCAAGAAAGGGGCTTGGCCTGATCGCCCCCCTTTTTTGCAACTTTGCAAAAGGAGATAGGTGGGCGCAAGTGTGGGTAATAATTGTAAGCGTCGCCCGGGGAGGGAGCGTCTTTTAATACCCCGCCCTGGCAAGCAGCGCTTCCCACCTCTTATCCACCAGCCGTTGAAACTCGCGAACCTGCTCGGGCAAGATCTTCTTAAATCGACCCTGCATGGCTATGTAGTCATCGATTGGCTTTTTCCCGCCGCTTCTGGCGATGCTAAGACTTTTGCCGGTAAGGCTCACGCGGTCTTCTTCCACCTCGTAGAGCGGGAATATGCAGGCCTCGACCATCATCTTGCCGATTTTTACCGTATCTTTGGTCGGATACCACCAGCCGGTCGGACAGGGCGCGGAGAGGTGGAAAAACCGGGTGCCCTTGATCTCCCTGGCCTTTAAAAACTTATTGTAGACATCTCCCGGATAGGAACTCGACACCGCCGCCATATAGGGCAGCGAGTGGGCCTCCATGATTTTCATGAAATCCTTTTTGGGCTGCTCCTTGGGATTTATCGGCGTGGTAGTGGTCACGGCCCCGACAGGTGTGGCGCTAGATCTCTGCGACCCCGTATTCATGTATGCTTCGTTGTCGTAGCAGACATAGATGATGTTTTCGCCCCGTTCGGCAGCGCCGCTAAGGGACTGAATCCCCATGTCGAACGTCCCGCCGTCTCCGGCCATGGCTAAAACATGCCAGTCCTCGCGCCCCGTGGCCTTTAGGGCTGCGGATATTCCCGAAGCGGCAGCGCCTGTCCCCGCAAAGGTATTGTTTACGGTCGTCGCCATGACCGGCGTCTTGGGGTAGATGCCGTGCAAAATGGTCAGGCAGGAGGCCGGTACGCATACGACGGTCTTTTTTCCCAGCGCCTTTAGAATAAATCGGTATGCTATGGTGACCCCGCAGCCGGCACAAAGCCGGTTGCCCGGAAGGATATATTCCTGCTCAGGAGAGTCGAGAAGTGCAGTTTGCCCTGACATGAGTTTGCCTTTTATCTGTTTTTTCTCTATTCGAATCCAAGCCATCGCGCCCTATCGGACACCGTGCCGCTTTTGGCCGCCGCAATGCTCTCAGTTGCCACCTGGATCAGGTCCGCGGCGGCGACGTCCTTTCCGCCAAGGCTCACTATATAATTGGTAATCGCCGGAGCCGGCCCGCTCTTTGCGTAGAAGGAGGCCTTGATCTCGGAAGAAAGCGCCCCCTCGTACCCGTAGCTTATGGCCTTTTCGATCACAGCCGCAACGCGCCGCCCGCAAAGCGCCTCGTAGAGCTCGGCCGCAGGGAACGGCCGGTATACCCGAACTCCCAAAACCCCTGCCTTTACGCCCTTTTCTCGCAAAGCATCGGCAGCCTCCGAGGCCTCGCCCGCAAGCGCCCCCATCGCCACGAACACAAAATCCGCATCTTCTGTCCTGTAGCGAAAAAGCGGGTCCTCGTAGGAGCGGCCGAAAATTTCGCCGAACTCGCGGCCGGCTTGCCGTAGTACCGGCAGCGCCTCCTCCAGGCTTTTCTGCAGCCTGAAGCGAATGCCCATATAGCCCGGCGACATCACGCCGTCGGGATCGGCAATCGGGTCGCTCGTTATCACCGGGTTGATGTTTACCGGGTTATCGGCATCGAGGGTGTGAAACGGGACATAGGGGGGAAGGTAGGAATCCACGTCCTCTTGTCCAAGCATCGAGACCGGCATGAAGGTGTGCGAGAGTAAAAAACCGTCAAAGCACACCATGCAGGGGATAAGAAGCTGTTCGGCCGCCTTGAACGCCACGACGACAAGATCGAGCGCTTCCTGGTTGTTCATGCAGTAGATCTGCATCCATCCGGTGTCGCGTTGCGAGATGGTGTCCTGGCAGTCGTTTAGGATCGTCCAGGGGGCGGCCACCCCCCGGTTGGCTACCGGCATAACGATTGGAAGACGCGATCCGGCGGCCCAGTGAAGCTGCTCATGCATATAGGCCAGGCCATTGGCCGAGGTGGCCGTAAATGCACGCGCTCCGGCAATCGATGCGGCGATGCACACCCCCATCGCGGAATGCTCGCTTTCCACCCGCACGAATTGGGCCTGTAGCACCCCCCGTTCCACATACGCGGAGAGCGTCTCCGGAATTTTGGACTGGGGCGTTATGGGATAGGCGGCGATCACCTGGACACGGCTAAGCCTTGCGGCTTCCGCGGCCGCCTGGGCGCCGGTCAGAATCAAAGTTTGTTCCACTGTTGCGCATCCTTTCTCGGGGCCCCCCGGCAAACAGCGCGAATTGCCTTGATACACGGGGGCGCTGCCGGTGAGCGAAGTTCACCCGTATTTCCATAACGGATGGGCGCCTGAGAAGTCAAACGAAAACCGAAAATCAACGGTAACCGTACTGGAATTGAAATCGACGGCAAGGCTCAACATGGGCCCATTGCACTGGTGAGAGCGAACCTCCCGGACGCAGGGCCCTTTTTTCGAGGCCGCTCTCACACACCGGCGATGGATGCTACTTCTTTTTGTTTTGTCTTTTGGAAGCCTTAAGAGGATTGACTTTCTGCTTGTCCTGCACTTCCAGCTTGGTGTGCGTTGCGAAATTGCACGTGCCGGCTTTCCATTTTATGGCAGGATTTGGATAGCTGGAGCAAAACTTCCCGGCGGGAAATTCAACAGCGCGCTGGCACCCCGCGCACTGTTCGACGATCGGAAGGCAGGCGCCGCCACTATAGCCGCAGCCTGCTTTGGTCATGAAGGCGCATTCGATACCGGCCTTCACCGTAGAGCAAATCATGACAACCACCCCCTGATTCTGGTATTATCCCTTCTCTCTTCTCGGAGAAAGCGTTGCGAATAATAACCGGGAAATATTTGCTGTCAAGGTATTTTGTCCTTTTTTTTTATTCGATTTTACTTGAATATTGAACTATATGCTCCAGTTCCACCAGGATCGCAAAAGGTGTCGGGAAAAGGTCCGGTGCGAGCCTTCAAAATCGGGCTCCTTTGGAAGGATTTTTTAAGCTGTGGCCAAAAAGAAGATAGGGGAATTGCTGGTCCAGGAGGGGCTGATCACCTCCGAGCAGCTAAACCGCGCGCTCGAAGAACAGCGCCATAGCGGAGAACGCCTCGGGGCTGCGCTCGTAAAGCACGGCGTAATCGATGAGAATATTCTTTGCGATTTCATAGCCAGGCAGTTTAATTGTCCCCAGGTAAATCTTACCCGGCTCGATATTCGAAAAGACATCATCGGTCTCATCCCTTTAGACATTATGCACAAGTACCAGGCATTCCCCTTCGGCCTCATGGGCAATACCCTCCATGTAGCCATGTCGGATCCGGGCAACCTTTTTATCATCGACGACATTCGCTTCCTCACCCGGAAAAATGTCCAGGTTCATGTGGCCTCCGATTCGGTCATAAAGCAGGTGATCGGCGCCTGCGTTACCGAAGAGGATACACTCGACGAAGTCTTGGGAATGCTAAAAGACGAGGTCGATGTCGATCTCGTCCAGGCAACCGATGAGATGGACCTCTCGACGCTTGAAAATGCCGCCGAGCAGGCCCCCGTCGTAAAGCTGGTCAACCTCGTCCTGATGGACGCCATCCGAAAACAGGCAAGCGATATCCACATCGAACCCTATGAGAAGATGGTGCGTATCCGCTTGCGCATTGACGGCGTGCTCTACGAAGTGATGCGGCCCCCCGTCCATTTGAAAAATGCCATTATATCGCGCATAAAAATCATGGCCCGCCTCGACATAGCCGAAAGAAGGCTGCCCCAGGACGGACGAATACGGCTCAAGGCAAAAAACCGCGAGATGGATTTTCGGGTATCGGTGCTGCCGACCCTTTTTGGTGAAAAGATCGTCTTGCGCTTGCTCGATAAGGCCGGTCTCCAACTGGATATGACCCGGCTGGGCTTTGAGGAGCTCCAGTACAAAAATTTCCGCGACGCCATCTACTTGCCCTTTGGAATGGTGCTTGTAACCGGCCCCACCGGCAGCGGCAAAACCACGACCCTCTATAGCGCGCTCTCCGATCTAAACAAGGTGGGCCAAAACATCTCGACCGCCGAAGACCCTGTCGAATACAACCTCGCAGGCATTAACCAGGTCCAGATTCACGAGTCCATCGGCCTTACCTTTGCCGCTGCCCTGCGGGCCTTTCTGCGCCAGGACCCCGACATCATAATGGTTGGAGAAGTACGGGACTTCGAAACCGCGGAGATTGCCGTAAAGGCCGCCCTCACCGGCCACCTGGTGCTCAGCACCCTCCATACAAACGATGCCCCGAGCACCATCAACCGGTTGCTCAATATGGGCGTGGAAGCCTTTCTGGTCTCGTCTGCGGTAAACCTCGTTCTGGCCCAAAGGCTCGTTCGAAGGATTTGCCCGGAATGCAAGATCCTCGAAGAGGTCCCGGCCGAAACACTGCTCGACCTCGGGGTCATGGATGAAGAAATCGGCGCCTTTGCCTGCTATCGCGGAGCGGGGTGCTCGGCCTGTAACGATACGGGCTACCGCGGACGCATCGCCCTCTACGAGATCATGCCGATGTATGAGCAGATCCGGGAACTCGTCCTTATGGGCGCCTCCGCTTCCGAAATCAAAAAGGAATCCATTCGCCTGGGCATGACGACCTTAAGGCGGGCAGGCATAAATAAGCTAAAAGAGGGGGTGACCTCGCTTGAGGAAGTCATCCGGTCTTCGGCAAAAGATTGATGGACTCCCGCAGCTGGCAATGACGCGCATAGAGGCGCTTGGCCCGATCACCCCCCTCTTTTTCAAAAGGGGGCCGGGGGGATTTTACCCCTCCCGCAGCAGGCAATAACTCCCGCAGACCGGCCAGGCCCAATCGCCCCCCTTTTTTTCAAAACTGACAATTACCCACACATGCGCCCACTTACCCCTTAGCGGAGACTCCCAAGAAAGGGGCTTGGCCTGATCGCCCCCCTTTTTTGCAAAGGGGGGTTGGGGGGATTTTCTCTCCAGCCGCTTGCAATGACGCGCATGGACCGGCTGGGCTCGCTCGCCCCCCTTTTTTTCAAAGGGGGGCCGGGGGGATTTTCTCTCCCGCAGCCGGTAAAAAGAGCGAGGTTATGCCGCGCGCCCGCGCCAGGCTGTTATTAACGCTATTATAACGCTGTTACGCACGATGTCATTAACGCTGTTACAGGCGCTTGCAGAGCCGTTATTTGGAATAAACAGAACCAACTATTCACAATTGCTACGGCAACTTAACGGCAACTTAACCAGACAGGCAAAGTTTTTTCCCTGTTTTATCAGCCGTTAGGTTTTCCAACCGGTTGGACCCAACCGGGCTACGCAAACCATCCTTTTCGCTGTTCCACACCGATTATGGCCCGCTAATTGCTTAAATTTGTGTCGCTATCTTTTTACCATCATCTATCGACTCGACAGGAGAACACCGCATGGCCATCTATCTGTGGTCGGGCAAAGATCGCTCAGGCAAAAAACAAAAAGGTGAAATAGAGTCCGATAACCTTCCCCTGGCCCGCCAGATGGTTATCAGAAAAGGGATAACCGTAAAGGATGTCAAATTAAAACCCAAGTCCCTGCAGGACTACCTGCCGGCGATGGCCGCAAAAATAAAGGACAAGGATAAAGTCATATTCGTTCGCCAGTTTGCAACCATGATCGATGCCGGCCTGCCTTTGGTGCAGTGCCTCGATATTTTGCAGGAACAACAGGAAAACGCGAATTTCAAAAGAGTTATTCGACAGATCAAAAAGAATGTCGAGGAAGGCTCGACCCTCTCGGATGCAATCAAAAACCACCCCAAGGTCTTTGACAACCTGTTTCACAACCTCGTGGCCGCAGGAGAGGTCGGAGGCATCTTGGACGTAATTCTAAACCGGCTCGCCATCTACATCGAAAAGATGGCCAAGCTCAAAAAGAAGGTCAAAGGCGCCCTCACTTACCCGGCCATCGTGGTCTCGATCGCCGTAATCGTCGTGGCGGTCATTCTCATCTTCGTCATACCGGTTTTCACCAAGCTCTTTACCGATGCGGGAGTGAAACTGCCCGCCATGACATTGATAGTCATGAATTTAAGCGACTTCGTAAAAAACTACATCCACTGGGCCATCCTCGGTCTTGGCCTGGCCGTATACGCACTGCGCAGGTTTGGCAAAACGCCAAAAGGTCGACTCCTGTTTGACCGGATGTTCCTGCGGGCCCCCGTCTTTGGCCTTTTGCTTCGAAAGATTGCCGTGGCGCGCTTTACGAGGACCCTTGGAACAATGCTCTCAAGCGGGGTGCCGATCCTGGACGGCCTGGAAGTGGTCGCCGCAACGGCTGGCAACTCGGTCATAGAAAACGCCATCCGAAAAGCCCGCATGTCCATTTCCGAAGGCCGCCCGGTAGCCGAACCCCTGGCCGAAACAAACGTCTTTCCCCCCATGGTGACGCAGATGATAGCCGTTGGCGAAGCCACGGGCGCCCTCGACAACATGCTCACCAAGATAGCCGATTTCTACGATGAGGAAGTCGATACGGCCGTCGGAAATTTGACGGCAATGCTGGAACCCTTGCTGATTCTTTTTCTCGGCGTAACGATTGGTTTTCTGCTGGTGGCCATGTACTTGCCGATCTTTAACCTGGCCGATGTTGTCGGCAGGTAGAGCCCCAAATGGTAGAGCTCCCCGCCGGAGGGCTAAACGACACCGAGGACCACCGACTTAGGGGTAAGCTTAAAAAACTTCTGCTCTATCGGTTGATCCTTGCCGTTTTTTTCCTCGCGGCAACTATCGCCGTACAGAGCAAAACGGATGGAGACCTTCTTAGCGCCCTCTTTCATCCGCTCTATATATTTTCCGGCATACTCTTCCTGTTCACGATCCTGGGGGCTCTTAGCCTTGCGCGCGTGCGCCGTCTCCAAAGGTTTGCCCTGGTCCAGATTCTTTTCGACCTGGGGGCCGTAACCGTTTTGGTCTATATGACGGGGGGCATCGAGTCCAGCTTTTCAACGCTCTACATGCTTGTCATCTTTTCCGCGGCCCTTTTGCTGCACCCCCGCGCAAGCCTTTTGACCGCTTCCGCCTGCTCTTTGGTCTATGGCCTTCTTCTCGATCTTCAATACTTTGGCTGGATTTCTCCGCTCCACCTGGCAGCAGGCGGAGAGCAGGCGCGCGATTCCAGCGCCTGTTTTTTTAAGATCCTTATAAATACGGCGGGTTATTTCCTCGCCGGCCTTGTTGCCGGCTACCTCGCCCGTGAACTCCAAAGGTCCAAGCTGCGCGTTCGTGAAAGTCAAAAAGACCTGAGCACGCTCGTAGCCCTTCACACGAGCATCGTGAAAAGCATGTCGAGCGGCCTTTTGACCGTCGATCTCCAAGGACGCGTCATATTCTCAAACACCGCCGCCCAGAAGATACTGGCAGTAAAGCCCGGAGAGATTACGGGGCGAATGGTTTCAGAGCTCTTTTCCGACATCGACTTTGCGCAGATGAAACTTAGCTCCCGGCAAGCCGGCCCGCAACAGCCCCGCCGCCTGGAATCCTCCTACCGCCATCCGGCGGGCATCCGGACGCTACTCGGCTACTCGGCCTCGGCCTTAACCGATGAAGAGGGAAAAACCTTCGGCTGGCTCATCATTTTCACCGATCTTACGCGCCTGAAGCGGCTGGAAGAACATCTTCAGACCATGGAGCGCCTTGCTTTGGCGGGAAAACTTGCCGCCGAGATCGCCCATGAAATCAAAAACCCGCTGGCGGCCATGAGCGGGGCTGTTCAAATGTTGCAGGACGAAACCACTCTTAGCCCCCTAAACGAGCGACTCCTTGGAATCCTGGAGCGGGAAATCGAGCGTGTAAACTTGCTTGTAACCGAATTTCTCTGGATGGCCAAAGGTTCCCCCCAGTCCGCCAGAAGAGAAGACGTCGCGGTGTGCCCGGTAATCGAGGAAATCCTCGCCCTTCTTCGGGCCAATAAAAAGGCCACCGCCTCCCACACCATAAGAACCGATTTCCGCTCAAACCCCACGATCTCAATCGATCCGCTCCATCTGCACCGCATCCTGTGGAACCTTTTGGTAAACGCGCTCGAAGCCATGCCCGAGGGAGGCGAGCTGACGATATCGGTTCTCATCGAACGCGTCCTGGACAATACCGGCGAACCTGTTAGAATTGACATAGGCGATACGGGATGCGGGATACCCGATCCCGCCCTTAAAAAAATTTTCGATCCCTTTTTTACGACCAAATCCAACGGAACGGGTCTGGGACTTAGCATTGTCTACCAACTGGTCGAAAAAGCCTCCGGAAGAGTCGAGGTAAACCGCCTCGCCTCGGGTGCAGGAACCACCTTTTCACTTTTTTTCCCCCCCAGCGCTTCTTTTTCGCTTGCCAAATGAAGATTCGATGATTAAAAGCACTCATCAAGACCGAGTGCTAACACGAACGGCGGAGAGCTCGTTTTACTCCCTTGCCCAATTTCAATTTATTCAACCCGAAAGGAGTTACTATGAATCTCAGACCGCTAAATGATCGCGTAGTGGTCAAGCGTATGGAAGAAGAACAAAAAACCGCAGGAGGGATCATCATCCCCGATACGGCCAAAGAAAAGCCAATCCAGGGCGAAGTCATAGCCGCAGGCAACGGCAAGACCATGGAAGATGGCTCCAAAAGAGCTCTCGACGTAAAAAAGGGCGACCGCGTTCTTTTCGGCAAATATGCCGGCACCGAGATCACCCTCGAGAGCCAGGAAGTGCTGATCATGCGCGAAGACGACATCCTCGCAATTATCGAGTAACTCAATAGATTCTTTGAACATAGCAGGAGGAACAAACTAATGGCCAAACAGTTGACATATGATACCAAGGCGCGCGAGTTTTTGCTAAACGGCGTTAATATCCTGGCCGACGCCGTAAAGGTCACCCTCGGCCCCAAGGGCCGAAATGTTGTCATTGAAAAAGGCTTCGGCGGCCCCACGGTTACAAAAGACGGCGTAACGGTCGCAAAGGAAATAGAACTGGAGGACCGGTTCGAAAACATGGGCGCCCAGATGGTAAAAGAGGTCGCCAGCAAAACCAGCGATGTCGCCGGAGACGGGACCACCACGGCAACCATCCTCGCCCAGTCGATCTACTTTGAAGGCTCAAAGCTTGTAACCGCCGGCCACAACCCCATGGCCATAAAGCGCGGCATCGAAAAGGCCGTCCAGATCGTTGTCGAAGAACTCAAAAAGACCAGCAAGCCCATCAAGGACCAAAAAGAAATCGCCCAGGTCGGCACCATTTCGGCCAACAACGATTCGACGATCGGCAACATCATCGCCGAGGCGATGAACAAGGTGGGCAAAGAAGGGGTCATCACCGTCGAGGAAGCCAAGTCGATGGAAACCACCCTCGAGGTGGTCGAGGGGATGCAGTTTGACCGCGGATACATCTCCCCCTATTTCGTCACCGACCCCGAAAAGATGGAAGTGTTGCTAAACGAGCCGATGATCCTGGTAAACGAGAAGAAGATAAGCGGCATGAAAGACCTTCTGCCCGTTCTCGAACAGATCGCAAAGATGGGCAAGCCGCTTTTGGTTATCTCCGAAGACGTTGAGGGCGAAGCCCTGGCCACCCTGGTGGTAAACAAACTTCGCGGCACCCTCCAGGTCTGCGCGGTAAAGGCCCCCGGCTTTGGCGACAGGCGAAAGGCCATGCTCGAAGACATCGCCGTTCTTACCGGCGCCCAGGTGATCAGCGAAGAAAAGGGCATAAGGCTTGAAAATGTTACCCTAAACGATCTGGGCCGTGCAAAGACGATCCGCATCGATAAGGATAACACCACGATAGTAGACGGCGCCGGGGACCGCAAGGCCCTCGAGGGCCGAGTGCGCCAGATCCGCACCCAGATCGAGGAAACCACCAGCGACTATGACCGGGAAAAGCTCCAGGAAAGACTGGCCAAACTCGTTGGCGGAGTCGCGGTGATATCGGTTGGCGCGGCTACCGAAACCGAGATGAAGGAAAAAAAGGCCCGGGTCGAAGATGCTCTTAACGCCACCCGCGCAGCCGTCGAAGAGGGCATCGTGCCCGGCGGCGGCGTCGCCTACCTGCGCTGCCTGCCTTCGCTTGCAGACGTCAACCTGGGTGGCGACGAACAGCTTGGTCTAAAGATCGTCAGGCGCTGCCTGGAGGAACCCGCCCGCCAGATCGCCGCAAACGCTGGCGAAGAGGGCTCCGTTATAGTTCAGAAGGTAAAGGAGCAATCGGGGGCCTTTGGCTTTAACGCCGAGACCGGCGCCTTCGAAGACCTCATCCTTGCGGGCGTAATCGACCCGACCAAGGTAACCCGCACCGCGCTCTTAAATGCTGCCAGCGTCTCTGCCCTCATGCTCACAACCGAGTGCATGATCGCCGAAATGCCCAAGGACGACAAAGGCGGCCCCGCCATGGGAGGCATGCCCCCCGGCGGCGGCATGTACTAGAAAAAAACCGCTGACACTACGAACCTGAGTGTCGCTCGATGTCGGCTCTTGCCTGAATAGGAAGCCCCCGGCCCCCTCCATGGGTCCGGGGGCTTTCCTTATTTACTGCCCCTTAGGATGTGCGGTAATTAACTCTTTCGGGCGGATTTCTTGCATTTTTTGCCCAACCGGAGGTAGAATACGACTTTGGGACACATCCAGATGGGTGGAGCAAAGCGCGACCCATCTGGCAAACCTTGTATTGTAAGCGGCATCGCCCAGGCGAGGAGGGGACTCTCTTAGATGGTGAAAACTCCACTGGAAAAGGAACTCGAAGGGCTCCAGGACCAACTGGTCGACCTCGGCGTGATGGTTGAGCGCACCATAATCGAAGCAGTCGATATTCTTGGCGAACGCCATGGCGAGCGGGCTAAACGGCTGATTCAATCCGATGCGGAGATAAACCGCAGACGGTATCAAATTGAAACGGATACCCTCATCCTGATCGCCAGGCAGCAGCCTATGGCCAAAGATCTTCGCACCCTTGCGGCCATACTCGAAATCGCCGGCGAACTCGAAAGAATAGCCGACTATTCCAAGGGGATCGCAAAAATTGTACTCAACCTCGGGACAAAGCCCCTCGTAAAGCCCCTTGTAGACATTCCGAGGATGGCCGCCCTTGCCTCCGACATGCTCCACAGAGCGCTCCTGGGATTTGTCGATCGGGACACCCGGGCAGCCTATGCGATTCCCGAGGAAGACCAGCAGGTAGACGATCTCTACGATCAGGTGTACCGCGAACTCATGACCTACGTCCTCGAAGACCCGAGAAACATCGACGGGGCAAGCCACCTCATGTGGGTTGCTCACAACCTGGAACGCGCGGCCGACCGCGTCGTAAACATCTGCGAGCGCATAATCTTTACGGTGACCGGCGAATTGATAGAATTCGACGACCGGCTCCCCCCTAAAGCCGCAAAGCCCCACCATCCACCGGCCGATTAGCGAAAAAACCTAAAGCTTTACCCGGGGCCAAAGCGGCCCCGGGATTTACCGGCGCCTACATCCTCGCCACGCTATTTTGCTTCTCTTGATCGGTGGTCCAATACGGATGGGCAAGATCTTCATACACCGCAAGGGCCGCCTCGGCCCCCTGCCCCATCGCCGTTACGATCTGCTTATAGCCCCCTTCCACGTCCCCGGCCGAATAGACCCCGGAAACGTTGGTCCTATGATGGGAGTCATGCTTTATAAAACCCTCCGGCGAGAGTTCGACACCCAGCCCCTTCGCCAGACCAACCGAGGGCTCATAGCCGATCGCCACAAAGACCCCCTGCACCGGGTACGGGTAATCCTCCCCGGTCCGGTGATTTCGCAACACCACCTCTTCGACCTTTTCCTTACCCCGTATCTCCACGACCTCGGTATCCCAGAGCACCTCGATGTTGTTTGAAAAGATATTTTTGGCCAGATGATCCTGGGCCCTCAGGCTGTTTCGTCTATGCGCCATTACGACCTGCACCCCGATGTTGTGCAGATGGAGCGCCTCGGTCACAGCCGAGTTCCCCCCGCCGACCACGATGACCTTGCGGTCTTTAAATAACGGGCCGTCACAGGTCGCGCAGTAGCTTACCCCGCGCCCCATGAAATTTATCTCGCCGGCCACTCCCAGCTTCTTGTAGTTGGCGCCCGTAGCAAGTATGAGGGCCCTTGCCACAAATTTTCTCCTCCCTGTCCTCACCTCCAGCGGCGGACCGGGCTGAATAACCCCCACTTCCTCTCCCTGGAATATCTGGACATACTCCAGGGCATGGCTTGTAAGGATATCGACCAGCGTTTTTCCCGGCACCCTTGCAAACCCCGGATAGTTCTCCACAACCGGGGTTGTGGCCACCTGCCCCCCGAGTGCTCCCCGCTCGATAATCGCTGTCCTTAGCCCGCTTCGAACCGTGTAAATCCCTGCGGCAAGTCCCGCCGGCCCCCCTCCTACGATCACCACATCGGTTTCGATTACCTCCGCGTCGGTTTCCGGGATGAAGACGGTCTGCTGTTCGAGCTTTTCAAGAGAGACGGCAAAAAGTTCTTCCGGCTGCGCCCCGTGAGCGATTAGAATGTCGTTTGCAAAGGTTTGCGGAACGCTAAACGCCGAATAGCGATTGGCCATCTCCTGGTTGGACTGGATATCGACTATTTCCAGCGCTACGATATCGGGCCTCTCGATGGCGCACTTTACCGCGTTTATCGCCTGCTCCGGACAATAGGGACAGGTCGGGCTGACAAATACCTTCACTTCCCTTCTCGAATTTATCCTTTTTAAGACCTTTAGCGACGGCTCGCTCATATTGCCCGTGCGATACCCGATAAGTAGAATCATTCCGACAAGCGTTCTGCCCTCCTCACCGTAGGGAACGCCAAGATACCTTATCGCATACCTGTCCGGGTCAAAGATTAGCGTCGGGGCGCTGGTCACATTCCGCTCCCTTGCCTCTTCGCTCTTTACGTCGAACTCTTTTAACACCACCTTCTTGGATATTTTGGCAAAACCTCTTAGCAGATCCTGCGCCGCACTGTTTAGGACTTCACTTCCGCCCTTCTCGGTAAAGAGCATCACCGGGACAGCGTTTGGAAGCGAATCGAAGGCAACCCTCAGGTTTTTCTCCACCTCGGCGCTCCAAAGAGAATTTTGCTCTCTTTCCGACTTTTTTTCCGCCATTTTTCACCCTCTCCCACCTTGATTAAACTCACTCCACCGCTATCGCAACCTCGATAGGTTAAATACTATAAGCACTATCGGTTCCCGGTTCCATGAGCATCAAGGCAAAACCGCGGCCCAAGGCGTTGGGGCCCGCCTGCCCGATGGTCGTTTCCTCTTCTTAATCTTTCTTGATTTAAAAGGGATTTTCCGTAAAAATAGCCCGTTTGGAACGTATCCCGAAAAAATGGAGGACATCGATGAATTACGATCCGATTGCAAACGACCATGGTTTGCCCCAAAACCCTTTTAAGTCCTGTGTCTTACCTCGCCCCATCGGATGGATCTCAACTATTTCCGAAAACGGCGTCCATAACCTGGCCCCCTTTAGCCAGTTCCAAAACCTGACCTTCGATCCCCCTTACGTGATTTTTTCAGCAAATCAAAACACTCGGGGAAAACGAAAAGACACGGTGAATAACGTCGAGCAAACTGGTGAGTTCGTATACAACATGGCCACCTACGATTTGCGGGAAGCCCTCAATCGCTCCGCGGCAGAAGTCGCCCCGGAAATCGATGAATTCGAACTGGCCGGGCTCACCAAAGCTCCCTCCATCATGGTAAAACCCTCCAGGGTCGCCGAATCTCCCATCCAGTTCGAATGTGTCTACTACCAGACCCTCCGCCTGCCCGGCAGCGGCATTATGGGAACAGTCGATGTCATTATTGGTCGGGTAGTCCGGGTCCATATTAAAGATGAGGTAATCGGCCCCAACGGAAAAATAGACGTCGCCGCTATCCGTCCCCTGGCCCGACTGGGCTATTACGACTATACGACCGTGGATTCGGTCTTTGAGATGACCATTCCCGGGGATAACGAAGCTTTACTGGCGGGTCTGGAGGGTGCGGCGGAAAAAACCGCAAAAACACCGGCCAGGTAATTTCGATCGCGGCTTAGCCTAACTGCCTTTTCATGACTTCATCCACCAACCGGCGGACATCGCCAAGGCATCAGCGGCCCGTGGGGTTTAACGCGGCGCACTGACAGCCGCCGGACTTTTTTTCGCTGATAATTTTATCGAAAATCGTGGATTTAGTGTTTGCCACCACATCCCGCTCTATATCGGCCGCGGTGTAGCCGAAACAATGACATATCACCATCCTCGAACTCCCTTCCATGGATCATGAGAAAAGTCGATCCAAAGTTCTTTTCTCTACGGCCTTGCCCCGGCAGCCGACCGTAAATATATTCTGGACACTTTAACCTATCGCTAAAGAAGGAGCGCGCGCATGAACGATCCGTTGCTTGAAAAAATTGGCGACCGCATTGCCGAAAAAGAAGGTTACACAGGTCTTAAGGGACTCGATGGCGTTTACAGGTATATCGTTGACAAATACCGCTGGCAACCTCGGGAGGTTCGCGAACTCCAGAGGGAAGACCTGCATCTTCTCTTGGCGGGCTATGAGGAAAAACCCACAACTGCATGGGATTAGACCTAAGGCCTTTGCCCGACAGCCCTTCCGGTCCGGATCACTCGTTTGGCGGCTGCAAAAGACTTACCCGCCATTTCGTGCCCTTGGGAGTGTCTTCCAGTTGGATGCGCCTTTTTTCGAGTTCCTTCCTGATTCGGTCGGATTCGGCAAAGTTTTTTTCAACCCTGGCCTGGTGGCGTAGCGCTATCAAATCGTTTAGCTCATCTTCGCTCATGCCGGTCGCCTTGAGTTTTAGCCTTCTTTGACGATCGAAAAAAACCTCCGGGGCCACCATCAAAAGCCCCATCGCCCGGCAATGCCTTACCAGCGAATCCGCTGCCATCGCGGCAAGCCGCGCGGCAGCACCCTTTAAGTCTTTTCTGCCGGATTTATCCAGGAAGCGCTGGAGGTTTCTTTGGAGCGTAAAAATATAGCCCACCGCCTGGGCGGTGTTAAAATCGTTTTCCATTGCCTCGGCAATGAGAGCCGAAAGCGAGTCCAGTTTCTCATAGAGCTCGCCATCCTGCCTTTTTAGCTCATCGGCCGGGTAGTCCGCTCCCCCCTCTTTGGCCGTTTTTTCCAGGGCGGTTTCAACGGTTGCGTAGAGCCGCTCCAGTCCGCGCTCGGCTTCCCCGACGGTTTCATCGCAAAAATCAACCGGGCTCCGGTAATGCTTGCTTATGACGAATAGCCTAAGGGATTCAGGGTGCACAGATTCGAGGACGTCTCGAATAGTGATAAAATTTCCAAGCGACTTTGACATTTTCTCGTTATTGATATTAACGAATCCGTTGTGGATCCAGTAGCGGACAAAAGGCGTATCGAAGGCCGCTTCGGCTTGCGCGATCTCGTTTTCGTGGTGAGGGAAAACAAGGTCTTTCCCCCCCCCGTGCAGGTCGATGGTTGCCCCGAGGTATTTTCTCGCCATGGCGGAGCACTCGATATGCCAGCCGGGCCTGCCGGGCCCCCATGGGCTCTCCCAGAAAGGCTCCCCGGGTTTGCTGCCCTTCCAGAGGACAAAATCCATCGGGTTACGTTTGTTTTCATCCACCTCGACTCTTGCGCCCGCCACCATATCTACAAGGTCTCGACCGGAGAGCTTCCCGTAGCCGGAAAACAGCTCGACACTGAAATAGACGTCCGTTCCGGCCTTGTAGGCCACACCTTTTTCCACCAGCCGGCGGACAATTTCGATCATCTCGGAGATGTGCTCGGTTGCAAGCGGCTCCATGGTGGGGGGCAAAAGCCCCAGGGCTTCCATATCCTCATGAAAGCTCCCGATGAAACGGTCGGCGATCGTTTTGTAATCCACCCCCTCGGAAGCAGCCCGCCGCAGGATTTTGTCATCGATATCCGTAAAGTTGCGTACGTAGGAAACCTGGTAGCCCAGGCTCGTCAGGAAGCGATAGATCACATCGAAGACAATGGCCGAGCGGGCGTGTCCGATATGGCAAAAATCGTAGACGGTGATCCCGCACACGTACATTCTAATCCTGCCGGGTTCCAAGGGGACGAATTCCTCCTTTTTACCCGTCAGAGTATTGTATATCTGCAACGCCATTGCCGCCGGTCCCCTAAAAAAGTAAAAGTAATCGGTGAAAAGAGAAGACCCTGATCACTACTTGCCGTTCACTGCTCGCGTCTCTTCCAAGAGCGCCACGGCATAAGCCGCTATTCCTTCCTCGCGCCCCGCAAAACCCAGCATCTCGGTCGTTTTGGCCTTAATGTTGACGCAACCCGGGCTTAGCCCCAGCCGGCAGGAAATCCTCTCGACCATGCGAGGGATGAAAGCAGAAAGCTTTGGCCTCTGGGCCACGATGGTAGAGTCGATATTTTTCAACCTGAACCCCTGTTCCGTAATGAGCTCGTAAGTTTTGAGCAACAGCACAAGGCTCGACACATCCTTTAACCGCGGATCGGTATCCGGGAAATGAACGCCAATGTCTCCCATGGCAGCCGCCCCGATCATGGCATCGCAGATGGCATGCAAAAGCACATCGGCATCCGAGTGGCCAAGGAGTCCGCGCTCGTACTCAATTTCGATCCCGCCAAGAACAAGTGGCCGCCCCGGCACAAGCCTGTGCACGTCATAGCCGAAACCAACCCGCATCACCGCCTCCCCGACTCAATCGTCGCAATATACCATTCAGCCCACTGCAGGTCTTCTGGCGAGGTCACCTTGATATTGGTGCGCTCCCCCTCCACGATGGACACAGGGGACCCCATGCGTTCGACAAAAGAGGCGTCATCGGTTCCCTTCCACCCTTTCGAAACGGCCCTTTCATAAGCCGCCGTAACGATCTGCTTTCGGAAAACCTGAGGCGTTTGCACAAGCCAGACCTCATCGCGCGCAAGGGTTTGACAAACGTTTCCATCGCGCACAAGCTTGACTGTGTCGGTCGAAGGCACAGCGGCTATGCAGGCGCCTGTTGCCCTGGCCCCTTCCCAGACCGCCCGGATAAGCGCCGGCGAGGCAAACGGACGCACCGCGTCATGGATCATCACCCATTCACACTCCTCAGGCAGCATCCCCAGCCCGTTATAGACCGAGTCGCTTCGCTCCCTGCCCCCCGCCGCAACGCGGACCTCGGCCACGGTTACCGGTTGCCCGAGTCGCCACTGCGATACCAGTTGCCGAGTCTTGGCCACGTACCCCTCGGCCACTATCAGCAAAATCATCGACAGAGAAGGCATCTTTACCAGAGCACTCAACGTGTGATGCAATATCGGCCGTCCGGCCAGGTTCAAAAACTGCTTGGGTATCGCCCCGCCCATCCTGACGCCGCTTCCGGCAGCGGGGACGATCACGCACGTATTATTCATCATTGCTAGACAATCGACATGGGAAAAAGAAAAGAACCGGAGCAGGGCATAAGCCGGGTTCTGTTCCCCGAACGCCCGAAGGCGGCCAGGGGATGATCATTCCTCTAGCCCCGCCGTTACCGACGGGATCAAGCGACCAACCCGAGAGCATCGGGCGGGCAGCCCTCGAACGCTCTCCTATTCGGTCTTGCTCCAAGTGGGGTTTGCCTGGCTCCCGATGTCGCCACCGGGACCGGTGAGCTCTTACCTCACCCTTTCACCCTTACCCCTTGCGCAAAGAGCCAAGAGGCGGTCTGCTTTCTGTTGCGCTTTCCTCCTCGTCGCCGAGACTGGGAGTTACCCAGCACCTTGCCCTGTGGAGCCCGGACTTTCCTCCCGCCGCCGTTAAAGGCGACCGGCGATCATCCGCCCTACTCCGGTTCCCCTTCTCTTTTTTGTTCTCAGCCAAGTCGCGTCCGCACTTCCAATAAATATATTAGCAGATTTGAAGCGTTATGCAAACGCTCCGGCCTCCTTGCGGGCACGAGCAGTGATTTCGTTTAACGTCCGGTCGAGTTGGACCCGGTATTTTTCGATCTCCTCCGAGGATGCGTTCCGCTCCACCCTGATATGGGGCCCATAGGACACGACTATCCGGGAAAAAGGCATCGGGATCATCGTTTTGTCCCAGCTTCGCAGCCGCCGGCACCTGTCGGCGGCAAAACTTACCGGTATGATCGGAGAACCCGAATACATCGCCAGGACCAGGAGCCCTTTTTGGGCAATTTCCGCCGGCCCCTGAGAGCCATCGGCTACAATCCCGCCTCCCGCACTTTTTTTAAAGACCGAAATCATACTCTTTAGCGCCGCCGCCCCCCCCTTTCCAGGGGAACCTCGAAAGGCGAAAAACCCCAGACTTTCCACGATTTTGGCGGCGAACTCGCCGTCTCGGCTGCGGCTCGTAATTGTTAAATAGCCTCTGTCGCGAAAAAAGTATAGAATAGTCGGGTAGGTAAAATGCCAAAAAGCGGCTATTTTGGGCGCTTCGATCTCGTTTACGCCAAACCAGTTTTCCTCCCCCACGATCTTGAACCTGCAAGTCCGGTGAAGCAGTCTTATACCGGCGGCAGCGAGGCGAGGCAAAACCGGGGCAAGCGCCGCAATGTTTCGGCGCTTCTTGGGCTTATCGTGTATAGTTGAATTCATGAAAACGCTCTATAACTTCCAAGATGTAGAGGCAATGAGACAGCGCAATATAGCACTTATTGGATTTCGCGCAACCGGCAAGAGCACGGTTGGAGAAATTCTAGCCCTTAAGTTGGGCCGGAGCTTCATCGATATGGACCGCCGCCTCGCACACGATGCGGGACGCGATATAGCGGCCTGGGTCAAACTCAACGGATGGGACTCTTTTAGAAGGGCCGAATCAGGGCTTCTGGAAATCCTTCGCCAGCGCCAGGGCCTGGTGGTGGCGACCGGGGGCGGAATTGTCCTCGACCGGCTAAACTTCCAAACGCTACGCGAAGACTTTCTCACTATTTGGCTCAAAGCAACGCGGCAAACGATCATCGCTCGCTTAAACGCCGATCCCGACTCGCCCCTCACTCGCCCGGCGCTTTCCTGCCTGTCCCCGGCCGAGGAAATCGAAAAAACGCTCTCCGAGCGCAATCCGCTCTACTCAGAGGTCGCCAACCTGGTCATCGACACCGAAGAAAAACCCCCGGCGCACATTGCAGAGGAGATTTACAGGCTCTTAAACGACTCATAATTTACAGGATTTTTTATTCCCCGTACCCCCCATTCCTTCCAAGCCGCTCAAACCTCACCTGTTTTTTACTCGCTGCGATTCAGGATCGCGCCGACCCTTAATACTAATCCTGTTAATCCTGTTAATCCTGTCCAAGTGTTTTGCCTTATCCGTGCCGCCCCCATAAAACAAAAGACGTGGACAGGATTTACAGGGTTTACAGGATTTTTTAATTCCAGGCGCCCCATTCCTTCCAAGCCGCTAAAACCTCACCTGTTTTTTTACTCGCTGCGATTCAGGATCGCGCCGGCCCTTAATACTAATCCTGTTAATCCTGTCCAAGTGTTTTGCCTTATCCGTGCCGCCCCCATAAAACAAAAGACTTGGACAGGATTTACAGGGTTTACAGGATTTTTTAATTCCAGGCGCCCCATTCCTTCCAAGCCGCCGGTTCTTTATTCCCCTAATACTAATCCTGTAAATCCCGTCCAAAACTTAAGCGAAGGCCGAAATAACCTGTTCGGTGCGAATAGTGAGCGCATTGGCGACCCACGATACCTTTCTGCAGGTCAATAACGATTACAGCAGTTTGCACAGGGTCGAGGTTTAGCGCACTCATCGCTGTCGCCTTTTTCCATGCGCGGTATCCAGCACAAGGCGCGCCACCTTCTCGGATATAGCACCTGAGCCAAGTCGATCGCGAATTCGCCCCAGCTCCAACCGTTGCTCCTCAAGGAGGCCCGGGGATTTCAAAAGCCCTAGAGCGCATTCAGCCAAAAGCTGCCCCGTGGGCTCCCTGCGAGCAAATTCCGGGACGATCTGTCTTCCCGCTATCAAGTTGGGCAAGGCAATAAAATTGGTCGTGGCAAGCAACTCACCGATCCGTTTTGTTAGCCTTGAAACCTTATAGAAAGCCACCATGGGTGTTTGAAGAATTGCAGCTTCCAGTGTCACCGTGCCGGATTTGGTCAAGATCAGGTCGCAAGCCCTAACCGCCCTGTACGTGTCGCTTGTGACCACCCGAACCGGCAGCGCCCTGCAGGCTGCCCGGTTTTCCACCTCCCTCGCATCAATCGAAGAGGCCACCGGCATTATAAACCGCGCATCGGGAAAAGATGTCCGGATGATCCGCCCCGCCTCCATCAGCATGTCGAAAAAGCGCTCGATTTCCTTTCGCCTGCTGCCTGGCAAAAGCCCGATGAGAGGTCCTTCAAAATCATGATACACCCGATCGCACTCGGCCTTATCGGGCAGTCCATTCATCGAATCGGCCAGAGGATGGCCCACATAGTCGACATCGATTCCGTGCGAGGCATAAAAATCTTTTTCAAAAGGCAGTATAACAGCCATCCCGTCCATGAGCCTTCCGATTTTTCTTACCCGATTTTCCCGCCAGGCCCAGACTTGAGGGCTTATATAGAAAAAAACCCTGGCGCCGATCCTTTTGGCAAATCGTGCAAGGAAAAGATTGAAATCGGGAAAGTCAATCACTACGACAAGAGATGGGCGGTTGGCAAGAAGGTAGGACCGGATCTTTACCCATGCCCCATATATCGACCGCATTTGCGCAAAGACTTCAGAGATGCCGACAACTGAAATTTTTCGATTGTCTACGATCACCGTAACACCGGCGGCGCTCATATGAGGTCCCCCGAGGCAGGAGAGCCTGGTTTGGGGGGCAATGGACAATATCGCGCGGGCAAGACCGGCGCCGTGAAGATCTCCGGAGGCTTCCCCGGCGCTTATAAATATTTCCAATTTCCTCCCTCCCGGCTAGGAGTGTTTGGTGCGCATTTGCTCCTCGATCATACTCGAAATCTCTAGCGCCACGGCAAGCGCCCGGCGCCCCTGCTCCCCGTCCACTTCAGGCCGACTGCCGGTCATAGCCGAGCGAACAAAGGCTGCAATCTCCTCTTCGAGGGCGTCCTTTTCAACTATTTCAAAGTTTTCAAGCGACAACTGGGGATAGCCGTCCTCGCCCGGCTCGGCTTCCTTGTAGGCTGCATAGGCGCGCTTTTCTGAATAGTCAGCCGAAAAATAACAATTTTCCTGAAAGATGCGCAACTTTCTCATGCTTTTGATTGAAATTCGACTTGCCGTAAGATTTGCCACAGCCCCGTTTTCAAATTCCATCCGGGCGGTGGCAATATCGGGAAGATGGCTCAGGACCGAGACGCCGGAAGCCTGAAGGTTTTTTAAAGGGGCCCCGATAATACTCAATACGATGTCGATATCGTGAATCATCAAATCCAGGACAACGTCGACTTCAAGGCCTCTTTCATTAAATAGCGCAAGCCTGTCGGCCTCTACGAACATGGGGTTGGACAAACGGTTGCGAATAGCCGCAAAGGCGGAATTAAACCTCTCCAGATGACCAACCTGAAGAATCGCTCCGCTTTTTTTAGCGATTGCGATCAGTTCGTCGGCTTCCTCCAGGTTCTTTGTCATAGGCTTTTCAAGAAGAACATGGACCCCGGCGGACAAAAACTCCCGCGCTACGGCGAAATGATAAGGAGTGGGCGTAACAATGCTTACGGCATCCACCTTGCCGATAAGCTCCCTGTAATCATTTACGGCCACAGACTTCACTTCCGCGGCAACCTCTTCTGCCCGCGCCGAGTCGATGTCTACGATGGAAACCAGATCGGCTTCGGGAAGCCTGGCATATTTTTGAGCGTGAAAACGACCAAGGTAGCCAACTCCAACTACTGCCGTCCGTATAGCCCCGGGGCGAGGAGCGCGCACCAGCACTGCCCTCGATACCGGGTGCGGCTGTTCTTGGGCGTGCTCCACGGGCGGGCGCCAGCGGTTACTATTGGACTCAAGAACCGCAAGCGCGTCATCGTCTTGCTGTTCGTTTACCTGAGCCCCTTCGCTCTGCACGAGGATCGATATGCCCGCGGAATCGGCAGCATCTATCGTCCTTTCCCGGTCGAACAGAAGCGTTTTGCCTGCCTCAAGCACAAGCACGCGAGCGTTGACCCTCTTCATGACCTCTATGGTGTCCGAACCGGCCGCGGGAACATCGAAGCGCATGTCCTGCATGGGCTTGCTCACCTTGACGATAACCGCGCCTTCCCGGCAAAGCCGCCCGCCACGCATAATGGTTGCGTCCGTTCCGTCTATGCCCTCGACTGCAACCACTGCCTGGTTTTTCACAACCAGGCACTGACCGATATCGAGCCTTCCGATGGCTTTTGCCAGAGTCCATCCGAAAGCAATGTCGGCCTGCTCCCTGCGGTTGGGCTTTCGCCTCGTGAGTATCCCCTCAGGCGCCAAAAGCTCAGGCAAAAAAATAGTGGAAGGCTGAATCAATATCCCTTCGGATTCAAGTTCATCGGCAAGAGCTCTTAGAAGAGAGTCGTCTTTTCGGTTTCTAAGCTTGTTGATAAACCGGACAGCCCTCCAATCGGGCCGAAGCTTAGCGTACATACGGGTCTTGTTGATTGCCCCGGCCATGGCCGCGTGGGTGATTCCAGCGGTTCGAAAAGTCCTGACCAGCCGGTTCAACTGCCCGAGCTTTAGCATGTGGAATTCATCGACATACTTTGCAAGCGTGGGATCGGTTTCTCCATCGAAGCCTACGGCAAACACCCGCACCGAGGCCTGACGGGCCGCGTGGGCAAAAAGAAGGGGGAACTGCCCGCTTCCGGCAATGAGGCCGACCTCCCTGATCCTGTCCCCCGAACCCCGATCCTGTTCCAAAGACATTATCTGGTAAGACCTCGCTTGGAATCGGCCTCAACGAACTCGATTAGCCTTTCCACTTCCGGCAGCGGCTCTACTTCCTCTCGGACCTTTACAATCGCATCCTTTAGGGTGAGCCCGGAACGGAAAAATATTTTATAAAATTTTTTGATCGCCTGAATGGATTCTGCCGAAAAGCCCCTGCGCTTAAGGCCGATGAGATTAGGACCAAAAAGCTTTGCGCCCTCGGCGCCAGTGGCAAGCATGTAAGGGGCAATGTCCATGCGCACGGCCGAAAACCCGCCCGTACAACTGTATTCTCCCAACCTCACGAACTGATGGACGGCCACGATACCGCCGATCACCGCATACTCGCCCACGTCAACATGCCCCCCCAGGGTGGCCGAGTTCGCCAGTAGAGCCCCGTTTCCGACCTGGCAGTCGTGAGCCACATGGCAATAGGCCATCAGAAATACCCCGTCGCCGATCCGTGTGACCCCATGGCCCCTCACCGTGCCGCGATGGATAGTAACGTATTCTCGAATGATACTGTTATTTCCAATCGAAACGCTTGTATCCTCGTCGGCGTAGGTTACATCCTGGGGAGGAAGACCTATGGAGGCAAATGGAAATATGCGGTTGTTTTCTCCAATCGTGGTTTTGCCCTCTATCACTATATGGTGCCCCACGACGGTCCCGGCGCCAATGACCACGTCAGGACCAATTACGCTGTATGCCTCTACGGTAACGTCTTCGGCAAGTTCAGCACTGGGGGAAATAATCGCAGTAGGGTGGATCACCATGTATTCTCCATATTCTTCCAGCCGCCTGTCCGGGGGCAAATCCGCCCGTTGTCGGAATACACCCGCCTATTCCGGTGGCTGGACACCCCTGGTAGGATTACAGCGGGGGGCGAGGCTAAATTTCAGGCGCGGCTATCACATTGGCCATCATTTCGGCTTCGGCCACAAGTACATCGTCTACGAAAGCTTCACCGAACATTTTGAAAAAGCCGCCGCGCTGTTTCTGAAGCTTCACTTTCATTACCAACCGGTCCCCGGGGCGCACGGGTTTTCGAAATCGCACCTTGTCCAGGCCGGCGAAATAAAATGGATTGTCCTTTAGTTCGGGAAAAACCGTAAAGACCAGAACACCGCCGGTCTGGGCCATGGCTTCCAAGATAAGGACCCCGGGCATAATCGGATCGTTTGGAAAATGCCCCTGAAAAAACGGTTCGTTCACCGATACGTTCTTTATCCCCACAATCGCCTCGGAGGAGCACTCGACAATCCTATCGACAAGCAGGAAAGGATAGCGGTGTGGAAGGAGTTCTTTAATCCGCAAAACGTCCATCATCCTTTTTTAAGGACCTCCTCGATTCTATTGACCTTTTCATCCAGTCGTTTCAAAGTTTCCTTGAGCCTGGGCAATCGTCTTATGTCGCCGTACATCTTGAACCACTCATCGTAGGCAATGCCGGGAAAGCTGCCAACGATAACCTGGTTTGCCTTGACGGAAGAATGAACGCCCGCCATTGCCGCAACTTTGGCCCCGTCGCCAATCTCGATATGGCCGGCCACCGCGGCCTTTCCGGCCAACACGACGTTATTTCCAATCCTGGTGCTGCCCGATATGCCCACCTGAGCAACCAAAAGAGTGTCTTCACCAACTACGACATTGTGGGCGACCATTACCAGGTTATCAATCTTTACGCCCCGTTTTATCCAGGTCTTGCCAAAAGTCGCCCGATCAATCGTGGTATTGGCCCCGATCTCTACGTCATCGTCGATCTGAACGATACCGATCTGAGGGATTTTTATGTGCTTTCCATCCTGGTCCAGGGCATACCCGTAGCCATCACCACCTATAACCGCGCCCGCATGAACGATGACCCGGTTCCCGAGGATGCACCCATCGAGAATCACGGCTCTGGGATGTATAAGGCACCCCTCGCCGATTTGAACATGGCATCCAACGTAGGCCGAAGCCCCGATTGTCGTTCCACTCCCAATTGCGCAATCCTCACCGATGTGAACAAGCGGACCGACCGAAACTCCCTCCCCAAGCGATACTCGCAGACCGATAAAGGCTGCCGGGTGGACAACGCCAACGTCTGCGGGAGGCGGCGAAAACAACTGCGCCGCTTTGGCCAGTGCAAGATAGGGATTTTCAACGACAAGAAGATCGAAATCGACTTCCCGGAACTTGGGGGAAACAATCAGGGCCGATGCCCTGCACTCGGAGAGCAGGTGTACGTACCGCGAATCAGTCAAAAAGCTGAGCTGTCCGGGAGTTGCTGAATCAAGCGGCCCTATCCCGCTCAAAATCAATTCCGGGTCGCCCTTCACTTCTGCGCCAAGCAGGCCGCCTAGTTCAGCCAGGGAAAAAGAACCCTCTCGAATTTGTTTCTCGCTCACGCTGGTTTCCGTTCGGCTATAAACAACACCGGGAAGTCGCAAATAATTTTAAGATTGTGGAGCGAAGGCCTGCCTGCACCAGCAGCTTCGCAGCCCGATCTGCCAAAAAGGCGGGACTAAGTCCCGCCTCGACAGAGCAATTATACGAAATTAGATCACATCAGTGCGAACGGTCAAGTTCGGAAATCACCTTGGATGAAATGTCGTTTTTGGGGTCGGCCACAATGAGAGCGCTCCTGTCGACAACCAGGTCGTAATTCTCACTTTTGGCCACCTTGTTGGCCACTTCGTACATTTTCTTGAACAGAGGTTCCATAGCCTGCTTTTTCTCTTCGGTCCATTTAGCCTGAGAATCGGAGAGAAGCTTCTGCAACTTGGCAGCCATCTGTTCCAGTTGCTGTTCCTTTCGCGCCCTGGCCTTCGCATCCATAATGTCTCTTTTTTTCATATAGCTGTCCCTGGCGGACGTAAATTGCTCTTTCTGCTGCTGTACGGCATTGGTCAGTTGTACCTGATCACCCTTTAGGTTATTGCTGATCTGTTTGCCCCAGTGAGATTGCGAAATTACCTTGGCCACATCCAAAAAGCCCACCTTTTGACTGGACGCAACCGCATGGGTGCAAAAGGCAAAAGTAATTCCGGCCACCACCAGCAAAGACCCCCAAAATCTATTCATTTTCATCTCCTTAGAAGAATGCTCCGGCAGAAAACTGCCACTCGTATGTTGGATCGCCCGTTTTCTTGTTGAGAACATAGCCCATTTCAATTCGAAGCGGCCCAAACGGTGAATTCCATCGAATGCCCGGGCCAATATCCTCCTTAAAATTCGAAAAATCAATTTGCTGACCGGCAGGGAACGCATTTCCATAATCGAAGAACACAAGGCCGCGCACCCCGTAATGCTCCAGTATGGGAAAGAGCACTTCGGTATTTATAACCGCGTACTTGTTGCCGCCCACCACCAAGCCGTTAGCGTCCTTCGGCCCAAGGTAGCCGAACTTCCACCCGCGCATCGAATCGATTCCACCCAGGAAATAGCGTTCGAATATCGGGATGTCCGCTGTGCCGTTCTCAAAGCCCGCCTCGGCGCGCACATGGCCGATAAATTTCCAGAAGAGCGGATGATAATAACCCACGTGATAATCTTGCTTTAAAAGGTTGTAGCTGCCCCCGAGATTTTTGGAGTCATACTCCACGGTAACTCCCATGTAGGAACCTATCGTAGGCAAAAATGGCTGGTCGGTCGTATTTCTTTCGAAACCCACGCCAACCCCGCTCTTTAATTGCCATCCATTGGCTTCCGCATTCAGGAAGACCGGATCATTAGACGCCAACGCATCCAGGCTGTTAATCTCTGAGTTTTCAACTACGTAGTACGCGGTCACATTGCTGTAATTTCCGAGAGGATACCCGGTGCGCAATTTGACTCCGTAGGTGTTCACCATAAAATCCTGGTAACCTCTAACCCAGTCATATATGTCAAAGCCTCCCGAAAAACGCGTGTCAAAAATCCACGGTTTCGTATAGCTTAGCATGTAATACTGCGCACTCTGGGCAACCATGGCTTGTAACCCAAGGTATTGCCCGGTCCCGTTCAGGTTTTTCTGCTGTATCTGGCCGGTCGCAAAAAGGCCATCCTGAGTAGAGTAGCCGCCGCCTACGCTTATGGTGCCCGTCTGCTTCTCAGTTATCTTGACATTTAAGTCCATAATGTTTGATTGTGGCGTAGCGACCGGGACAATCTCAACATCTTTAAAGAAGTCAAGGCGCCTTAGCGCATATTGGCTATCCTGAATAGCCTTGGCGCTAAAAATATCGCCTTCGGCTATCTTCATCGCTCTACGAATGACATAGTCTCGGGTTCTTGTATTCCCGGTGATGGTAATCCGTCCGATGCGAATTATCCCATATTTCTTAACCAACAGATCGACAGCGACCGTATGTGTCGCAGGATCGCGCTTTACTCGCGGATCCACTTCGACCTTTGCATATCCTTCATTCATGTAAATAGATTTTATAAGGTCAAGGTCGTGTCGAATTTTGCCGCCGTTGAAAAATTCATTTGCTTTTGTCTCTAACTTTTTTTCAATCTTATCTTTGTAATCGTCGATAAGATCTCCGGAAAGGGTAGCCGACTCGATTTTATATCGGTAACCTTCATCGACTGGTATAGTAATGTGAAAACCGTCCTTTTCAAGTTTTATGTCAGGAGACCCAACCACAGCATCCATATATCCAATGTCATGATAGTATGCATTCAGGCGTTCAATGTCTGTTTCCAATATATCACGTTGGAGAATGCCCCTATCAGTTACATATGACAATAAACTCCATGGCCTGGTTTGCATCTCTCCTATCAACTTGCTGGACTTTATATGCTTGTTGCCGGTAAACTTTATAGACTTGACATAAACCTTACCGTTCTCATTGATATCATAAGTAACTACAGCCTCGTGCAGATTATTTGGGAAGGTAATATCGGAAGAAACATCGACGTTGTAGTAACCCTTTTCCTGGTAGAGCTTCCGTATCTTTTGAACGTCACCGGCGATGTCGCTGCGTTTTAAAACCGCATATTGTTTCGTTGTAACGGCGGCCAGGATGTCCTTTTTCTTTTCCTTCTTATTGCCTTTGATTACCAGTTTACTGATGATCGGATTTTCTTTAACAACAAATGTCAGGATCTTTCCTGCAGAAGTGTTTTTGACTTCGGCATCGACCTTCTCGAAGTAGCCCATCTTGAATATGGCCCGAATATCATCGCTTACCTGGACCGGATTGTACAATTGCCCTTTCTTGCTTTTGACCGCCTCTTCTATAGCGGCGGATTCTATGCGCGTGTTCCCTGCGACCCGAACCTCGGCGATCACCGACTTCCCAACCACATCGACAGTCGTTTGACCAACGATTTTTTCGACGGCGGAAGCCAGATTTTCCGTCCCCTGCTGCTCGGCTAAAAGAACGACGGGCTTTTTTTCCCCGGACATATCCACCAGCGTAGCCTGAATGGATATGGACTCACCGGTCTGCTTGTAATTGCCAAACATTACGTAGGAGGCGCCGAGTTTGTTCCCGATCGACTTGGCCTGGGCCTCGGAACGCACCGGGCCGCCGGCAGCCCTTTCAACCCGGGCCGGCTCGATTAGCGCCAACCCGACTCGCGCGCCCAGCCTGGCAAATAGTTCATCCAAAGACCTTTGGGTCTTGGCCGAGGTTGAGGCGCCATAAATTACAAAAGGCAGGATGGCGACCCTTGGCTGCGCTTCCTCGCACCATGCTCTCGGAAAGCCCAGAACAAAGAAAGTTAAAAGACATACTATTATCCCAGCTCTTCTCTTACCCGGCATGATCTCGAAGCCCCCCTCAATGCGCTTTCGCGGCGAATCAAGGCGCGATAAGCCCCCGCACCCTGGATGTTTTTTCAAGGCAATTTTTAGGACCTATCTAATACCATCCTTCTCAACGCATGCCCAATAGAAATTTGTCCAACCACACAAATCCGCTCCGCCCCCCCCTGAAGGTGAAGATCATACCGTAACCGTCAGGCACTCTGCAGGCCGTTCCCGTTCCTCGATGAGGCGGGCGTCCTTTAGTCGTAGAACCCTGTGCATCATCGAGGCCAGCTCCTGGTTGTGGGTAACTATTACCATGGTCAGCCCATCCGACTCGTTTAGTGAGACCAGCAAATCATGAAGAGAGCGCCCGGTTCGGCTGTCCAAGTTCCCGCTCGGTTCATCGGCCAGAAACAGTCTGGGTTTGAGCAAAAGCGCCCTGGCCACTGCGATCCTTTGCTGTTCGCCTCCCGAAAGCTCTCCGACGCGGTGTTTGAGCCGATCGGATAAACCGAGCCTGTCGAGCAGGTCGCAGGCCCTCAACCGGGATTCCGCCTTGGGGAGTCCCGCAATCAAACCGGGCATCATTACATTTTCGATAGCGGTGAATTCGGGCAACAAACAGTGCAACTGAAATACAAAACCAATGTTTCGATTCCTGAAATGAGCCAGTTCGCGCTCACCCTGCAGGAACACATCGGAGCCCCCGTAAAAAACCTTTCCGGCGCTCGGCTTCTCAAGGGTTCCGAGGATGTTTAGAAGCGTCGATTTCCCCGCCCCCGAACTCCCGACAACGGCGACCCTCTCCCCCTTGCGGATCACGAGATCGAGGTCTTTAAAAAGCTCGATCGTGTGGCTTCCGTTTTCGAATGCTTTGGAGAGTCCCAAGGTGTGGACTTCTATACTTTGCGTGACATCATTCATACTTAAGGGCTTCTGCGGGGTCGAGTCCGGCAGCCTTGCGCGACGGGTAAAGAGTCGCCACAAGGCTGATGCAAATTGCCGAAAGTGCGATTAAAGCCAAATCGGAGGCTTCCATTTTCACCGGAAGGGTGGATATGTGATAGACGTCCTGAGGCAACTCTATGAATTTGTACCTTTTGAGCAGATCGCATAAAACGCTGCCGCCCAGAAGCCCGAGGACAGTCCCGCACGTGCCAATGAGAAACCCTTCCATCACGAATATTTTTCTTATACTGGCCGTCGTGGCGCCCATGGCTTTCAGTATGGCTATATCCCTGCCCTTTTCCATGACCAGCATGGTAAGAGAACTCACAATATTAAAGGACGCCACCAGAATTATAAGGGTAAGGATTACAAACATTACCGTTTTTTCCAGCTTGAGAGCCGAGAAAAAATTGCTGTTCATCTTTATCCAGTCGGTCACATAAAACGGGTAGCCAAGAGACTTTTTCAACGCCTTGGCGATTTCGCCCGCCTTGTATATGTCACGGACCCGTACCTCCATGCCGGTTACACTGTCCCCCATGCCGAGGAATTGCTGTGCCACGGGAAGATCGATGTAAGCAAGCGTGCTGTCGTAATCGTACATTCCCGACCGAACAAGGCCTACCACCTCGAAGAGCTCGCTTCTCGGCGCCTGCCCCATGGGAGTCAATCTCCCGGTGGGAGAAATTATCGTCAGGTAATCTCCGACCCTCACCCCGAGACTGCTTGCCAATTCGCTGCCCAGTATGATCCCAGGATAACTTTTTCCGCTCTTTTTATCCAAAGACTGCGTAAGATCCGCGAGTTTTCCCTCAATAAGATTTTGCTGCAGCCTTATGACCTTTGAAGCCGAAAACGGATCGATTCCATACAGGATGGCCCCCGAACTCCTGTTTGCCGACATCATGACAGGAGCGTAAATATAGGGCGTAGATTCCACCACCCCACTCTGCCTGTCGACCTTGCTCATTGCTTCTTTATAGCTCGATATCGATCCCGCATAGCTGGTGATGTTTACATGGGCCGTGACGCCAAGGATGCGGTTGCGAAGGTCTGCGTGAAACCCGTTCATAACCGCCAGGACGACTATAAGAGCGGTAACCCCCACCCCCACCCCTGCGATGGAAATAAAAGAAATCAAAGACACAAACGTTTGTCTTCGTTTGGCCAAAAGATATCTAATGCTTATGAAAAATTCGAAGCCCATGATCGCGATGCTTACAGGCCCTTCTTTTCTGGTCTCATTTGAGGAAAAAGGATCACATCCCTTATGGAAGGCGAGTCGGTGAAAAGCATGACCAGCCGATCGATGCCGATACCCTCCCCGGCCGCCGGGGGCATTCCGTACTCGAGGGCTCGAATATAGTCATCATCCATCTGATGGGCTTCCTCGTCACCAGCCTGGAATGCGGCGAGCTGCAGTTCGAACCTCTCGCGCTGGTCCCTCGGATCGTTTAGCTCCGAGAATGCATTGGCCATTTCGCGGCCGGCGATAAACAGCTCGAAGCGATCCACAAATTCCGGCGCCCCCTGGGTTTTCCTCGATAGAGGCGATACCTCGAGCGGGTATTGGTATATAAAGGTCGGCTGCACAAGCCTTGGTTCGACCACCAGGTCGAAAATCTTGGTCAAAAGCTTTCCGTGGCCCTCGAAGCGCTCGATACCTATCCCCAAAGACCTTGCGCAATGGACGGCCCCCTCCAGACTCTCCACTGCCTCTTGGGGCACATCCCCAATGGTGGTGAGCGCTTCAAGGAAAGTGTAGCGCGCCCATGGCGCACAGAAATCGATAACGTCGCCCTGGTATTCCAGGCTCGTTTTCCCCTCGTTTACCTCCCGGCACAACTGGGCGAAAAGCTCTTCTGTCAGCCCCATGAGGTCGCGATACGTCGCGTAGGCCTGATAGAATTCGACCATCGTGAATTCGGGATTATGCTTGGTCGAAACCCCTTCATTGCGGAAATTGCGGTTGACCTCAAACACTCGCTCGAACCCCCCGACAAGGAGCCTCTTGAGATAGAGCTCAGGCGCTATTCGCAGATAGAGATCCATGTCCAGAGCATTGTGATGCGTCTTGAAAGGCTTTGCCGCAGCCCCGCCTGCGATGGCATGCATCATGGGGGTCTCCACTTCCAGGAAATCGCGCTCGGTAAAAAAACCTCTGATCGAAGAAATTATCCTGGCCCTTTTTCGGAAAGTCTCCCTTACCTGCTCGTTTACCATCAGGTCCACGTAGCGTTGGCGGTAGCGCAGTTCGATGTCTTTTAGGCCGTGGAATTTTTCGGGCAGAGGCCGCAGGTTCTTGGTAAGCAAAACAAAATCTTTTACAGCCAACGTCAGCTCATCGGTTTTCGTCCGGAAAAGAGATCCGCCAACACGAATGATGTCCCCGATGTCTATGCGCCTGGCCAAGGAGTAGCTCGGCTCGCCGAGCAGGTTCTTCTGGACGTATATCTGGATTTTTGCATCCGAATCCACGATATGCATGAAGATGGATTTGCCGAAAGAGCGAACCGAAAGCACGCGGCCGGCTATCGTGTAGGCAGTTTGATCGGCTTCAAGCTCCTCGGCTTTTTTTGCGGCCGAATTTGCCAAAAGATACTTTATCCTATCCGCCACCTCGTAGCCATTGGGATAGAGCGCTACGTCCTGTCGTTCCAATTCGGCGGCCTTCTCCAGCCGCTCCCGCACAACGATATTTAAATCTTCCATTGCCCAAAACCTTCAAAAAAAGCGCAGTACGCCTCTATCGATATTTTTGTCCAGTTATTGCGCGGATTCATCCGAGACCCCGCCTCTTCTGTCCGCCGGCCGCAAACTGGAAACGTTAGATGATTTGGCCTGCCGCGTCAAGACCCTTATCTTTATCCCGGTCCCTTGGCGCGACTCACCCAGCCTCTAGGACAACCAGCGCCTGCCTCACAGTTGGCCATTCCTTTTGGATTGACCTTTTTCTTTGCTCTTCATCATCTTCGAAACGGAAAAAGCCACGATCAGAAGCCCCAGAATCAAAGGAACCCAGTCCAGCTTGAAAATCCCGTATCCAAAGATTATCACTCCGCCCGTCAAGCTGAGCCACTGCATCGATTGACCCATGAGCTACCCTCCAGGAACTCGATCCGTAAACTTTAACTTGGCCCGATTATAACATGCCCCGGGGAAAACTCTAACGCCGAGCCTTGCGCCGGAGATGCTCCCCAAGATTTGGCATACCTAGCGACTTTTTGTTCAAAAGGCAAAAAAAAAGAACCACTCGGATAACCATTTTCCGATACAAATCAGAAATCCCATTAACTTCCCTGGTCAAATAACGTTTTTTCGAGCGGACCGGCCGAAATCCATTTTCCGGCCACCCCGGTCTTCGGCTCCCACATCTTTTACCGCCGCCCTTCCCGAATGTGCGTGGAACACGCCCACCCCTTGCAATGAAAACGCAGAAAGTATATAAGAGTCACAGCTTGCGTGGTTTCGAAGGTGGAAATGGCTCCCAGCCTTGCGAAAGGCCGACCGGTTGTTGACGTTCCCCATAGAAATTTCGCATGGACTTTCCAAACCCAGCGCGCCTGTAGCTCAGTTGGATAGAGCAACGGACTTCTAATCCGTAGGTCGAGCGTTCGAATCGCCCCAGGCGTACTAAAAAAATCAAGGACTTAGCGGGTTGGCCGTTGAGTCCTTTTTTTTATTTCGCTCGGTTTGTCCACACCTTCGGGGAGGGGATGCGAGTTCCTGAACATCGGGAGTTGGAGTTTTGGATCAGTCGTCTACCGCTTTTCTCGGAAGATTATCGCTCCAGGCCCTCTGGCAAACAGTTACACTGGGAATACTTAAGCCAACAGGCGGGTGATGCGGGCTGCTTGTCCCATTACCGTGGCCGCTTGATCGGGATACCAACGACACCCCCTCCAAAGGTATTGGACGCCATGATACTTGAGTTCCTGGAATACCTCATGAGCTCGTGTTCGAAGACTGGCAGATCGATGGGATTTCTTTCGTCTTCGATGCGGGTGCGGGCGCGCTTCCGGCGTTGCAAAAGAGTTTGGGCGCCCCATATGGAAAAGACGCGACACGTCATTTTGGAAGCGGCAAGGCAATGTCCGTGCCGCCGCAGGGCTGCGGTGCTGGGGGCCGGCCTCCTGCACGACATCCCGTTAAAGGAGCTGTCGGCACTATTTACAGAAGTGATTTTGGTGGATATCGTTCACCCCTGGTTAAGCCGCATTTGCGTCCGGCGCTTCCGCAATGTAACCCAAATCTCAGCCGACATAACCGGCGTTATGGAACAGCTCCAGCGGCTCGCCCCTCTTCGCCGGAGTGCGCTGCCCGTATCCCATCCCGCGCTGTTTGTAGACGATTGCCGGCTCGATCTCACCCTTTCCGTAAACCTGCTTTCACAACTCGGCCATGTCCCCGGCAGGTATCTGCGCGGCCTGCGAGACGAGACCACGGTCGCCGCCTTTCAAAAGCACCTGATCGAGGCGCACCTCGAATATCTCCAAAGACTTCCCGGCCGTACGGTCCTTATCACCGACATCGCCCTGCAACGCATCACACGCGACGAGCACATTGCGAAAGAGTGGGACCCTCTCCATGGCTTGAGGCTGCCTCCGGCCGACCTTACCTGGCAATGGCATCTGGCGCCAAGCCCTGAAATGGGACGCAAAATCGACATGTACACCACTGTTGCGGCCTACACGGATTGGAAGAAGTCCGCCCAACGAATCAAAAACGACTAAATTCCGCAACCGGGTTTTCCTCGGCAGCAGACGATTTAATCAAGTCGCGCCCGGGTTGTATCACCGCTACGACTGCTGGTCCGAAAGAACCTGCTGCACCCGCCCGATCTGGCCGTCATCGAGTCGCACCTTGATCCCGCGGGAGTGGTAGGCCGAAGACGTGAGTATATCCTTTACAACCCCGACCGTCCGGCGACCGGTTCGTTGATCCTTTTTCAATACAATTTCAACACGCTGACCGGGTCGAATGTCCTTGCGATTTTGTCCGTTCATTACACGTTCCTGTAAGCTGACTCTTCTAACGCGGCAAAGCATGTTCCCGCCCTGCGGCGCCATCCCCTCCACCACTCCATCAAACCGATGAGCTCCACCACAGACACCTTCGGAGGCCATCCCAAGCGTAAGGCCCACGACCAGGTCGCCAACCGCCATTAAAGCAGCGGCCGCCGGATTGCGCAAGATGATTACTCCAGGTATTTGTCGGTCCGGGCAGTGAATTCCGGATCGAATGCATCAAAATCCACGGATTTGTTGGGGATGGTAGTGGCTAGACTTCGCAGCGGAAGGCCGAAGCTGCCGGCTCCCGGAGCGCGGCCCAAACAGGCCTAACGCCGATCTTCGCACTTAGCGCCTCCGACCGGCCCTTTGCCCGCGAGCAGCCCCCCCCCCCGCGCGGTGAGCTCGGCTTCACTATTTCCTTACATCATCCGCTCGACCCATTGCGCGCGCGAGGCAGGCGCCTCGAAGGGATCCGCAAAATATTGTGTTTCATGCATCACCAGGCCGTCTCGAAACTCCATGATACTCACCGTGAAGGTCGGATTTCCCCGGTAAGCGATTATGTACTCGGTGATCCACAGCTCTCCTTTGCCCAGCACGCGCCGAACCTCAAAACCCGACGGCTTTCCCGGATGATTGGCCCGCAGCCCCTGGATGTTTCGACGTCCACGGATGCGCTCACCCGATTGCGGGTAGTCGCATATGGCGTCGTCGTGATAAATATCGTGTTCCTTTTCCAGATCTCCTGCCGCGGACGCGGCCCAGTGCCGGTCAATCAGATCCCGGATATTTTGCTCTTCCATCGTCTTCTCCCTACCGCTCTTTTATTCCACCGCCTTCACATCCTCCATGAGCGAGAAAAATCCTTCGGCCAGAGTCGGATGAATATAGACCGCCCCCTTAAGGAGTGTGTAAGGCTGGTTGGCAAGCATAAGAGTACCAAGGATCTGCACTAGTTCACCCGCCTCCGTCGATAGAATGGACGCACCGAGGATATGATCGTTTGCCCCGTCAACGACAATCTTCATGAGCCCGGCAGTCTCGTCGCGCTCAAGCGCTCGCGCCACGCCGGCCATCGCAATATGACCGACCTTAAGGCTATACCCTTTTGCTCTTGCCTCACTCTCCGTCATGCCGACGCGCCCCAACTGGGGATCGGTGAACACGCAGTAAGGAACACTACGATTGTCTATCGACAGCGCCCGGCCTTCGACCAGGTTCCCATAAACAATCTGGAAATCGTTATAGGAGATATGGGTAAAAGCGGGCCCGCCCTTCACGTCGCCCAGCGCCCAGATGCCGGCTACATTTGTCTCCAGCCGGCCATTCACCTTTATAAAACCCTTCCTGTCGGTTTCAATTCCCGCCTTCTCAATACCCAGGTCGTCGCTGTTTGGCTGGCGCCCGACGGCGACAAGAAGGTTTGACCCGGTAACCGTGGATTGTCCACGGCTTGCCTCCACGGCCAGGATAATCGAGCCGTTGTTCTTTTCCACAGCCGTTGTCCGAGTATCGAGCAAAAAGTCCACGCCCTCCGCCGCAAGAGCTTTCTGAAGCTCGACTGCAACCTCCGGGTCTTCTCGGGCCAGGATCTGTTTACTGCTATCGATTACCGTAACCCGGCTGCCGAAACGGCGAAACATCTGCCCGAACTCCAACCCGATGTAGCCGCCCCCAAGAATTATCAGGTGGACCGGGAGCCGGGTTAATTCCATAATGCTTTCGTTGGTCAGATAGTCGACCGTAGCCAACCCCGGGATATCTGGAATAAAGGGGCGAGAGCCCGTGTCGATGAAGATTTTTTCGCTCTCCAGCAAATGCTCTCCCACTTGGATTTGATGGGGGCTAACGAATCGGGCCTCTCCGCGAAAAAGTCGCAAGGACGGCCGCCGATCGACTTGTCTTTGTTGGCCGCTACGAAAGCTCCCGACGATTTTGTCTTTTTGCAGGACAATACGCTCGAGATCTACGCCAACCGGTCCGGACCGAACGCCCCACCGCTCGGCCTGGCGCACGTAGTGGGCCACCTGCGCTCTGTGGACCATGGTTTTGGTCGGCGTACACCCCGTGTTGATGCAGGCGCCGCCGAGGTGGCTTTTCTCGATCAGGGCGACTGTCCAACCAAGGTCTGCCAGTTGCTGCGAAAGCGGATTCCCGGCTTGCCCCGAGCCAATGACGATGGCATCGTATTTCATCTTCCAATCCTTTCGAGCACTTAAAACACAGCCCACCTCGTATCCATTGCGGCCCGGGTGATCTCCTCCCGGGTAATCCCCTATCGGCAGGGGACAAAACCTACGGTCGTCATGGACTCGCGGATTACTTCCTCGATGCGATCGAGCGTCTGGTCGATCTGTGTCTGCGTATTGCCTGCGCCAAGAGAGATTCGCAGGGCGCAGTGAGCCTCCTCCTCCGATAAGCCCATGTTTAAGAGGGCATGGGAAGGCTTTGGAGAACCCGCCCGGCAGGCGGACCCCGAGGAAAGAAATACGCCTTTTTGATCGAGGGCAAGCACCATCGCCTCTCCCCGAATCCCCGGCAAGGAGACGTTAAGAGTATTGGGGAGCCTGTATTCCGGATGCCCGTTTAGCTTTGCCTCAGGAATCAGCCGCCGAATACCCTCAAAGAGCCGGTCCCGCAGCATCCGAACGCGCTGGTCCATCTCGGGAAGGCGCTTTTCGGCCAGTTCGGCCGCTTTCCCCACCCCGGCAATGGCGACGGTATTTTCCGTTCCGGCCCGCAGCCCCCCTTCCTGCTCGCCGCCGTGAAGCAGGGGCTCAAGCGCTATCCCTTTGCGCACATAGAGGACGCCCACACCTTTTGGCCCGTGAAACTTGTGGCCCGAAAGGGTTAGAAAATCCACCCCCAGCGCTTCCACATCCAACGGGATCTTTCCGGCGGCCTGGACGGCGTCGGTATGAAAAAGCGCGCCCCGGCGGCGAGCGATCCCGGCGAGATCGGCTATGGGCTGCAGCGACCCCGTTTCGTTATTGGCGGCCATGATGCTCACCAGAAAGGTATCGTCTGTCATCGCCTCTTCGAGCTCCTCGGGTCTTAGCCGTCCGTAGGAATCCACCGGCAGGCAGGTGAGGGGAAACCCGAAATTTTCGAGCCACGCACAGACCTTCAAGATGGAAGGATGCTCGATAGACGAGGTAATAAGCCTTTTTTTGGACTTCCAGTTGGCCAGGGCCAGGCTCTTTATCACCTGGTTATTGGCCTCGGTGCCGCCCCCGGTAAAAATGATCCTTCGGGCCGTGCATCCCAGGAGTCTCGCCACTTTCCGGCGGGCTTGCTCTATGGCCGCCTTCGCCTCCCGGCCTTCCCGGTGAATGGCCGAAGGGTTCCCGTACCGGCTCTCCATATAGTCGTCCATAAGAGCTCGCACTTCGGGATCGGGATGCGTGGTGGCGTTATGATCGAGGTAGATGCTCTCCCGGGCTTGCAACCGAGACCCGGTTTGCGCAAATAAAACACCGCCCGGTTCACCCGAATCCATTTCCACCGCCTTCCCGGATTCCGGGGCCCTTTCGACTTCGCAAAGGAGGGCCTTATAGATCGGAAACCCGGAGATCGGGTCGTATTTCAAATCGGTTAGATCGTTGATATTGCATTCCCGCCACGCCTTAGGCCCAAGGGGACCTCCGCCGCCCATGTTCGCATCGATTGCGCCCGGCAGGATGTCTTCGGTTACAAGCGCCCGCAACCGCACAGATCCCCTCGGGCTGCGAAGAATCACCCGGTCGCCATTGCGGATTTGCCTGGCTGCGGCATCCCGGGTATTGATCGTAACGGTCGGCTCCGGCCGCTCGTCTACCAGCCCGGGGATCCCGTGGAACTGGCTCCGAAAGTCCGTGGCGACCCTTGATCCCGAATTGAAGACCAGCGGAAACTTTGCGGCCAGAGCAGGCTGGCTAAGAGGGCTTTCCGCAGGTTCGCTGTAGACGGGCAAAGGGTCGTAGCCGTGCTCTTCAAGGATTGTCGAGGAAATCTCGAACTTTCCGGTCGGGGTCTCAAACCCCGGTTGCCCATCTTTTCGGAGCAGCCCCTTTTCCCATTTCTTATACTGCATCATAACGGTATCGACCTGAACTTGGCCTCCGGCCGCGCGAACTTGTTCCGGGGTAAAGGGCGAGCCTTTGAGCACATGCCGTAGAAGCTCCTCTTCCGTTCGCGGGTAGAGGTGGCCGTACCCCAGTCTTTCGGCCAATTCGGTCATGATGAAAAATGAATTTCTCGCTTCGCCAACCGGCTCGATCACCTTCTCGCGGAGCCGGAAGATCGGGCCGTAGGTCATGTAGGAGTCGATCTCGTAGGAAGTAGCAGCCGGCAGCACAATATCGGCATAGGCGCAATCGGCCGTAAGATTTACATCGATTGAGACCAGAAAGTCTAGAGCTTCGAGGGTCTTGCGCCAGACATCAGGCCGGGGCCAGGCGGTGATCATCGAAGCTCCCAGGATTATCAGGGACTCGATCCGGTACGGTTTCCCTCTCAAAACGGAGTCCGGCAGACAGTTGGCGTGCGACTCGCCCCGGTAGGCGCTGTAGACGGGGAACCTTTCGACCCCCAGGGCCCTTTTCGGATTCGGGTTGGGGATATGCCCTTCCCGGTTGATCGGAAATCTATTTTGCTCCATCGTAAAACATCGCCCCCCCGGCACATCGAGCTGTCCGGCCAGGGCCCACAGCACCATTGTGGCCCGGATGGCCTGGACGCCGGAATCGCTGTACTCAAGCCCCGAATACATGACAGGACTTGCCCCTCGGGCGTTCGCTATCTTTCGAGCAAGAGCACGCACGGACTCCCGGGCAACGCCGGTAATCGCCTCCACGACCTCGGGTCTAAAGTGCTGCGCGTAGCGAGCGAATTCCGCAAATCCCCGGGTCCATTGCTTCACGAAGGGCTCATCGTATAACTCTTCCTCGATAAGGACCTGGCAAAGCCCCAGGGCGAGGGCGCCGTCGGTTCCCGGCCGGATCGGGATCCATTCCGCGTTGGTCAGCCTGGCTGTCTTGGTCCGTCTCGGATCGATTACAACGACTTTCGCCCCACGATTCTCCGCCTCCAGGATTCTTTTGAGATCGAGCGGGGGGCAGTCCGTCGCCGGATTAGCGCCCCAGACCACGATAAGCTCCGCGTTTTCTAACTCCGAAAACATATTGATGAGCATCCCGCCCATCGTGACATGGGGAGCGATCATGGCAAAGGAGACATAGCACAGGGCCCCCACACCCATGGTGTTGGGGGATCCGAAGGGAAAAAGAACGCTTGAGGCCGAGGACACCGCGACATCCTTTGGCTGAAAAACGTCGCACAGGGCCTGCTCGAAGCTTCCCCGGCCCGTATAGACTGCAGTCGCCTCCGCGCCGCGCCGCCTCTTTATGCCGTCTAGTCTTCCGGCAATCTCCCGGAAGGCTTCCTCCCAGCTTATCCTCGTAAACTCATAGGTCCCCTTTGCGCCCCTGCGGCGCAAGGGATAGTGAAGACGGTTTTCCGAATAGACGATTTCGGCCGAATGCTCGCCGAGCTTGCAAAGTAAGCCCAGGGGGGAATTTTCGTCGGCCCGTACCGAAGCCATTTTTCCGTCTGCGCCGTAAGTAACGATCACCCAACAACCTGCCGGGCATATCCCGCACAAAGCCCGCCGTTCCTGTCCTCGCAACTCCATCTCGGGCTGCCTCCTCTAAAGGTGTGGCCGGCAAAGCCGGGTTATATTTCTGGTGTTTCAAACTAGCGCCGCGTCTACAAGGTGCAAATAGGTTGGATGCTGTATTTTTACAGAAACGCCCGCCGAAGCTTTTCCAAATAAATGGATCTCTTATGCCGGCTCTGGGGCTATGCCCTCATCTTTTTTAGCGGACCGAAAGTCGCTGCGTCCACATAGTGGACCGGGACGGACCCGGGTTATGTTAGTATAGTAAGGTCAACGATAGATCTTTGAGGGGATTAACGGGATATGGCGGAACAAATTCGATGGGCCAAGACCCACTGCGCCCGAATGGATCATGGCGGCTGCGCGCTGCTCGTGGGCGTTTTGAAAAATAAGATCGTCCAGGTCAAAGGAGACCCCGAAGGCTACCTGAACAGGGGGTACACCTGCTACAAAGGCACGGTGTCGGCAGAGCGCCTCTATCACCCCGACCGTCTCCGCCACCCGCTAAGACGGGTCGGCAAAAGAGGCGAGGGGAAATGGCGACAAATCTCCTGGGAGGAAGCCCTCGATGTGACGGCGACTAGTCTGCTCGCCATCCGGGAAAAATACGGGGCGAGGGCGGTTGGCTTTGGCGCCGGGATGCCCAAAGGGCTCGAGCATTTCGTCCTGATTCGCCTTGCCAATATTTTCGGCTCCCCCAACGTAGTCGCTTCCCAGGACGTATGCCATGCCCCCCGGGAGGTCACCGGCGTTCACACCTGCGGGTTCTATCCGGTGGCCGATCTGCACAACCCTACCGGCCTCATCCTTTCGTGGGCGAGCAATGTTCTTTCGACCAGCGAAGAAGGGCAGATCGCAGGCCTCATGCTTGAGCAGCTAAAAAACGGCGCCCGGCTGATAGTGGTCGATCCACGAAGGACAGAACTTGCCCAAAGGGCCGATTTGTGGCTTCAGATATGGCCAGGGACCACCCAAGCACTCGCTCTTGGCTTTCTTCACGTAATTATCGAAGAAGCCCTCTACGACTCGGACTTTGTCGAAAAATACACCTGCGGCTTCGCCGACCTCGCCCGGCAGGTCAAACCCTACGACCCACAAACCGTGGCCTCCATTACCCGGATTTCTCCCGAACTGATCCAAAAAGCCGCAAGGCTTTACGCGACAGCCCGACCCGCGGCCCTCCAGTGGGGCAACGCCATCGAACACGACGTAAACGTATTCGATGCCGCGAGATCCCTTGTCTGCCTCATGGCCGTCTGCGGCAACCTGGAAGTCCCGGGGGGCAATATAAACGCCCACGATCCCGCGATACAGGGGCTGGCCCAGTTCGTTCGCGCCGACCTCATTCCCGATAAGCGTAAAGACATGATCGGCGCTTTCCATGGCACGATTCCCAAAATGATGACCGTTCCTCCGGCATATTTTCGCCAAGCTGTGTTGGACTCCATCCCTTATCCGGTAAGGGGCTACTACGGCATGTGCACCAATCCCCTGGTCGCCTGGGCCGACAGCCCGTTTACCTATAAGGCCCTCATGAGCCTGGATTTTATCGCCGTGGCCGATATCTTCATGACGCCAACCGCCTCTTTTGCAGATATTGTCTTCCCGGTCGCCCACCAGTATGAAATAAACGATATCGGCCACTACGGAATAGGACACGGCATGATCGTCGCCCGGCCCAAAATAGTCGAGCCCCCCACCGAATGCCGGCCGGATATAAAGATTATGAACGAACTGGGAAAACGGGTGTCGGACCCGAAATTGTGGCGAGACGACTTCGAAGAATTCCTCGAAGACGTGGTAAAGCCCGCAGGACTTACCTACGCGGAGTTTGCCGCCAAAGGCTACCTCAAGGGGCCGGACCGGTTTGGTCTCCACAGGGAAAAGGGGTTCAAAACGCCCACCGGAAAGGTGGAGTTAAAACTCAGCACAGCGGAAAAATATAAGCTTAAGCCGGTCCCCGAATTCAGCGGACTTCCCGAAGAAGATGACCCGGACTACCCGCTGATTCTAATAAGCGCCAAGAGCCGCTACTATCTTCTTTCCTCCTACCGCTGGGTGGAAAAACTTCGCGCCAAACGCCCCCGCCCGCTCGTTGAAATCCACCCCGAAACGGCCAAGGCCTTTGCCATCGCCGAGGGCGATTCCGTCGTTATCTCCACCCGACACGGCGAAATAACTCAGACAGCCAGGCTAACAGACATCGTCCATCCGGGGGTAGTCAGCGCCGCCCTGGGCTGGTGGTTTCCGGAAAGCGAGGCGAGCGGCCAATTCGACTGGCGCAGCGCAAACTTTAATATGCTCACTTCGATAGATAAACTCGGCCGGGAATTCGGGACCCCCAACATCAAAAACCTGCCGTGCAGAATCCGAAAGGCCTTGTGAAATTCACTATCTATAAAACACCGCAAGCCAAACGGTTTTTTCTCCGGGATCGGTCCATTCCACCCGATGGCGCACATGGGCCCCGATCTCGACCCAGTCCCCCGGCCTTAAAACCAGGATGTCCTCCTCGCCCTCAAATTTTAGCCCCGCGCTCCCGGAGATCACCAGTACCCATTCGGCTTCCTCCTGGTCGTACCAGAACCCATCCGGCGAACGGCTCGAATACGAAAGGATCCTTTCAATCCTTACTTTTCCCGAATCGATAAGGGTCTCGAAAATTTCCTCCGGCGAGTGGTTCGCCGTAGCCGCGTATATGTTTCCCTTCTTTATCACGCGAAGCCCCCCTGTAGGTTGGGTTGAGTGAAGCGAAACCCAACGAACCGACCTTAAAAACCAACCTGGCATCATGCCCTCCGGTCCTCACCGAAGTTATCTCTCGCGAAGCCGCGAAGGCGCGAAGCTCACTGCCTGCTTTCCAGTATCGTTGAATTTTCAGGACGCAACACTCGCCGTTGGGCTAAGCGCAACGCAGCCCAACAAACAGGAGCGCTGGTTGATCCCATGCTCTTTTAAGCATACAAGGACGGCTCCTATAGCCTCTTGTGAGTGGGCGCACCCGTTATCCTTAGACTTCCCCACACGCCCGCCCCCACTTACCCCTTAACCGGAGAAGCGCAAGAAGGGGCTTGGCCCTATCGCCCCCCTTTTTTTCAAAGGGGGGTTGGGGGGATTTCGACTCCGTTCGTACAGCACGGAGTAAACTCCCTCCCTATTCTTAATCCCATGCTCTCTTACGATACAAGGTTGGGTTGAGTGAAGCCAAACCCAACAAAACCGATCTTGAAACCAACCGGGTAACACAAGGCATCATCTTCTTATCTTCTCATATCCTTGTTTCTTAGCATCTTTTTTTCTTCGCGTCTTCGCGGCTTCGCATGACCAATCCCCTCCCCACCATCCCCCCCAAATAAAAATCCCCCCGGACCGCTTTACAGCGGGCCGGAGGGATTTATTCGCCAAACTCAGTCGAATCTCAACCTATCAGTCGAACCTATATGTCGAAATAGAGCTTGTATTCCATTGGATGCGGACGCATACGCACAACGTCCACTTCGTTTTTGGTCTTGTACTCGATCCACGTGTCGATAACGTCCTGCGTAAAAACATCGCCCTTTAGCAGGAATTCGTGGTCTTTTTCGAGGTTTTTCAGGGCTTCGTCCAAAGCGCCGGGAGTCGAGGGAACCTTGGCCAGTTCCTCGGGGCTAAGGCCGTAGATGTCCTGATCGAGAGGCTCGCCCGGATCGATGCGGTTTTCGATGCCGTCCAGGGCAGCCATCAGGAGCGCGCTAAAAGCCAGGTAGCCGTTGCAGGAAGGATCGGGGAAACGGACCTCGAGACGCTTGGTCTTGGGGGATGTCGAATACATCGGGATACGAATGCTCGCACTGCGGTTGCGGCTCGAATAGGCCAGGTTAACCGGCGCTTCGTACCCGGGGACCAGCCGCTTGTAGGAATTGGTGGTCGGGTTGGTGATGGCGCAAAGGGCCGGAGCGTGCTTTAGAATTCCGCCCGCTGCCCAAAGGGCCATCTGGCTCAGTCCGCCGTACTTATCGCCGGCAAAAAGCGGATTGCCTTCCTTCCAGATGCTTATATGGGTGTGCATGCCGGTGCCGTTATCGCCAAACAGCGGCTTGGGCATGAGTGTAACCGTCTTGCCGTGTTTCCTGGCCACATTCTTTAGGACATATTTGTACCACGCAAGATTATCGGCCATTTTCACCAGGGGCGCCGCCTTCATATCGATTTCGGCCTGGCCGCCGGTGGCCACCTCGTGGTGCTGACATTCCGTCTCGATCCCCACCTGCTCCATGGTCAAAATCATATCGGTACGGATATCCTGCTGCGAATCCATGGGGGGCACGGGGAAATAGCCCTCTTTGTACCGGGGCTTGTACCCGAGGTTGGGCCCCTCGATCCTGCCCGTGTTCCACTGCCCTTCGACCGAATCCACATAGTAGTAGCTGGAGTTGACCGTACTGTCGTAGCGGACATCGTCAAAAATGAAAAACTCGGCTTCCGGACCAATCCAGACCATATCGCCGATCCCGGTGAACTTCAGATATTGTTCAGCCTTTTGAGCGATATTTCTCGGATCGCGAGAGTATCTTTCCATCGTCACCGGATCGACTATATTACAAATCAAAGAAATCGTCGGAACGGCCATGAACGGGTCCATTACCGCAGTTTCCGGATCCGGGATGATCAACATGTCGCTCGCGTGAATGGGCTGCCAGCCACGGATGCTCGACCCGTCGAAACCGTAGCCGGTTTGAAAATCCCCTTCGCCCAGCTCGTGCATGGGAACCGAAAAGTGCTGCCATACGCCAATAAAATCCATGAATTTGAAATCTACTATCTTTGCGCCGTTTTCTTTCGCAAACGCCAATACTTCCTTTGGGGTCATATTCTCCTCCTGAGAGTTTTCAAAATAGGGGTATTTAACAATTCGGTCCGGTATGTCTAAGCAAATTGCTTACCAACGTCAACAATTTTCTTTCTCTCCGCTCCCAGTAACCACTCAAGCCTTTTTATAACGGCTGGAACCAGGAGTAAAAAAAACATTTTCGTTACATATCGGCCCCACTATTTACAAAAGGGGTGCGCCTCAAAGACGGCTAAAGATCTAAATACCTGAAACCTCACAGCAATGTCATATCACCAAGTATAGCCCGGGCTGGAACAAAAATGTACCCAGCCTTGCGCCGCCCCCCACCCACCGAGAAGATGAAAGCAACAAGGTAAAAGGTCGGAGTTCTTTTCCTTTATTCTTCACTGACTGTAACTACACCTCGGAAAGGCACGAAAGGAGCTTTTCTCTTACCATCTCATGTTTATCGTAGCTCATGAGCTTTTCGCCGCTCAAATCCGTAACGTAAAAGATATCGGCTACCTGCGCCCCCGGCGTCGATATCTTGGCAAGCTGGATATTTAGATCCAGCTCAAACAGGCCATTGGTGATCGCATGCAATACGCCGGGCCGATCCCAAGTGTAGACTTCGATCAAGGTGTAAAAATCGGATGCGTCCTCATCGACTATTACCTTGTCGTCTTTGCGAGGAAGGCGCTTAGTCTCCAGGACCGAGGGCCTTCGCCTTTCGCCCAGCATTTGATCCAGATATGAGGTCTCCTCCAGCGCGCGCCCGAAATCGACCTGCACTCTGCTCCACAGCTCACCCGCATGAAGAGGATCGGGGATTTTCTCGACCCTTAGTACATCGCAGACTACGCCGGGTTCGCGGGTGAATATGTCGGCCGAGAGGATATTTAGGCCGCGCGCCCACAGCACCCCGGTAATCAGGGCGAACAGTCCGGGTTTGTCGCGCGTTGCGACCGTTATCTGCCACATCTCGCCTTCGATCGGTTCAGCCCGAAGACAAACGGAGCGCACCGCCAACTCCTTTTCCATGGCATAGTGCTTCAGGATGTCCGCAGGTTGCTGGGATAAAAGATATCGGAAGGAAAGCTTCTCCATCCACTCGGCTATCTTTTCGCTCTCGGCCTGGTCGCTCAAAAGCGCCATGACTTTTTCCTGCGTCTTTACAGTCCGCGCCTCGATGTTTTCCGGTTCCAGGTCGGGACGCTGCAGCAGCCTGTCGACTTTTAAGAAAAGCTCGCGCAAAAGCGAGGCCTTCCACGCGTTCCATGCCTCGGTTCCGGTCCCGCGGCTGTCTGCGACCGTAAGCAGGTAGAGAAGAAGCAATCTCCTGCGGTCCTTAATGGCCACCGCGCATTGCGCTATGGGCTTTTCGTCCATAAGATCCCGTTTAAGGGCAGTCTCGGCAAGAAGCAGATGGTGCTCGATCAAAAAACAGAGCAGATCGTTTTGCTCCTCGCCCAACCCCATCCTTTCCCCGATTTCCCGGGCAATTCGTGCGCCGCGGATGGAATGATTTTTCCCGAACCCTTTGCCGATATCGTGCAAGAGCCCGGAGAGAAAAAGGATACGCCTTTGCTCGGGACTTATCAGCTCTTTGGCGCTTGCAAGGGGTCCCTCGCCGTCCACCTCGCCGGCCTCGATCAGGTGGAGCTCCCGTACCGTGCGCAAAAGATGCTCGTCGACCGTATACACATGATAAACGTCATCTTGGACCTTGTAGCGCACGCCGGAAAATTCAGGGATGAACGTCTGCAAAAACCCGGTTTCCAGCATGGTATTGAGCACCCGGAAAGAATGGCGGGGATCGAGCAGGATGTCGAAGAACTGGCTTATCGCCAGCGGATTTTTCCTTTCCTTTTCTCCAAAGCCCCCTAAATTTTCCCGTATTGTTCTTCCCGCGTTATGGTGGAAGTAGGCGTCGGAGCAAGCCGCCTGCCAGAAAAACCGCATGAGCAAAAGCGGGTCTTTTCCCACCCACTCGGGCTCCATGAAGTGTAGGTGCTTGCCTTCCAGAAGGAACGGACCGGGCAAAATTCGCCGGCGCAGGTGGAAACCGGGGAATTTTCTCTTGGGCTCCCCGAGCCTTTCCAGAAAAAAAGAGGTCGTTCTGCTGACCCGCGAAGTGCTTCGGTAATAGAGGCGCATGAAAGCTTCCACCGCCGTTCCTTCGGCCCCGTCCATGCACCCCATCCGCTTGGCGATGAGTTCCTGTTCGGGGAAAAGCAGCCGGTCCTGCCTTCTGCCGCCCAACTGGTGCAACTGGAGCCTTACCCGCCACAAAAAATCATAGCACTGGTCGAGCCAAAGCTTTTCGGACTCCATAAGCCAACCGGGGCCAACCATCGCCTCGTGCGAGGGGTCCTGGAGGTACACGATGCCTGCCCACCGGATCGAATGGAGGTCGCGAAGCGCTCCCACTCCATCTTTAACGTTGGGCTCCAGCAGATAAGCGCTCTCGCCAAACTGCCTCAGCCGCTCATCCCTGTAGGCCCTCAGGTGTTCGAGAAATCTACGCTTTCCCGTCTTGCCGAAGAGTTTGAGAAAAGAGCTCTTCCACTCGTCGAAAAACTCTTTATCCCCGGTTATAAATCCGGCTTCAAGGTAATTTGTGAGGATGGTGAAATCGTTTTGCACCATATCGCGGATCATTGAGACCGAAGCGGTGGCGTGTCCGACTTCGAATCCAGTGTCCCACAAGCCGTATGCCAGATCGTGCACGAATTCGGCCAGGTGCTGGGGAAGCCGCTTTTTGTAGAGGAAAAGCAAATCAAGGTCCGAAGCAAAGCTTAGTTCGCCGCGGCCAAGGCCGCCGACTGCGGCCAGCGCCCAACCCTCGCGGGGCGAGTTTTCGTCAGGCGCGTCTGCTAGCGCCCCCCGTAAATTGGACGCATAAGTGCGCGCCGCAAGCAACCCTGGAACGTCGCTTCGACATTGGTTGGCGAAATGGTCTCGCAGATGCTTTAACTTTCGAATAACACTGGGATGAATACTCATATTGGCTCTTTCGCGCGCCAGGCGATTTTTTGCAAAGCCGGCCCGGCAACCATGTCCGTCGGAACATCTCCACACAGCTTTTCAGCGGCGTTTTTTGCAAGCGGGCCTATTGTAGTAAGCGACGCCACCCCGTCACACAGTCTCAGCAGCTTTTCCGCGGCGATTCTGCAAGCGGCAACCCCGTCAGCGGCGACACGCCGCACCCTCACGCACGCCAGCCTAACAGCTTTTCCGCGGCGATTCTGCAAGCGGCAACCCCGTCAGCGGCGACACGCCGCCCGCCTAAAGTGCGCCCTCCCCGGTCTCTCCGGTCCGGATGCGAATGCACTCCTCAACGGGAATGATGAAAATCTTACCATCCCCGATTTTGCCCGTATTCGCCGTGTCCCGGATCGCTGCGGCGATCTCTGCGACCTGCGAGTCGGGAACTGCCACTTCTATTTTGATTTTGGGAAGAAAGTCGACTACATACTCGGCGCCGCGATAGATCTCCGTGTGGCCCTTCTGGCGCCCGAAACCCTTCACCTCGGATACCGTCATTCCCTTGATCCCCAGGCTGGTCAGCTTTTCCTTCACATCGTCTAGTCTAAACGGTTTGATGATGGCTTCTATAATTTTCATCCGTCTCTCCTTTTCCTTAAATCCTTCAGGTCTCGATATATCCATGCGCGATCGGATTGCGCCTGCCGATACCGAAGGCCTTTGTCGTAACTCTTAGTATCGGGGGCGCCTGCCACCGTTTGTATTCGTTTATCTCCACCCGCCTGGCCACCCAGCGCACGGTTTCGGGGTCAAATCCCTTGTCTATGATCTGCCGGATCGGCAACCGCTGCTCGACATATTCGCTCAAAATGGCGTCCAGGGTCTCGTAAGGCGGAAGAGTGTCCTGGTCGGTCTGGTTTTCCCGCAACTCAGCGGAAGGGGCCCGCGTAATTATGTGTTCGGGGATCCATCCATGTTGCTCTTTGAGTCTTTGGGCAAGCGCGTACACCATCGTTTTTGGAACATCGCCAAGGACCGCCAATCCCCCGTTCATATCCCCGTATAATGTGCAATATCCAACCGATATCTCGGATTTATTCCCCGTGCTCAAAAGCAGTCTGCCGAATTTATTGGAAATTGCCATGAGAATCATGCCCCGCAGGCGCGCCTGAAGGTTTTCTTCGGTAAAGTCGTGTGCCAGATCGCCAAAAATCGGCGCCATGGATTGTAGCGCAGCCGAAAAGAGTCCATCTATGGGAACCACCTCAAAACCGATGGCCAGCCTTTGGGCCAGCTCACGAGCGTCGGTAAGGCTCTCGGGCGCGTTATAGGGGCCGGGCATGGCAACACCCAGGACATTTTCCGCGCCAAGCGCGAGTACGGCCAGGCAGGCCACCACTGCGGAATCGACCCCGCCGCTAAGGCCGATAACCGCGCGACCAAAGGAGCACTTTCGGGCATAGTCGCGAAGTCCCAGGGTGAGCGCGCCGATAACCTCCGAGACAGGGTCGCTCTGCGGTGCGGGCAGCTCGCGCCGGCCCCCCTCGGTATCAAAGATTATGAGGTCTTCGGAAAAATCGGCCCCGCAGGCCAGCAGTTCGCCCTTTTCGTCCCAGACCATGCTGTGGCCCTGAAAAATCAGCTCGTCATTTCCTCCGACCTGGTTTACATAGATCAGCGGCGCCCCGACCCGGGCCGCCTGTTTTTGGAGCAGCTCGCCGACCCGGGCGGCTTTTCGCACATGATAGGGCGATGCGGAAATATTTACCAGCAGGTCGATAGATTTTTTTCCCAGCTCGCAGACAGGGTTGGCCTCGTAGAGAGGACCGGGCAGATAATCCGGATCGTTCCACGCGTCCTCGCAGATCGTAACCCCGATCCGCTTGCCTCTGAAATCGATGCAATCGGCGCATTTACCCGCTTCGAAATATCTCTCCTCGTCGAACACGTCATAGGAGGGCAAAAGCATCTTGTGCGTTACAGACCTCAGGTGGCCGTCTTCGAAAAAAACCGCCGAATTGTAATAGGGCTTTCCGTACCCTTCATTTATGGATACGGCGCCAAAAATTACCCCGACCCCCAAGCCTACCCGCGCAATGCGCTCCCAGCACCCGATGCTGTCGGATACAAAACCGCGCTTGTCCAACAGATCGCGCGGCGGGTACCCGGTTATCGATAATTCAGGAAAAACGACCAGCTCGGCGCCGGCCTTTTTGGCTCGTTCCACAAATTCGCAAATCTTTAGCGTGTTGCCTTCCAGATCCCCTACAAAAGGATCGATTTGCGCCATTGCAATCAGCATTACCCGTTCCCTCCCTACAGTGAGCAGTGAAGAGTAAACGGAAAAAACTCCTTTTCCTTCACTCTTTACTCTTCACCCACCGCTTCCTTTATCGCCAAATTGACCTACTCATCCTCGTTTACCTCGACCTCTACCTCGTTAACCTCAGCTTCAACCTCTGCTTGAACCTCGATAACTGCCGTCCGCAAGGGGTCGTAGATATTAATTTCTTGCCCGACAATTTCAAATGTGACCGCCAACGCATAGCGCGCCGTAGAGTCTGGATCGCGACTCCACCCTTGGTGGCCCTGGACTGCAATACAGAAGTGATCGGGTAATGTGTTTGATCTGACAATGGCCCAATCTTTCTGCACAGTGCCGCTGTTGCGTTTGGTAGCGCGTATAAAGCCGCTATTCGGGCTTTCCTGAAGAGTCCAGGGAAGGACCGAGCCAGGTAGTGGCTCAATGTCGTTTTCCGTATCCTTCATTACACGGATGCGAAAGTCGTTGATCCCTTCTCCCAGCTTGCTGGTCTTCCAGTCCAACCAGGTTGATAGATAGTGTCGCAGGTTCCGCCGCGTGCGACGCGGCTGAGCAACGTAGGACAGAGTCACATCGATCCGGATTTCGAACTCATCGGATTGCCGGCGCAACGGCGCTGGAATAGGAACTTGGTAGACATGGCACTCCCCGGTGTGGATGTGCGTTTCGCCGCTCGTGATTAGGGTCGTGCGATGGTCTGTGTTAACCGTTGAACGGGTCTCGTCAGGAATCCCATACCCGATGGAACGGATTATCCATGATGCGTTATCCAGGAGTTTCTGCCGTTGCTCGCCGCTTAGTTCGAACTCTTGCGCACGAAGCCGGGCCAAGATGTTCTCCGCCCATGTTGGCCACTGAGCGGACTGAACGAGGAGCGCACGATACAAAAGCGCGGGTTCTGTTGGCAAGAGTCGCTGCAATTGCGCGGCGATGCGGGCCACTTTCGGTGCGGCAAAGGAAGTTCCCGCCTCGTCCCGGTCAACCGCCGGCCCCGGCGGAAACATTGTCGAGCGAACAAGCTCGGGACACGCCAATGGTATTCCGCCACCGGCCTGCACGTCTGGCGGTTGGTTTCTCGTACGAATGTCGTCGTCGCCGTACTCCACGACCTCCGGTTTGATGACATTCCAGATACCAGGTCCGGTTCGCGAGAATGCCGATGGATAATTGGACTCTGGCGCGAAAGTACGCCAGTCGCCAGCTTCCAATGCGCCGTAAGCGACCGAACCGACCGTGAGCGCTTGGAGGCTTTGCCCGGGATTGGCAATGCGTGCCGATGGCTCGCACAGATACAACGGATAGTTGCGGCCGGCGTTTAAATGATCTTTAACGCCCAAGTACGGAGTCTGCCCGGATATTGGCAGATTGCCGGCACTCTGAATGATAAGGACGTCATTTTCTGCGCAAAGCAAGTCGATCTCCGCTGCCCACGCGGACATGTATCTCGTGCGGCAGTACCCTTGGGCATTAATCGAATGATTGAAAATACGTGTTCGGCGCGCGCCGTTGTGGAATCGTTCAACAACCGAGCGCATCACCTCCGGCGGAAAAAGCTCTACGGGCATTCGGTTGTTTTCGTCCAGCACGCGGGCGTTCTGAATCCAAAACGGGAGTGGTGGTGTGCCCGCCCTGGCCACGACTTCGCCATAGAGGATGGTGCCGGCCACGCGCGTTCCATGCCCGCCAGGGCCAACTTCGTCCCCCACGTCACCAGCATTTTTCCCAGGCAAGAAACAATGCGATGTTCCTTGATCGATGGCCGGCTGAATAAGGACATGGCCCTCCTGGATGCCGCTGTCGATCAGGCAGACCGACGGCGCATCGGCATCAGGTTCGGTGGGCGCCGCGGCAAGTTCGGGCCGGGTGCCCTCACCCACTTTTCTCTGGGGTAGAACAATGTCTTCCGGCTCGACAACCTCGAAGACATAGGGATAGTTGAGAACAAAATCCTTTAATCCCTTGCCAACGATTTTGAGCCTGATAGTAAAACTGTCAGGAAGGATGCCGGCATCAAATTCCGCGCCGTCGATGAGGTGCAGAATCTCAGCATGATAAAAATTGGCGAACCGAGTAATTTCCTCTTCTCGGTCGATCTTTATTCTGTCCCACAAGTCATATGCATTAGCTCGCGCTTGTGACCACTCGGATTGCTTCGCCGCCCACTTAGCGTCCGTGTTTCGATTGCCGCGCGTGGGACGAACCGGGATCTCTTGGGTGCCTGCACAGGCAATTCCGATATCAACGATATAAACTTGATCGTTGCCGATGTACCCCCATTCATCCATGAGACGTTCGGAGAGAATACGCCCAAGGCGGTCGGTTTGATCCGGATCGTCAAATAGTCTGTGTACCTGCGCGATAGTTGCCGAGCCGTAGACTTCCCCGGCAAAGCCATCGAGCATTGCAAGAAACGGAGTAATCTGAATATCTTCAGATGCAACAATGACGTAGCCTTCTTCCTGCTCCGCGACAATTTCGAACGAGAATTTTTTCCGCAGTGCATCCAAGTCAAGACCCGGGTCAACCTGCAAGAGAATGGGAATGTCTTTCGGGATAGCGGGAAGCGCCTGCCCCTCTCTTTGCGCCTTGCGCTCCTGCCAGTTTGCGCTGAGTGATAGTGCGGCGGCGCGTAGATCCGAGCTATGTGCTTGCCGGGCAATCCGATTTGCCAGTGTCAGAGGGGACGGTTCTCCACCGCCGCGTAGGCGTGCGCGACCTTGATACCGGCGAATCAAAGGAAGATATTCGAAATTGTGCTCGTTCGACATTCGCTATTCCCCTCGCGCGGACGCATCGGTTCTTTGCTGCTCAGCGATAGCTTGCTGAAGGTTGGCTTGAGTAACGAGTTCCCGCCCTCCGAGGACTGCGGTCTTAGCAGCGTCTTGCGCTGCTTTGACAACCATCGCTGCCGATGCACCGGACAGATGCTCAACAAGCCGCCCCCAGTCGATCGGCTCGGCGAGCTTTACTGTGGACAGAGTCATCCTCAATAGCTTCTTAATTTCACTGGGGCCGGGCAATGGCACCAGGAACACATCGTCAAACCGGCGAAACAATGCCGAATCGAGCGATGACTCGACGTTTGTTGTCGCAACGAGCAGACCCGGCGCATCGTATTCCTCCATCAATTGGAGGAGAGAATTGACGATCCGCGACGCCTCTCCGATATCCTTGGTGTTCGTTCGTGAGCGTGCGATGAAGTCGCATTCATCGAGCAATAAGACGCAAGGGCGCTCTTTGGCTGCGACGAAGATGGCACGAAGGTTGATCGCTGACTCTCCAAAGAAAGACGAAATGAGAACATCGAAGCGAACCTTCATTAACGGCAAGCCCGTATTCCATGCCAGGCGCTTGGCTCCGAGCGATTTCCCGCACCCGGGCGGACCATAAAGAAGAACCGTTTTCCTCGGTCGAAGTCCATATAGTCGCAGTCTATCCCTGGCGGCGTACTCAGATTCAATACGGGCAAAGCGCTCCTCGGTCGCAGGCGGCAGCACCATGTGGTGCTCTAGTGATTCCGTGGCTAGAAGTGTGGCAAGAGATTCGCCGTGCCTCCGACTGAGCGGCAGCTCATTGAGGGCACCCCCGATATCCGCTTTTGGGGAAGTAATCGGTCGGCGTCGTTTAGGTTGTTTGAGAATTCCTTCGAGTTGAGCGGCAAGCTTTACATGGCCAGAGCTCCGCTCTGATTCAACAATCTTATCGGCTAGTCGATCAAGATCGTTCTGTGAACCCTCGGCAATGGCCCGAACGACTCGTCTGAGAATATCGGCATTCATGCAATTCCAGCCCATTTCCGATTTAAAAAGTTATTTAGCGCGCGGAGAAACCGATTCACGGCCGCTATGCTAAACTATCTCCGCGATTTTACAAAGCAACTAATTTACCTATCCACTCATTTTAGCATTATCCCAGCCATTTGGCCGGGGCCTGGCTTTGCGCCCCCCCCTTCGGCCGCCGGCCCATTATGTAATCCCTTTTTGCAGTCCTCTATGCTATAAGTAGCACATTTCTTTTGGGCAGTCGCCCCCCGCCAATGGACGAATTGAAACTCGGGAAAAGTCCTTTTCACGTTGGCGGCTTCTAGTAGTTGGGGCCGGTGGGCGGGCCTGGCGGAACGCGGCCCGCCGGGAACTTTTCAAACCAGCTCGGCGGAGAATTCCAGTCCATGAACGGATACAAAGACAAAGTTCGACAGCGCAAAGTAAGCGAGCTCGAAATACTGCGCCAGATCTTGCGCGACGGACTCCGGATCTATATCGGGTCGGGTTGCGGAGAGCCTCAGCACCTGGTGCGCGCCCTGCTAAGGCTTTTGCCCCGGCATCGCGATATCGAGATAGTCCAAAACCTTTCCATGGGTTCGCTTCCCCAAGACTGGAAGCCGCTTGAGGAAAACGCCCGGCTGAAGACCCTCTTTGTCGGGCCAAAATCCAGGGATGCGGTAAATGATGGGCTGGCCGACTACATCCCCATCTATTTTTCTTCCATACCCCGTCTTTTCCAGGAAGACCCCCTCTGGAAGTTCGATATCGCCCTGGTCCAGGTATCGCCCCCCGACGAACACGGTTTCTGCTCGATGGGAATATCGGTTGGCATGGACAAATGCGCCGTCGAATCGGCAAGCGTGGTTTTCGCCCAGATTAATCGCGAAATGCCAAGAACGCTTGGGGACTCCTTTATCCACTCGTCGCGGTTTCACTACACCATGGAACATGACGAGCCTCTGCCCGAGATCGTCTTCCGGGAAAGAAGCGCGGTCGCCGAACGCATAGCCCGATACATATCTCCGCTCATCGAGGACGGCTCCACGATCCAGACGGGAGTGGGAAGAATCCCCAACTGGGTCATGATCTATCTCGAAGGCAAAAAGGACCTGGGCATCCATACGGAGGTCCTTACCGATGCTCACCTGCATCTTATCAATTCGGGCGCTGTAACAGGGCTTAAAAAAACGTTAAACCACGGCAAAATCGTCGCCACCTACTGCATGGGCAGCAGGAAACTCTACGATTTTGTAGACAACAATCCCGAAGTGGAGTTCTACCCGGTCGAATACGTCTATAACCGCAAACTCATTCGGCAGCACTATCGCATGGTCGCCATAAACTCGGCGCTGGAAATAGATCTTAGCGGGCAGGTTTGCGCCGAGTCGATGGGCCACAAGGTCTACAGCGGGATAGGGGGCTATGTCGACTTTATGCACGCCGCTTCCAGCTCGCCAGGGGGAAAGACAATTATCGTGTTGCCCTCCACGACTTCGGATGGCAGAAAATCCCGGATTGTGAGCCATCTGACAGACGGCGCGGGAGTCGTGAGTCCTCGAAGCACGGTTGGCTATGTCGCCACCGAATTCGGCGTTGCCTACCTGCACGGCAAAACTATCCGCGAACGGGCGCTGGCCCTTATAAACATTGCCCATCCACGCTTTCGCGATCAGTTGATGAACGAGGCCAAAAGTATTCACTACGTCTACGAAGATCAAATAGCTCCGCCCATCTACGAGCCTCTCTATCCCGGGCAGTGGGAGACCAGCCAGGTATTTCCGCCCAATATGCCGCTTTTTATCCGCCCGATAAAGCCAACCGATGAGCGCGCGCTCCAGGAGTTTTTCTACACCCTTCCTTTCGAAGACATCTATTTTCGTTTCCTTTCGGCGATGAAGGCCTTCCCGCACAGAAACGTCCAGGCGATGGTCAATATCGACTACGAGCATGTCATGTCGGTTATCGCCGTTACCGGGGAGATAGGCGCCGAGAAGATCGCGGGGATCGCCCGCTACATCCTGGATCAGAAGACCAATATGGCCGAAATCGATGTCGCGGTCGGCTCCGGGTGGCAGCACAAGGGGATCGGCACCTTCCTTGTCCACTATGTCGCAGAAATTGCCAAGGACAAGGGAATCACCGGACTTGTAGCTTACGTTCTGGCCGCCAACCGGGCGATGCTCGCCGTGTTCCACTGTCTTGGCTACGCTGTCCATTCGAAACTGGAGGAAGGCATCTACGAGGTATGGCTCCGCTTCGATGAACCCGCTATGGCCTGCCGTACGGAAGAATACAAATGAGCCGGCCGCACGTCCTACCCATAGACCCCGGAGTTCTCGCCTTCGACATCGACGGGGTGGTGGCCGACACCATGGCCGTCTTTGTAAGGCTTGCCCACGAAAGATACGGCTTAACTCGCCTTTCCAAGCAGGACATGCTCTGCTACAACCTCTATGATTGTCTGGGCCTGGAGAAAAAAATCATCGACGACCTGATAGACCTGACTCTCGATGAAGAACACACCCGGGAGATCCCGCCGATTCCGGGCGCCCCCGAAGTGCTTACCGAACTTGCCAAGGCCGCCCCGCTCCGGTTTGTAACCGCCCGCTGCGGCGCGGAGTCCATCTCCGAGTGGATTTTTTCGATCCTCCCCGACGTTTCTCGAACCAAGATAACCGTCATCGCCTCCGGCTCTCCCGAATCCAAGCTCGCCATCCTCCATCGGATGGGCATTCACTATTTCGTCGAAGACCGGCTGGAAACCTGCAACCACCTAAAAGAGGCAGGCCTTGAGCCTCTTTTGTTCGAACAGCCCTGGAACCGAGACGAACCCGCCCCGGGGCTCCTTCGCATAAGCGATTGGATGCAGTTAAAAGCTGGATATTCGATATACTGTTTCCTCAAAAAATGATGAAGCCCGGATGTGCCCTCTAAGAGCTGAAGAAGGGGTCCTGAAGCTTTCAATGTCGAAGGCTGGGAACACGGGGTTGTGGGTCGGATGGGCAGGGGGCGTGGA
>JARLHO010000001.1 GCA_031292215.1 Syntrophobacteraceae bacterium | reverse complement strand
CGCGGCATTCAACCGTCTTGAGCTTGCCGGTGGGGCGAACCCATTGCAGCAGTTCGCAGATCGTATTAGCGATCTCGGTCCGTCCAAGACCGCTGAAATCTTTGGCAATGCTCTGGATGAAAATCAGTTCTTCAACAGAAAACGGCTGACCGCAAAATGAAAGAAGCGCCCCAGAGTCCTGTATCATCTCGTTTCCTCCCGGTTTCCCAATGTACATTAGGGGAAGTCAGGGGGAATGTCCAGCTCCTTTTTATAGGGATCGCGGTGGGGGTTGTCGAAGAATGTTAGAAACGGGTAATGCTCCCCTCCCAAGCATGTCTTTTAAGTCCTCTTTTACATGCTTCGACGGAATTGATGACCTGATGAAGAAGGGATTGCGACGTTAGCAGCCGTTGCCGTAGTGGCCGACGTAAGGTTAGGACGGAATTGATGACCTGATGAAGAAGGGATTGCGACATCCAGACGGTTCTCGCTGCGAGAGCATAAACCTCGACGGAATTGATGACCTGATGAAGAAAGGATTGCGACTACCGTCCGGTACCCGCCCTGAGATCCGAGGAGTAGACGGCAATGAATTTCTCCGTAGCTGTACTCCTCCGAACCTATTATGGAGCGTTTGGAGCCTTTTGGAGAGCCAAACGAGAGAATCGGGCAAAAATTGGATAGGATCAGTATCTACTGATCGGTGTCCGACGGCCCTATATTCGAGCCACTTACGGCAGATCATATATGGTCCCAAAGGCGGGGAGGAAAATAGCGATGTCCGAGTGTGTATGGTTTGTTACCGGGGTGATCGGGTTGTGGGTACGGTGCGTAAAACCCAATCGGCAGTAGAGTAAATCCCCCCGACCCCCTCAGCCCCCTTTGAAAAAAAAGGGTTTGATTGAGCTAAGCCAATCCATACTATACATAGGAAGGTAAGGTCCTTGGAAATTTAGGGTTATCAGTACTCTGGATTTCCAACACTTGATACTCTTAAAGTAGATGAACTTTATCCGTGCTGTACGAACAGATTAGAAATCCCCCCAACCCCCCTTTGAAAAAAAGGGGGGCGATCGAGCCATCAACCCTCTTTGAAAAAAATGGAGGCGATTGAGCCCGTGCTCAGTTGCCGCAACACTGCGTCCAGAAGTCGCACCCTCCCTGGGGCGCCTTGAACTTTTTGAGCTTTTCGCATAGCCCTTTAGCGGCAGCGCTTACCCGGATGGTCCCGTCTTCCGCCCAGTCTCTTTTGCCGCCCCAATTGGCGCATGTGCCGCAAACCGGCTTTTTTCCGTCCAGATCCATGAGGCCTCCCTGCCTGAAATTACTCGACCTTTTTAAAAAATTCCTTGCCTACGCCACAGTTCGGGCAAAACCACGAATCCGGAATCGCTTCGAAGGCGGTCCCCGGGGCTATGCCATGTTCCGGGTCCCCGAGCGCCGGATCGTATTCGTAACCGCAAACCGAACATTCCCATTTTTCCATTTCATTCCCCCCCGTTAAGAAAACTCCCGCCCTCGGGCAATTAAAAGATTACTCCAGTCCGCATGCTCGCAAAAGGGGCCCTTTGCCCTCGCGGGCAAGGATCACGCCGAGCCGCTGATTTCTGGTCTGGGGCCGCGAGGAAACCCCTCGATAATATTTTAGAATCTTCTCCATTACTTCGAGCGCCCGCTCATCATCGAGGTTGCGGGCGATGATTTCCCCGAGCATCGGGTCTTTGCCCCCGGCGCCTCCAACCATAATGACCCAGCCCTTGGGAAGCCCGATGAGGCCGATATCTTTTATCGCCGGTTCAACGCAGGAATTGTAGCAGCCAGCAACCCCTATCTTCACCTTGGCGGTTATCTTGGGAACCGGGTAGAACCGCTCCCAAACCTTGTGGGCGAATCCGAGCGTATCCTGTTGGCCGCGCGAGCAGAAACTGTTCCCGGGGCAGACCTTGATGTATTGCCGGCACAGCTCGCCGCCCTGCTGCGGTTTTACGCCGAGCGACTCATAGGCCCCGTCGATGTCTTCTTCCCGTACTCCCAGGAGCGCCAGGCGCTGAGCGCCGGTGACCTTTAGCCGCGTTACGCCGAATCTTTGGGCCGTATCCGCGATCCTGCGAGCAGTAGGGACGTCCATCACGCCATTGGGCAAAGGTGCAATGATCGCGTAAGTCGTTTGATCTCTTTGGAGAATAGCTGCCTTGCTCAAAATGTCGTCTTTACCCATACCCGATATCCTCAAAAAAATAGGTGCGGCGCACAGTGGCTGGTGAGGGTCTAACCGGCGGATACCGCCTTTTTGAATTCGTCGAAGCCGATCTTGTCGATTACCGCGCCCATGCGCATTTTGTTGGCCCAGGTGCACCCCTTGAAAAATTCCACGATCCGGGCGATAGCCTCAAGCGCCTGTTTGTCACCCAGCCCCTCGGCCATTACCTGTCCAAACTTTGGCTTTGCGCCGCCATTGCCTCCGGCGGTAAGGGTCCATCCTTCGGGCATGCCCCGCAGGCCGATTTCCTTTGTGAGCGGGGCAGCGCAAGAGTATTCACAGCCCGCGACCCCGATCTTAAATTTTGCGGGAAGCACACTGCCGTGGTAGAGTTCGTCGAGTTTTAGCCCCATCCCCATGGCATCCTGTTTACCGTGCCGGCAATAAGTGGTCCCCGGGCAAAATTTCACCATCCGGACACACAGCCCGATCAGGCTGCCGATTTTCATGTCGACCTGCTCCCATATTGCCGGGAGATCTTCTTCGTTTAGGCCCACGATGGCTATGCGCTGGCCGGAAGTGAGCTTCATGGCAGTGGCGTTGAATTTTTCGGCGACATCGACAAGCCTTCGAAATTTGGCGACATCGATAAATCCACCCGGTATATGGGGGGCGATCGCAAACTTTTCCCCGTCCCTTTGCACAACGGCGCCTATTTCCACTACATCGGCTTTCATGGAAGCATCCTCGTATGTTTGAAGGTCTGTCTAGAGGTGTTCACGTTCCGACAAGACCAGGGGCGCTTTGTCGACCGTCCAGCCAAGGTAGTCCCGAAACTCCTCCACGCTCTTGGCTACTACCGCCAGGGTGTCCCCGACGTTTACTCTCACATCGACCTCTACCAGGTGAAACAAAAGGCCGGAAGCCGGTGAGACCATCTCCACGGTCGCCTTCCTGGTATCGAGGACCAGCACCGTTTCGCCATCGGCAACCGGGGCCCCGTTGTCTTTTAGCCACTGCAGGATAACGATTTTGCGGCTCTTCTTAGGCACCCGGGAATGGAGACCCAGGATGTGCCGGGGTACCTGAATAGGGGTAATCATGACTGCGCTTGCCTCCATGCGGGCGGCTACGGAGAAATATCAGCCCGCTGCGTCCAGTTCACTGCCGCCCAGGGCTTCTCTTACCAGCCGTGGAATCTGTTCGGCGTTTCTGATAAGTTTGAGATAAGTCTCCTTGGATATCTCCTCGCACGTGAGTGCTCCTGTGGGGCACACCTTCGCGCAGGTAGGATCCCCGCCGCAAAGATCGCACTTCAGGACTTTTCCGGTTCCCTGGTCTAGAAAGGTAGCGCCGAAGGGGCATGCGAAAACACAGCTCATGCAGCCGATGCAACGGCTTGCGTCCACCTCCATCGCCCCCGTGGAATAGTTGCGGTACGTCGCGCGCTGAGGGCACGCCAGCTCGCAGGCCGGTTCTTCGCACCGCATGCAACTGATGGGCACAAAAATTCCTTCCTCCTCCCATTTGACGATGCGGACTCTGCCCCTGGAGGGAGCGCAGAACGTCTCGTGCTTAAGCGAGCAGTATGTCTCGCACGAACGGCATCCCGAGCATTTCCTGGCGTCGATAATGACGGTTTTAAACATTTTCTCCATTCTCCTTGGGTCAAAAGGGCACGAGGCTCAGTTCGATCGTTTTTTTCGCCTGATCCCACGGTTGCCCGGCGGCAAAGGCTTCTTCGGCGATTTTCTGAGTAAGAAAAGAGCGAAGACCATTGTTTTCGGAAGCTGCGTCCAAAATGGTCACATCTTCAACCAAGCCGCGTTGGTCTACTTCATAGCGGTGGCACACAAAGCCTTCGGGAGCTTCGAAGGCCGCGAGCCCTCGGCGTCCGGACCCGGTTGCAACAACTCTTGTCTCGGTCCCGGAAAGGTTTTCTTCAGAATAAAGGGTTTCGCACTTTTCGGCCGAAGCGATGAGTTCAACGAGGATCGACCAGTAGCCTGCAAGGGGGCTAAAGTGTGGCGGCGCCCCAAGACAGCCGATCATGCGCTGCCTTTCCGCCTCGGCCGGTGGGGCGGCGAGGGGGGTGGCGCGATTTAGCCGCGCCAGGGGGCCCACGAAAAAAAGACCCTCGGTTTTATCGGAAAGAGGTCCCTCCCATGTCTTGCCCTTTTCATGGACAAAGGGCAGATACGTCCAGGGTTCGCTAAGGATTTCCAAGGTATCCAAGACCTTCTCGGGTGCAAATCTCGCTGCTTCGGCGCCCGTTTTATCGGTAGCCACGACCTCATTTTCCGTCTCGCCGGAGGTGATCGAGGCGACCGGGCGAAAGGAAATATTGATCGGCTTGTACCAACCGTTGCCAATGACCGTTTCAGAGAAGATGTCGCGCAGCCGCAATGCGTAAGGAAGGCAGGTCCTTGCGATTTCCTGGAGGCGTCTCTTATGGACTTCCTTTATGGGCCGGCTAACACCTCCTGCGACGACTGTGACCGGGTGAGGATAGCGGCCGCCCAAAATATAAGCTGCTTCCTGAAAAGCAGCGATCCCCTTCATGATCTCATCGACGGTTCGGCGCTGCGACGACGGGACCGCGATTCGCAAGTTTTCCCGAGTCCCGGGGGGATTTGTCGAAGATTGGAGCAGAAACAGGAGCTTTCTTGCGTGATGAATGAGAGTAAGGGTTTCCCCCAGGGCTTTGCGGATATTTTCAGCTGCGGGCGGAATCCTTATCCCGAAAAGGTTGTCGAGGGCCTTTGCGGAGGCAATATGATGGGAAGGTGAAAGGATGGTAAGAATTCGCGGCAGTTCTTCGGCCGGCCGCCCCTTGCACATCGCGGCGATATCTCGCGGGGCCGTAACCTGGTAGAACGATCTTAGACCTTCGCCATTTTGGCCGATCGAGATTTGCGAAGGCTCTTCCAGGTACCTCAGAGGACCGATGTTTATGGTCGACATAAATTCTTTTCCTTCATATTTTCCGCTAACCATTGCAGGCGCCGCCCGCGGCTTCGAAATCCTCGTCGGCCGGCCGTTTGGACTCCGGCGTCTGGAGCAGGGCGCATTGAGCGGGTGCTGTGTAGCGATAGAATGTGCCCGCCAAATCGACGAAGGCCTCGGCGATCTTTTGCATCTCGGCGGCCTCGGTCGTATCAAATGTCGAACTGACTGCGGAGACCATCTTGGCGCCGGCATCGTAGATGTCTTGGGCTTTTCCAAAGCACCCCCGACACGGTAGGCCCGCTCCGGTGCAAAGACCTCCGCAGCCCTCCCGGGTGGCTAGCCCCTGGCAAAGCAACCCCTGTTCGAGCAGGCAGCGCAAGGGGTCGGGTTCGATCCGGTGGATGCGGTTAAGGGATGCGAACAACTTTTCCTGCTTCATCCTGCCGCAACTCGCACATACGGCTTTTTCTCCGGCAAAGACGCTGCCCGAAGGCGGTAGTACCCCGGAGAGGACCGAGCGGGCGATGCGCCGGGGGAGCCGTGAGGCCGCAAAGGACATCCTGGCGGCGGCGCCGGATTGGCAGACAAGGGACTGCATTATGGTCCAGGTGTAATTTTGAGGCGGAGAACAGCCGGGAACAAAATAGTCTACCGGAACGATCTGGTGGAGTGTGGCGACGCGGCGCCGCAGTCCCGGCAACTCCGGTGTCCCATCCTCGCAACCCTCGGGCGCCTTTTTTGCCTGTTGCAGGTTTACAAGGCCCGGGAGCCCACCGAAGGCCGCGCAGGCGCCGAAAGCCACCAGTATTTTCGATTTTTCCCGGAGCCTTCGCGCCGCTTCTTCATCGCATTCGGTGCTTATCGCCCCCGTAAAGAAGGTGACGTCGATATCGCCGGGTTTTTCGAGATCTTCCAACCGGGAGCCGAGCAGGTAGGGCCAGAATTCAAAGCGGGCAAAGCGATCCAGCGAATTCACCTGGAAGCTGATATCCAAAATAGCGTTCTCACATGCTCTGCAACCAGTGGCGGCGTATACGGCCACTTTTTTTGCTTCCACTTCGAAAAACTCCTTCCTTGGGTCGATAAATCCATTTTCGATGAGCCGGCCCGTTTAATTCAATCTCGAACGCAACCGGGTGAAAAGGGGCCAAGGGCTCGGATTTGTTCGCTCATTTCGTTTACGACCTTCGCGTACTTGTGCGGTTCGGAGGCCGCGATCCATTCGAGCCGGAAACGCTTTTCATCGACTCCGAGTTCCTCCAAAAGCTTTCGGAGAAGAAACGAGCGGCGCAGGGCCTTGATATTTCCGGCGATGTAGTGGCAGTCTCCGGGGTGACACCCTGCCACCAGAACGCCGTCCGCGCCCTGTGCGAATGCCTTGATCACATAGTTGGGGTCTACCATGCCCGAGCAGAAAACCCGGACGGCCCTCGTGTTGGTTTTTTGAGAAAGTCTAGAGACTCCGGCGGCATCGGCTGCCACGTAGGAGCACCAGTTGCAAAGAAACGTTATGATTCTTGGTTCGAATGGATTCATCCGAGTATTCCCTCGATCTGCGCGAAAATCTGGTCGGGCGTGTAGTGGCTGACGGCTATGGCCGCAACGGGGCATGCGGCCGCGCAGGTCCCGCATCCCTGGCACATGGCCTGGTTAACCGTTGCGTGCTTTTCTTCTTCGTTAAAGGAAATGGCCTGGTAGGCGCAAAGACTCTCGCATGTCCTGCAGCCGGTGCAGCGGGCTTCGATTACTGTTGCTACCGTTGGCTCGACTTCCACCTGCCCGACGCTAAACAGCGCCAGCGCTTCGGCCGCGGCCGCTCCTCCCTGGGCAACCGATTCCGGGATGTCCTTGGGCCCCTGTGCCGCCCCGGCGAGGTAGACGCCCGCAAGGCTTGTTTCGACCGGCCCAAGCTTTGGGTGCAGTTCGATAAAGAAGCCGTGCTTATCTGTGGAAAGATTTAGCGCTCTTGCGACCGAGAGATAATCGCTTCGAGCGGTTAGACCGGTTGCCAGAACCACCATGTCCGCTTCGATCTCGACTGGTCCACCCGCGAGGCTGTTTTCCCCGCGCACCTTAAGGCTACCGCCTTCCTGGAAGACCTTTGCAACCCGTCCCCGGATGTATTGCGCGCCTTCCTCCTCGATCGCGCGGCGCAGGAACTCTTCGTAGCCCTTGCCGCCCGTGCGGTTGTCGATATAGAAGACGTAGGCCTGTCCTGCGTGGTTGAAGTGTTTGAAAATGCTGAGCTGCTTTGCGCTGATCATGCAACAGACCTTCGAGCAGTACGGGGCCCCGCGCGCAGGATCCCGCGATCCCACGCACTGAATGAACACGACGCTTTGGGGCGTCTTGCCGTCACTTGGCCGCACGAGTTGCCCTCCGGTCGGCCCCGAAGCGTTGCACAACCGTTCGAACTGGAGATTGGTGATTACGTCGGGATACCTTCCATAGCCGTATTCGGGAAACTTTGCGGGATCGAAAATATCGATGCCCGTAGCGACTACGATGGCCCCGACATCCAGTGGCCTGATGCGATCTTTTTCGGTCAGATCGATTGCCTGCGGCCCGCAGTTGGCGGCGCACTCGCCGCACTGGCAGCACAGGCCGCAGGAAAGACACCGTTTGCCTTCCTGCTCGACCTGTTCGGCGGAAAGTCCGAGCTCCACCTCGTCAAAAGATCCCGTCCGCGTCTGGGCGGAAAGCAGCGCCATGCGCTGCCGCACGATCGGGAGGGCCCTTGCGAGTTCCTCCTGGCTAAGTACTTTTTCCACGGGTTTTTCCGCGGCTTTTACTTCGCGAAGGAAACCGTGCTGCAGGTAGTTGTGGATGGATAGAGAAGCGAGGCGTCCCTGCGCGACCGCCTCGACAAAGGTTGCCGGCCCCAAAACCGCATCGCCTCCCGCGAAAACGTCGGCGACCCTGGTCTGGAAAGTGTCTTTATCGACAACAATGGTTCCGCGCCTGGTGATCTCAAAGTCATCTTCTGCGCACAACCCTCCAAGGTCTACCTCCTGGCCGATTGCCGGAATGACCGCGTCGACCTCGATTACGAACTCGCTGCCCTCGATCGGAACGGGCCTTTGCCTGCCGCTTGCGTCCGGTTCCCCAAGACGCGCCCTGAGGCATTCGAGCCCCGTGACGCGTCCGTTTACCCCCACTATCCGTTTGGGAATGGTGAGATAATGGATTTGAACGCCTTCTTCCTCGGCATGATGAATTTCTTCCTCGTGCGCGGGCATCTGCGACCGGGTGCGCCGATAGGCGATGGCGACCTTTGAGCATCCCAGTCGCAGGGCCGAACGGGCGGCATCTATTGCGACGTTTCCTCCCCCTATTACCACCACGCGGTCTGCGGGCGCCAAGCGGTTTCCAAGCCCGAGGTCTCGAAGAAAAGTGACGCCGTCAAGAACGGGTTGAAACTCCTTTTCTCCTTCGATTCCGAGGAGAAAGCCTCTGTGTGCCCCGATTCCGAGGAAAAACGCGCGGTAGCCTTCCTTCCTCAACTTGTTCAAGGTGATATCCCTGCCCACTTCGACTCCCGTTCGGATTTGGACTCCGAGCCTTTTTAGCCTTCCGATTTCACGCTCCACCACTTCCTTTGGCAGCCGATATTCGGGAATGCCGACCGCCAGCATGCCGCCCGAAATCGGGAGTTTTTCGAAAATAGTGACAGGGTATCCTTCCAGCGCCAGGTAATAGGCGGCTGAAAGACCGCCCGGCCCCGCGCCTATTACCGCGATTTGTTCTTCCCTGCGAGGTTTTAGGGCAGCAATATCATCGGGGTTGTTCGCGGCTTCAAAGTCGCCCAGGAACCGTTTCGTGTGGCATATGGCAAGAGGGGCGTCGACCTGGCCTCGCTTGCAACTGCTCTCGCACAACCGGTTGCAAATCCTTCCGCATATCGAGGCGAAGGGCATTCGCTGGCGAACCAGGGCCAGGGCGGCTTCGAATTTACCTTGCGCGGCAAGAGTCATGTAGCCTTGGGCGTTTACTCCCGCGGGACACGCGGCCTGGCAGGGCGGCATCCCTGAGCGGACGATGGAATAGGTGTTGGGAATCGCCTGCGGAAACGGCCGGCTTATCGGATGGCGCGTTGCAAGCCCCACCTCGAAGACGCTGCCGATATTTACCGGGCAAACCTTCTGGCAGTCTCCGCAACCGGTGCATTTATCCGTTCGGACAAATCGTGGTTTTTGGAGCACACGCACCGAGAAATTGCCGACAAACCCCGTAACGTCGAGTACTTCGGTCTTTGTCAGTATCTCTATATTGGGGTGGCGCCCGGCTTCGCTCGTCTTGGGGGTAAGGGTGCATCCCGCGCAGTCAAGCGTTGGAAAGGTCTTGTCAAACTGCGCCATGCGGCCGCCGATGATCTCATCCTTTTCGACCAGGTAGACCTTGTAGCCTGCGGTGGCGATCTTTAAAGCCGCGGTGATCCCGGCGATTCCGCCTCCCACCACCATGGCCGATCGGTTGACCCCGCAGCGCGACCCCTGGAGCGGCTGGTGATGGACCACCCGGGCTATGGCGCCCTTGACCAGGGCCTTGGCTTTATCCGTTGCCAGTTCGCTGTTTTCGGACACCCAGGAGCAGTGTTCGCGAATGTTTACCATCTCGAACATGTACTGATTCATTCCGGCCATGGAGACGGCGTTTCGAAAAGTTGGCTCGTGCATCTTGGGCGAACATGAAGCTTCGACGACATGGTCGAGGCCAAGTTGCGCGATGTCGTCTCGGATCATCTTCTGCCCCGGCTCGGAGCACATGTACTTGTAGTGCCTGGAAACGACGACCTCGACCGACTCCTCGCCGATCTGCTCGGCGATGGCCGCCACATCGACTTTTCCGGCTATATTTGTGCCGCAGTGGCAGATATAGACTCCAACCCTTTTCATCAAATCATCCTTTGTAGCGTCGAAGAACCGGCTGCGGGTTTACCAGGTGACGATGTAAACCAAGAGATTTCGCCCCGATGCCAAACGCCACCCCCATGAGTTGCGTAAGATAGACGATCGGCACCCGGTATTTGGCCCCGTGCAGTTTTCCGATTTCGTGCTGGCGCATGTCGAGGTTGGCCTGGCAGAGCTGGCAGACGACAACTATTGCGTCGGCGGAGCGAAAGACTGCTTCCCCTATCAGGCGGGCGCTCAGTTCCACTACCTTTTCCGTCTTGCTAAGAGCCAGGCCCGATCCGCAGCACTCGGTCTTAAAATCCCAGTCGAGCACCTCGGCCCCAAGAGATGCGAGAATTTCGTCCATCGAGACAGGGTTTTCGGGATCGTCAAAAGGCGTCACATTCTGAGGTTTTAGAAGGTAGCAGCCATAATAGGGGAGCACCTTCAACCCGTTTAGAGGTGTTTTCACCTTCGATTGTATTCTTTCGAGGCCCACCCGGTTGCGAAAGAAGTCCAGTGTGTTCAGGACCTTCAAATCTCCTCGCAGCTCCGAATCGATAGTCGATTCGACTTTGGCCTGTAGAGCCGGGTCGCCGGTGATTTCCTGCTGCGCGCTCAAAAGGCGCCGGTAGCAGAAGGGACAGGGGGCGAGCACGTCTTTGAACCGTTCTTTTTCGGTCAGGGCCAGGTTGTTTGCGGCAAGAGAAACCGAGAGGAGACGATCCATCTTGAGGGCGGCCGAGGAGCCGCAACAAGACCAGCCGGCAGGCTCGTGGAGCTCGACTTCGAGGAGCCGGCAAACGCTTCTGGTCGAGTGATCGTAGGGTTTTGCGGTGGATTCCAGGGAGCACCCCGGGTAATAGCTCACATTCATATCGCCGCTCCACTGTCTTTATCCCGGCGGACTTTTTCGAATATGCGGCCCGCCTCGGTCTGTTTTGCCTTTTTGCCCGGCAGCAGGTCCTTAAAAGAGATCGCGCCCTTTAGCATGAGCTGCAACCCCTTGGTTGCGTCTCGAAAAGGCTTCCACGACCGCAGGTTGAATATCATGGCCGTCTGAAGCTCCTCGACCCGCCCATGCTCCTCGACAGATTTGAGGAAAAGTTCTTCGAACCTGTGAATGTCTGGCTCCGAAGGCGCAAAATCTTCCTTTCCGGCTATTTCACACAGCACGGTCGATACCTTGTACATGTTTATTTCGACCGGGCAGCGCGTTGCGCAGGTCCCGCAACTTACGCAGTACCACCACGTCGGGTCGCCCAGAGCCGCTTCCTTCATTCCCGAAAGGATCTCGGCGATGAGTCTTCTCGGGCCTCCGACTTCGTTTGACGTGATGGGACATCCCCCGCTGCACTTGCCGCATTGCAGGCACTCCAAAAGATTCTGTCCGCTTTCACGGATCACATGATGTAGAAACTCCCTCTCCGAAGGGGTCCCTTTGAGTGTCAACATCGCTTCTTACCTTTCACAATCCAATTTGGGGCTACGTGCTCGTATCCACTCCGAGGAGCCGATTGGCAACCCGTGTCGCCTCTTTTTGCCTCTTTTCCTGGACCACCCGGACAGGCGAGCCGAACAGGAGCGCACCGGTCGGGCACCTGAGCGCGCACACCGGCCACAGTCCGCGATCGACCCGGTCTTTGCAGCCGTCGCATTTGGCGATCTTTCCGTTTTTGGAATTAAGCTGGGGGACCCCGAAGGGACAGGCGACCGCGCAGGTCTGGCAGCCGATACAAAGTTCGGGATCGGAGAAAACGATTCCGTCTTCTCTTTTTTGCATGGCGCCGGTAAGACAGGCCGCCACGCAGGCCGGTGTCTCACAGTGAGCGCAGGTGAGCGGCAGAAAACTGAGAACGAGGCTGCCGTCCCGTTCGAGCGGACCCGTTACGATCGCCCGGATGGGGTGGGTATCGGGCGCCAGATCATGTTCGAGCTTACAGGCGGTCTCACACGCAAAACAGCCTATGCAGCGCGAACCATCCGAGAGCAGGGCATTGCCTCGTTTGTCCATTTTTTTGTCCTGATTCATCGCAAAAACTCTTTCAATATCCGGGAGGCTTCCTCGCGAGTTTCACCCTTTTTGCAAACTACCGCGCAATTACTTCCAAGCCTTCGCGGGGACCAGATCAGCCACCGGGGAACCATTCGAGACACCCGGGCCGAGGCCTCCATGGTTTCACCGGGTCCGTGGACCAGGATCTCGTCTCCGGTTTCGATCCCGAGGACTGCAGCCGTATCCGGATGGATCTCAACGGCGTTCGCATCTTCGAGCTCCAGGATAAAAGGGCGGAAGCTATCCGCGTCGCCGGAGCGAGAAATTGTTCGGGTTGCCTGGTATAGCAGCGGAAAGCGTTCCCGTTCTTCATCCCGGGAAAGGGGCTCAAAAACTGCGGGTAGAAAAATGGGTTCGATATTACGCTCGCCGGCCGCAGGCGCCGCCGGACCCATGGGCCAAAAGAGGGGTGTATTTCCATCATTTGCTATTATCCGCTCGACCCCGCACCCGGAGGTAAGTGGCGACTGCTCGAGGAGCCAGCCGTAAAAGGCTCTCGTATCGGCTGCACCCTCTTTTGTTGTCCAGGGAAAATAGGCTTTCCATTCGAGGTGGCGAACATCGGCCATCCGCTGGGCGAGGCCGATCCAAAAATCCAGGCCGGACCGGAGCCCTTGCGCGGGCTCGATTATTCTTTCCGCCCACCGGATTGCGCGGTCGCTACTAAAGCTTACGGCCTCGCGCTCAGGCCAAAGAGTTGCGGGAATCACAAAATGGGCCAGGTTCGTCGTATCGTTTGGAAACGGACCGAAGTGGATGCTCAGTTCGGCGCCTTTAGCGATCCCGCGCATGGTAGACATAAAATCATAGAGGCAGTTTCCAGAGCTTATGAGCGCTTTCACGGGATTTTCAGGGTCTTCGGACATCTCAAAGGATTCGTCGATATCTTTGCCCAAACCTCTACCGTCTTCGGCTGGTCTTCTCCGGGAGTCCGACTCGTCGATGTCCGTAAATGGTCGAAAGGGGGGAAGACCCCCATCGAGCGGATACCAGCCCCCGCTTCCCCTCTCGCCCCAGCCTGCGGCGAGCGCCATGGTGCTCCAGATGGCCGAATTGTCACGCCCCGAAAGCCTTTTGCCGGTAATTACCGTAACGGGGCTTTTAGCGGCAAGGTGTCTGGCGAGGGCCTCGACTGTACCGGTCGCAAGGCCGGTCATCCTTTCGAGTTCCTCGAAATCAAGGGCATCAAAGGAACATTTCCAGTCATCGAAGCGATTAAAGAGCGTTTTGGCCGACTCGACGACTCGGGGGTCTTCTTCGATCATGGCCTTCATCAAGGCCAGCGCAAACCTGTTGCCGGAGTCGGGCCTGATGGTGTGGACCTCGTCGGCCTTGCTCATTGTGGGAGTAAACCGGCTGTCGAGGGAAATGATCTCGACTCCTCTTTCCCGGGCGTCTAAGAGCCGTCCGAAAGCCACCGGATGCGTTGTCGCAAGGTCTGCTTCCACAAGGAGGATGCACTTGGATTTGCCCCAGTCCGTGCAGCGCGGTCCAAAGGGGATCGCGGGAACCGGCCTGGTCGCTATTCCCCTTGTCGCGTAGAGGGGATGATACACATCGGCTGTGCCCCAAAGGCGCGCAAAACGCATGGCCCCGATGAAAAAATCAAGGCCCGCTTCCGGGTCGCACCCGATCGTAAGAGACCGGGGACCGTACCGGGCCCTTATCTTCCGCAGCCTTTCCGCAAGGTAATCCAGGGATTTTTCCCAATCATCCCGGGAGTCGAAAGGTTCGCTCAAACTGTTTCGTCCCAGCATGGCGCCGATCCGATCCGGATGGTCCAGGCACTGATGGAAGGCGATGCCTCTCGCGCATAGCCTCCCCCTGCTCACGGGATCGTTTTCGTCTCCCTCTATGTCGACTATTCTTTTGTCTTTGAGGTAGGCCAAAAGGCCGCAGCCGACCGTGCATTCCCCGCAAACCGTTCGGACCGTCTCGTCATAGGGCTTGCATGTTCCAGCAAATCGCTTGAGCGCGTAATGTTCAACCATGTAAATCCTCTGCTGCAATTGTCACTCTTTCCATTAGGGATCGAGGCAAAGACACCTTATTAGTCGAGCGCCGCACGAAGTCTTAACGGAGACTGGCGTAAACACCCGCCCGATTCGTCCCGCGGCCTTCCGGCTTCCCCCGAAACGCATAGTGGCAACATGTGTGCCATACCCCCGACCGGTTGGGCGGACTGTAGGCTCAGCTTGCATTCGAGAAGACACGGGGTAAGACTTGGACGCACAGAGCACATTCCTGCGGCCGTTTCTACGAGCAACATCGCCTCAGCTCCAAACCTTGTGCGTGGTTGTAAATAATGAAAAATACGATGCAAAACAGACTGTGGGGTCGGTTGGGTAAAATGGGGTGGCAGCTCCCCGGGGACCCGACTGCCGGGCGGGCTCAACCCGGGGCGTGCGGGGCCCCCCGAGAACATGACCCTTTCGGTGGCGGTTGAGGCGAATAGCCTCACGCCAAATCCCTGAATAGATACGTAACGAGCCGATAGTATTAACCAAAGTGGAAATGGGGTCTGCTGGGGTAAGCGCGCCGAAGACTCTAAGGTGATGTTTCTGAAACCATACCAGTGAGATAGCCCATTTGGTGCGGTTTTCACGCAGACCTTCGGAGGCAATTTTGCCCGGGTCTTCAGGGCTGGAAAAGAGCTTGATCGATCACTTAAAACCCTTAAACCAGGCCGGTTTTAAGGTCGTTGCGGAGATTTTCGGGATTTATGGTACGCATCTTGCCTATCGCAATCCCTGTTAACTGTTCGGCCAAAGGAAGCTGCTCGCATGTCCTCTCCCCGTTCTTAATTTCTTGCGGATACCACTCAGTTTCAGCTTCAAAATCCGAAGCGTATCGGAGCTAGCGAGGTACGTGAGCGCCCGAGAGCCATTCCTGGATTTATTACGATATGGGATTTGATTAAAAGGGGGTGAATAGCAGGGCCGAAGGGCTCGATGAGCAGGTTTTGGAGTTCATTGGCATTTCTGGCGTAGTCGTTTGGATTTTAAAAAAGCAAATTCTCTTTTTCCAGGAAGGAGAAGTAATGCAGGAACAAACCTTTAATATCGTTAACCAGGCAGTAGCCGATCCGTCCACGGTGGGATTGGCCAGTTTTGGCATAGGGCTTTTCACCCTGAGCTTTTTGAACGCCGGTCTGATTGGACCAAATTCTGTAAGCATTATTATTCCGCTCGCTGTAATTGTGGGTCTGGTTCACTTCTTCGCATGCCTTAACGGCTTTAAGAAAAACGAGCTTTTCACCGGGCTGGTGTTTGGAATTTACGGCATGTTCTGGGTTGTCTACGGCTTGATCAATTTAGGCGTGGCAGTGAAATGGTATGTGCTCGACCCCAATGCCCTTCTGGTATTTCTGGTGGCCTACACCATTTTCAACACCTACGTACTGGTCGCCTCATTTGTGACTAACTGGGCGGTAATACTGACGCTTGGCGCCCTTGAAGGCGTCTTTTTGCTTTTGGACTTCGGACTGGCCGGCCACCCGCAACTGATAGTGTATGCGGGATACCTGGGGATGCTCGATGCCCTCATGGCCATGTATATCTCGGCTGCTGGTCTGCTCGGGACGCTTTGGGGGAGATCTGTCCTGCCGGTAGGTCCGGTAGTGAGGTAGCGGAAGGTTTCCAGGGGCGTCATCCTTATGGTGTCCCATAACCACAGTGGCAGTACAACCTTTTGAGAGGGCGGCATGGTCTACAAGACCATGCCGCAACCGGCGATTACGATGAAAGAGCATCAAACATACGTGGGTTTTCCTCCCCTTGCCGACCGGGAGCAGATCGTTGACGCGCTGGTTAACGATCCGCCCGATGTCAGGTGGCGCGTGGTAAGAGATCTTTTTCGCATTGAAAACGACGAAGATCGAAAGGCGCTGATCCAAATGCTTCAGCCCTTTGTTAAGTCGGTCTCGGATTTTCGGGTCTCTTACCGGATATACCTGGCCTTGCGGGCTCTACACACCCCGCAACCGCAAGACGACTACTTTCTGGTAAGGGGCAAAGGGGCATTCAGGCGTACAGGACCAGGTTTATCCATTGATCCCGCCATGCTGGAAGAATCCTTTAAAGCCGATCCTTTTCCGGTGATAGACTTTCATATCCACCCGAAATTGCCCGATCTGCAGTTTTTTTCCGACCTGCTGGACGCCGGCGTTACTCATGCCGTCATTCTGGCAACCGATACGGACCCCTCGGACCTGGACCGGCCCGAGATCAGGGAAAAGCTAAAAAAGGGCTATGCACAGTCTCCTCAGTCCGAAAAAGTCCCGTTTGAGAAAATGCTGGTCCAGTTGCGAGCGAGCCTGTATTCGCCCTCCCACGTCGTAAACCGGGATGTCGCCGACTGGGTGAGCGATTATCCGGATATCCTGGTAGGCTTTGGCTCCGTTAATTTGTCCAAAAGCAGCGAATATGTTGAAGAAAAGCTCGAAGAAATCCGCCGGTTGAAACTACGTGGAATCAAACTGCTTCCCTACTCGCAGTTTTTCAACCCCTCGGAAAACGAGAACATGGATTTGCTGTTTCAGTACTGCGAAGATACCCAATCGATAATTTTATCCCACTGCGGTTGCGGCGCGGGTCCTTTCGAAATTCCGGAGCTTAGCCGGGACTCCCACCCCGATCTTTGGGAACCGCTTCTTAAAAAATATCCGAGTGTGCCTTTGGTCCTGGCTCATTTTGGGGCCTACAGCACCTATATCCCCGGCATCTGGCTCCATGAGGTGTTGCAGTTGGGAAAGAAATACCGAAACGTTTATGCCGATTTGGCGGCGGTGGACTGGCTCATGGACCGCGAGATGGTGGTAAAGGAAATCAGAAAAACGATAGGTTTTGACCGAGTGCTTTTCGCAACGGACTATCCTCTTTCCAAAACGGCCGGAGTAAACCTTGCTTACCTCACGGGCTCGCTTAAGGCGAATACCTTTCTAACCGAAAAGGAAAAGCGCAAAGTGCTGGGGCTCAATGGTTCGAGGCTTCTCGGGCTTACGTAGGATTTTGTTTTGCGTGATCTAAAAGTGGAATTCACAGAAAGGATTCTGGCGCCGGAAGGGCCGATAGATCTCGGGCGAGCGGGGCTTCTGATATCCCGGCTTGCCTATCCGGATCTCGATGAGCCGGCCTTGCTGGCTGAGCTTGACGCCCTGGGGGCGCGCCTTGGAGCACGGGTAGCCGGAGTTTCCTCCGTTCAAGCGATTGCCCGGGCGATGGGTGAGGTGCTTTGCGAAGAAGCGGGGTTTCGGGGAAATTCCAAAAACTATTACGACCCCGACAACAGCTATCTTAGTTGCGTCCTGGACAGAAGAACCGGCATCCCGGCAACCCTTAGCCTGGTCTACATGGAAGTCGGGCGCAGGGCCGGTTTGGATGTGCGTGGAATTGGCCTTCCCGGACACTTTCTGGTCTGTGTTTTTGGAGAGGACGGCCGCATCTTCGTCGATCCGTTCTATCGCGGAATCGCTTTGGACGAAAAAGAATGCCGAAGAAGAGCGGCGGTGCAGCATGAAGGGGCGCTGGTGTGGAATCCCCGATTTTTGCAGCCACTCGATGAAAAGGCCATAATCGTTAGGCTTTTGAGGAACTTAAAAGGGATTTACGGGAGCATCGGAGACGATGAGAGGTCTTTTCAGGTCTTGGAATGGATTATCGCGCTCGACCCAAATCCTGTCGCGGAGCTAAAAACGCGGGGATTTATGTACGAAAGTCTGGGGGCCTTCGAGCTTGCCGCAAAGGATTTGCGCAAGGTTCTCGACCTGCAGCCCGATGCCCCCGACGCCGCGTACGTTCAATCGACAATCGAGCAACTGAGTGAGAAACGGGCAAAACTTCATTAATTTAAGCCTCCCCCCCCCGGGGGAAATGCCGAGTGGTCCGGGGAGGGCTTAGGTGAAACAACCGGCTCGGGCCGGCCTAACCACCAACAGAGCAGAAAGGATACGCAAATGCCAAAATTTTTGATCGAACGTGAAATTCCTGGCGCCGGCAAGCTTTCCGCAGCGGAACTTCAGGGTATCTCGCAGAAGTCCAGTCAAATCCTCCAGGGCATGGGACCCCAAATTCAGTGGGTCCAAAGCTATGTCACAGACGATAAAGTCTATTGCGTCTATATTGCGCCAAACGCCGACATGGTGCGCGAACATGCCCGTCAGGGGGGATTTCCGGCCAACCAGGTTTCTGAGATAAAGACGATGATCGACCCGACAACGGCCGAATAATGCGAAAAGTCTTTCTCACGCGAAGCCGCGAAGACGCGAAGATGAAGAAGCGAAGAGGTTGAGATTTTAATCGTGCCGGCGCTTAACCTCAGGAGAGCGTGTGTTGGGCCAGGTTGTTTCTTCGCGACTTCGCGGCTTCGCGTGAGAAAATTTTCCTAAAAGTCTTTACTCGCGCGAAGAGGCTAAGCGGCTGAGCGTGAGAAAATTTACCGTAACCTCGGAATAGAGATGAGTCATGGACGAAATCGATCTGCGCGATATCGAACAGGCAAACCCGATTATTGCGGTTGCCATCGAACTGGGAGTAAAGGTCCGGGGGAACATGGGGAAGTGCTTCAAAAGCGAGCGCCATAGCGGTGCGGATCAGGCTATGACTCTATTTTTCAATCCTTCCCGAAACTCTTTCTTTTGTAAATCCTGCCAGGACGTGGGCGGTTCGGTCGTAGACCTGGTCAGCCAATATCGCAGTATCGACCGTGAGGAAGCCATCGCCTGGCTGGCTCACCGGTCGGAATTCGATATCCTCACCCGGCAGCGGTATGGAGGGAAGGGCAGGAAAAAAATTTGATCCAGCAGGCGGGCCGTTTCCCATTCGACCTGCGTTCCTTTAAAGGATGTCACGAGTATAGGATATTTTTATGGGTCCTAAAAAGAAAAAGGAATCCTGCAGTACTTCTTCGAAAACCTCTAAATCGCGAAAGGAGGTTGTCGAGGCAATCGTTCGGGAAGCCTCCGAGATGAAAAGCCCCGGGGCGCGTGGCGAGGAAAATAGCCTCGAAGAAAAGATGAGGGAATCGGAAGCCAAGCGTAAGCTTCTGGCCCAGGCTCTTCATGCTTCACGGGAAAAGATGCGCCAGTTAATGCCGGGAGAAGAAGAAAAAGACAGGGCCCAGCCTTTTGGCGTGTTCGTAGAATATGGCCGCGATCCCCAAACTGCTGTCATCAGGCATCACGGAAGACTTTACGAGGCGCGAATAGATGCCGAGGAGCCAAAGGAGCCCGAGCCAGGGGTAAAAACGTTCCACGCAATTCTTGATTCGAGAAAAGAAAAGGTCTCGGCCGGGAAAGGTTTCCGAAAAGGGGAGATGCTTCTTCTAAATAACGAACTAAACGTCATCGATGCCCGAGGGTTCGACCTGGTTTGCGGAAGCCTGGGGAGTGTCGAGCAGGTGCTAAACGAAGATAAACTGCTGATCAGCACCGTGGGAGATGAGTCGCTGGTCGTTAGCCGGGCCTATCCGCTTCAGGAGAAAACGATACTTCCCGGGGATAACCTCGAATACGATCCCGATTCTCTTTTTGCTTACAACCTGCTTCCCAAGAGTTCGGTGGACCGCCTGGTCCTGGAAAAAGTCCCAGACATCAGCTACGAAGACATCGGGGGACTGGCCCACGCCATTGACGCCATAAGGGACGCCATCGAACTGCCCCACCTTTACCCGGAATATTTCCGGGAATACCGCCTCACCCCGCCCAAGGGCATTCTGCTCTACGGACCCCCGGGATGCGGAAAGACCCTGGTCGCCAAGGCGGTCGCCAGCAGCCTGACCCGGCGCATCGAGAAGATGACCGGCGAAAAGGGCACAAGCTTTTTTCTAAACGTTAAGGGCCCGGAACTTTTAAATAAGTTCGTCGGGGAAACGGAGCAGGCCATCCGGGATCTATTCGCTCGGGCCAGAAGCAAGGCCACGTACCGGACTCCGGTGATAATCTTTTTCGACGAAATGGATTCACTTCTTCGAGTGAGGGGCTCAGGGGTTTCCTCGGACATGGAATCCACCATAGTGCCGCAGTTTCTGGCCGAACTCGATGGGTTGGAGGTGCTGGAAAATGTTGTAATTATCGGCGCTACCAATCGTGAGGACCTGATTGACCCGGCGATTCTAAGACCTGGGCGCCTGGACCGGAAGGTGCGAATCCCGCGGCCGGACAAGTCGGCCGCGGTCGAAATATTTTCAAAATACCTAACAGCCGATCTTCCCCTGGCCACTTCCACCCTCGAGGCTTTTGGGGACGCGTCCGGCGCTGTGGAATTCATGATCAACTGCGCCGTAAACGAAATGTACGACTTAAAGCCTGGAAATGAGCTGGTCGAGATAACCTATGCCGACGGAACCAATAAGATTCTCTATATGAAGGATTTTGCAAGCGGCGCCATTATAGAAAACATCGTGAGGCGAGCCAAGTTCCATGCCGTAAAGGCATTGATCGACAAAGGGGAACCGGGGATAAGTCTTGAGCATCTTCTTTCGGCCCTCAGGCAGGAATACCGGGAAAACGAAGATCTGCCGAGCAATACCAACCCGGCCGAATGGTATCGGATCATCGGCAGGGGAGGGGAAAGAGTGGTGAGGATTTCCCAGCTTATGGGGCAAAGGGATGGGCAGGACGACGCCAGGGAAAAAGCCGAAGAAACGATAGAGCCGGGGGAAGCCCTCGATTAACGTTAGGGGTAGAGAAGCGCAAATCATGAGCATTCCAAAAGTAATCGGGATCGAGCAGGAGTATGCGATAAGCGTTAAGGGCGCAGACGATCTATCGGCCTTCCACGCTTCCTGCATGCTGGTAAACGCCTACGCGCGAAAAATCGGCCTCCGGGAACCGGGAGTCAGTGTGCTCTGGGATTACGGCCACGAAACTCCTTTTAAGGATATCCGAGGAGAGCTCTTCGGAAGAAAAACGGGAAGGGACGTAACCGGGAAGGAAGACAACCTGCTCATAAACGCAATTCTTCCCAACGGCGCAAGGCTCTATACCGATCACGCCCACCCCGAATATTCCACCCCTGAGTGTTTGAGCGCGCGCGAGGCCGCGGCCTGCGACAAGTCGGGTGAACTCATACTCAACCAGGCTGTGGGGCTCGTAAAAAAAATCCTGCCCAAAACGGTCATAAAGCTTTTCAAAAACAACATCGATCATCAGGGGCAGAGCTACGGGTGCCATGAAAACTATCTACTGGACGCAAAAGCCCATCAGCAATGTCTGGTCAGCGATCCCGCTCGGGCCGCAAGGACGCTTATCCCTTTTCTTGTAACCCGCCAGATATTTGCCGGGTCGGGAAAACCGGGTCCAAACTTTGAAATTTCACAGCGCGCGGGTTTTATGGAGCGGCTGTTCGGTCTGGACACGATGTTCAACCGGCCTCTTATAAACACCCGGCAGGAGCACCACGCGGATTCGAACAGGTTCCGAAGACTGCACCTGATCCTTGGCGATGCCAATATGAGCGATTTTGCGACCATGCTCAAGGTGGGAACGACTCAAATCGTTTTGCAGATGATGGAAGACGACTTCATTGCGATGGATTTCACTCTGCGAGACGAACTGCGGGTCCTGAAGCAAATTTCGGCGCGCTACGACTGTGAAATCGAAATGGCCGACGGGCGCAAAACCAACGCAATCGAACTGCAGCGCAGGTTTTTAGAACTTGCCGGAAATTTTTGCCTCGGGCGCGACGTTGCCTGTGTTCCCCATGCGGATTTCATACTGGAAAACTGGGAGGCGGTTCTTGGGGGCCTTGAAAACCTCAAGCTCTCAAGCGATTCAGACCTTGAAGACGATCCGCGGGATCTCAGGCGAAAGCTCGACTGGGTGCAGAAGCTCTGGCTCTTTACCCGGTACCGGCGAAAGAAAAACCTTGGCTGGAACCATCCGCAGCTAAAGGTAATGGATCTGCAGTATCACAACATAGATCCCGATGAGTCGATATTCTATTCGCTCCGCGACCAGGGGCTTACGGAATCGGTACTCGAAGAAGCCGAAGTCCTGGCTTTTGTCGAGGAAGCCCCGCCTTCGACCCGCGCCTGGTTTAGGAGCCGGTGTATGCAAAAGTTTGCCCGCGAGATATATCTTGTCAATTGGGAAGTCGTGGGATTTGATCACGGAGATGTTCACCGGATGGTCCCTCTTTTAAATCCGCTTAAAGGGACAAAGGAGCGATTCGAAGAGGTCTTTGACAAAGCGTGCGACTCGAGGCGCCTGTTGAGTCTCCTGGAAAAAATGTCGTCATAGCTTGTTTTTTGTCCACGCAGGAGGGGAATGTATGGTTGAAACCCGGCAGATGAAACAGAAAAAAAAGAAAAAAAGCGAAAAAGAAGCGGAAGCTTCCCCTAACGCCGCTGGAACCGATAAAAAGAAACAACTTCAGCAGCTCGACAATTTCATCGAAGGCGTGCTCCAGGAGGCGGGGGAAGAGTTTCTCGAAGAATTTAAACAGGTCGAGGGGCAGTAAGAAAAGAAGCGGGAAGCGGGAAGCGGGAAGCGGGAAGCGGCAAGCGGCAAGCGGGAAGCGGGAAGCGGCAAGCAGGAAGCGGGAAGCGGGAAGCAGGAAGCAGGAAGCAGGAAGCAGGAAGCGGGAAGCGGGAAGAGGGAAGAGGGAAGAGGCAAGCGGGAAGCAGGAAGAGCGACGGCCCAAACCTTTTGATTGATTTGGGTGTTCCGGTGCTTGCCGCTTCCGCCTTCAGGAGGTCGATACTTTGGAGGAAAGGATCTTTGGGACTGAGTGCGAATATGCGCTCTTCCATCAACTCCCGCCCCCATCTGCCCAAGGGAGCGGAAAAACGGCGAAATGGTCGGGAACCTCGTTTTCTGAAAATTTGCAGGAAATGTCCCATTTGCTCGTTTGCGCGCTAAGAGGCCAAAACCGCCCCCTGGCCGGGGAATTTCTCGCAAACGGCGGCCGCTTTTACATCGACCGGGGTAGTCACCCGGAGTACGCCACCCCGGAGTGTCGAAGTGTCGCCGACGTTATCGCCCACGAAAAGGCCGGGGACAGGCTGGTCCAGAAATTGGTCGAAGAGGCCGGGGGGCTCATGGCCGAAAAAGACATCCCGGGCAGGCTCCACGCGTTTAAAAACAACCACGACCCGAGGGGCAATACCTATGGGAGCCATGAAAATTACCTCGTATCGCCCCGGGCCATGGAAAAAATCCAGCAAATCATCCCGTTTTTGATCACCCGCCAGATCTTTGCCGGCGCGGGAAAAATACCCCACCTCGCCCCCCCGGCCTTTTCGGGGGAAGATTGGCTACCTTTTGCGGTGTCCCAGCGGGCAGATTTCGTGGAACATGTCTTGAGCGACCGGGCTTCGGACGCAAGGGGCATTATCAACACCAGGAAGCGGGAGATAACCCGGAGCGGGGATAACGTAAGACTACACGTTATCCTGGGCGATTCCAACATGTCCGAGTACGCTCTAAAACTAAAGATCGGCACAACGGCTCTGGTGCTGAGAATGATAGAAGACGGGCTAGGAGATATCCCCGCCTTTTTACAGCCCGTTCAGGCGCTAAAAGTCATCTCGCGCCGCCCGGCGGGCGTCCACGCTGTCGAGGGGGCAGGCAGCGGCCACACCGCGCTCGAGGTCCAGTCGATCTACCTGGAAAAAGCTCTGGGCTACTTTTCTTCCCACGCGGCGACAGGGGAAGAAAAGGCCGTCCTTTGCTTGTGGGAAACCACCCTCTCGGGGCTAAAAAATCTCAGGATATCACCCTCGGGGGTTATAGAGGACGACCCGGGAGAACTTAGCAGGAAACTCGACTGGGTCATAAAAGCATGGCTTTTAAACAGGGCGCGCGAGAAGAAAAATCTCGACTGGAGCGATCCCCACATCAAGCACCTGGACTTTCGGTATCACGATCTCGACCCCGAGACCGGCCTCTTTGAGCGGTGCGCCTCCCTTGGACTGGTCGACCGGGTGATAGAAGAGGAGGCAATCCTTTTAGCGATGGAGGCCCCTCCTCACAATACGAGGGCCCGTTTGCGGGGCGGGATAATCGGGGAAGCCTGGGGTAAAGATGTGGAAGTACTTGTCGAAAACTGGGAATCCATCAGGATAATCGCTAAAAGTAAAGTCGATGGAATGCATCCTTTCGCCAGGCAAAGGCGGTCGGTAAACGGACTGAAGGCAAATCTAAACGACCCGTTCGAGGGCTGCAATGAAGCTCTTTTAAAAAGAGTCCGGCGATTTCTCGATAAATGCGATGAAGTGTGACCACGGAAGGGGAAAAGGGCCGTTCATGTATCCGGACAGAAAAGATGGCATAAGAGACGTTTTGGTGCGCCAGTTCGAGCTTCATGAAGTGCGGTGGAGTCTCTCGGAGGGGGCCGAACCTTCGACCACCCATGTCCCACCGCTCGCCCATGCCGTGCAGGATATCTATAAATGTCTGCACCAGGGAACTTTCGGAGTCGGCCACATAATAGATAATGCGCAAAACTTCAGGGGGCGCCTGCTGAGTGAAATCCTAAGGGCCAAAAGTGTACGGGAGGAGCCCTCGCTGGAAAGGGTCTCCCCGGACGGCCTGGTTCTAAGAGTCAATCTGCGCCCCTTTCGCGCCCTCTTTAAAGATAACGAGCAGATGGGTTGCGAGCTCCTGTTGGATGTGTGCGTTAAATCCGCAGCGATTACAACCGGGTTTGAGGCCGATTTCCTGCTTTCTCTGGAATCTTTCGGGGAATTAAACACCGGCGGTCAACTGAAGGCCGGGGGAATGGTCTTTGCCTTCCCGGAGTACATCGTGGACGGCTTCATGCGGGAGGTCAGAACCTTCGTTTCAAAAACAGGATTTTTCCCGGTTCTTAGCCATTCGCCGACCTACAGGAGCCTTAACGAACCTTCCTACCGCGTGGTGCATGCAACGGTTCTCGAGGCTTCCCCTCTTGCCGCATGGATTCAGGCCGCAGACGACATGGGATCGGGATATGTTAACTGAAAGGGTTGCGCCAGGCGCGGAAAAGAAAGCACCGGGAGGTAGCGGGCCGCATGCGGTGCTGCTGCAGCCGCCCCCGGGAGATCTGAGCGGCCCCTATCCGGCGCTTGCCTATTTGAAAGCGAGTGGCGAAAGCCGGGGGTACAAGGTTTTCACAAAAGATCTGTCCATCGAGGCCCTGTGGTATCTAACCGAAGAGGGGCGCCTGCGCAAACTCTTTGAGCGCTCCGAGGTCTTAAGACAGGAACTGGAGGCGAAAGAGGTCCTTTCCTCCTCGGAGCTCAGTCGCTACGCCGGCCTTGTGTCCGCAGTAGGCCTCGGGTTGGAGCCCGGACTCATCCGGGAATCGATGGCTGTCTTACAAGACAGGGCAAAATTTTACGACTATCCTGCCTACCGGATGGCCTGTCTTCTGCTTGAGGCCTTCTACGGACTGCTTTGCGCCGTTTGCTTTCCCACGCGTGCGACTTCTTCGGAGTACCCGACGATGCGTGAGCTCGCAAGCTTTGCGGCCGTTTCCGACCACGCCCATAGAGCGATAAATCCTTATGTGGATTACTACGAAAATGTCTTGTTCCCCTATATCGCCTCTGCTAATCCCCAAATCGTCGGCATATCGATGGTTTTTTCCTCCCAGTCCGTACAGGCGCTTGTGTTGGGAAAAATGCTAAAGGAGCGTTTCCCCCGAATTCATGTCGTTTTGGGAGGGGCATACCTTTCCCAGTGGGTCCTTCTTATGAACGACGATCTGTTGGCGGCTCTGTTTGCCTTTGCGGATTCGGTAATTTGCGGGGAAGGGGAAAAACCCTTTTGCGAACTCCTGGAACGGGTGGTGAGCGGCCGTTCCCTGGACGGCGCTCCCAACCTCATCTATCCGGACCGGGCCGATTCTTCAATCCATAGATTCGGGGCGCTCGAGTATACCGACCTCTCCGATCTGCCCCCCCCGGACTATTCCGACCTGGATCTTGGGGCCTATATGTCCCCCGAACCCGTTATCCCGTACTGCATAAGCCGTGGGTGCTACTGGGGCAGGTGCGCCTTTTGCCAAAACCGCTACGGCGACCACCGGGTGAGACGCTACCAGGTCGTGCCGGTCGAAAAGGCCGTCCTTGAAATGAGCCTTCTTTCTCAAAAATACGGGGCCAATCACTTTAACTTCAGCAACGATGCCATCGATCCCGTGTATCTTAAAAAATTTAGCGAAGCCCTTTCGGCCGGAGGGAAAAAGTTTATCTGGAACACCGATCTAAGAGCGGAGAAGGGTTTTAGCGCGGAACTTTGCCTGCAGTTGGCCCGAGCGGGTTTAAACTGCGTTGCGATCGGCTTTGAGTCCGGATGCCAGAAGACCCTGGACGCCATGGACAAAGGCTACGAAGTCGCGACTCTTCGGCAGGTCATGAAAAATTTTTATGACGCCGGGGTAGCCGTGGAGGCCATGGGGATTTTTGGCTTTCCGGGGGAAACCGAGCGCGACGGTGAACTTACGGTGCGGTTTCTGGAAGAAAACATCGACCGGATATCCTACTATGTGGTGGGGCTTTTGATGGTGCTGCCCGGGTCCAAGTTATACGATAACCCGCAAAAGTACGGGGTGAGTTCGATTACCTACGAACAAAACCCGATGATGACCCCGGAGCCGGTCTGGGGGTCTGAAGTCCGCATGTCGGCAAGATCGGTTAACGCTCTCTACGACCGGTTGAGCAGGCTGGAAGAGCGGTTTTGCATAAACGATTACCCCTACGTCGGGGCGTTGTCGACAAACCATGGTTTTCTTTATTTCCGGCGGGGCCCCGATATTTTAAAGCGTCTTAAGCGGGATGAAAACGAAAGGGTCCAAAGGGTTGGCCGTATCCTGGGTACGGGCGAGGGGGAGTTTGCGCGAAAATTTAAGACAATCGTTTTCAATCGACAATTGCCCTATACGGCGTATCACGTGTCGTTTCCCCTGGAAAATCTGCTCCGGGAAAACCCGAGGGAGTTTCAAACACCAAAATTTTCGGTCAAACGCAAATATCTTGTAGACCCGGTTAATTTCCCCATCCCGGCAAGTCCTGCCCAGTTGAAACTGCTGCGAAGAATCGATGGAAAAAGAAATCTCAAGATGATTTTTGCAAGGATTTCCGAGGCCGTCCCGCCCCAGTTGATTCCCTTTGTGATGTACCTTGTTTCGCGGGGCGTAATCGAGGCTGTGGGACTGTGAGCGGGCGCCTCGTGTTGTTTCGAGGGAGGGTACAATGAATGAAGAGATGATCCGTATGATCCAGTTGGCGCAGCAGGGCTTTCACTGCAGCCAGATTTTGCTTCTCCTGGGGCTGGAGGCGCAGGGAAAGGAAAACCCCGATCTGATTCGCTCGATGGCGGGTCTTGCGGGAGGCCTGGGCTTTTCGGGCGAGGTTTGCGGCGTTCTTACGGGTGGGGCGTGCCTTCTCGGGCTCTACGCGGGCAGAGGCACAGCAGACGAAGAAGAAGACGAGCGGCTAAATCTTATGATAAGCGAGCTTGTGGAATGGTTTTCGGAAGGATACGGCAGGTCTTGGGGCGGAATCCGCTGCGAAGAGCTGCTGGGAGACGACCCCGCCGCCCGGACCACCCGCTGTCCGGCCATGGTCCTGGGGACTTACGACCAGGTCCGGGCCCTTCTGGTAAAACACGGTTTCGATCTGTAGGGCGAAAAGATGAAAATCACCCCGCTGGAGAGGTGGATTGCGGAAAGGATCGGCCATCCCGCAGGCGGCCTGGATAGACGATTGCTCGAAGGCTGGCAGCTCGAACGGTTGCGGGAAACCCTAAGCCTTGCGGCAAATAAGAGCGCTTTCTACGGAACGCAACTCGCAGGGTTTGAGGCGGGCAGCCTTTCCCGGATTACGGATATGGCCGGCCTTCCTTTCACCACAGCTTTCGACCTGCGGCGAAACCCCTTGCAGTTTCTTTGTGTTTCCCAGGACGAGATCAACCGCGTTGTGACCCTGCCCACCTCCGGGACCACGGGAGACCCCAAACGCATATATTTTACACTGGAAGACCGGGAGTTGACTGTCGATTTTTTCGCTCGCGGGATGTCCACCTTTACGGGTCCGGGGGACCGGGTGCTGATCCTTTTCCCGGGAGAGCGGCAGGGAAGCGTCGGGGAACTGCTGGCGGAAAGTCTTGGTCGCCTGGGGGCGGTAGGAATTGCAAACGGTCCGGTAAAAGACCCGCGGACAACGCTTGATCTCATTTCGCGCGAGCGGGTGACAACGCTTGTTGGCGCTCCCGTGCATGCGCTCGCCCTTGCAAGGCTTGGGCAGACCGGGGACTTCGCGGTTCGAAAAGCCCTTCTTACAACCGACCACGTTCCGGGCGCCATAACCGAGGAGCTGCAAAGCTTGTGGGGATGCGAGGTCTTTAACCATTACGGAATGACCGAAATGGGATACGGGGGCGGGGTGGAGTGCGAGGCCCATTTCGGATACCACATGCGGGAGGCCGACCTTTTTTTCGAAATTATCGATCCGGAGACGGGGGCGCCCCTCGAAGACGGGAAACCGGGGGAAATCGTTTTCACAACGCTTACCAGAAAAGGGATGCCCCTTATCCGTTACCGCACCGGGGATCTCGGCAGGTTTATCCCGCAAAGGTGTCCGTGCGGGACTGTGCTAAAAAGCCTGGAGCGGGTGAAGCTGCGCCTGGATGGCAATGTCGCCCTGGGTTCTGGGGGCGCTCTCGCAATGGCGGATCTAGACGAACCTCTTTTCGCGCTGCCAGCCGTTCTTGATTTTACCGCGGTCCTTACCCGCGAGGCCGACAGGGACTGCTTGCAGATAGAAATTAAGGCGCTGGAAGCCGGGAACGGGCAACTGGCCCAAGGCGCCCGGCGGGCGCTTGAGGCCGTTCCCGCCTTGCAGTCTGCGGTTCGGGAGGGGGGGCTCCGCGTTTTGGTCGAAGTTTTCCGGGAAGGCCAATTTAGGCCGGGGGCTGCCGGCAAAAGACGGATCGTCGATAAGAGGCCCACTTGTGGGGAGCGTCTCTAACGGGAGCGGGTTTGTAGATGGATATTGAAAGGGAGGTCGTCCCGACGGATCGCGAATGCCTTGCCCTTTTAAAGGGCCGCGACGCTCCGCAAAAACTCATCGCTCACTGCCGCATGGTGGCCGAGGTGGCGCTGATGCTCGCCGTTCGCCTAAAGGCTGCCGGCCTGCCGCTCGATCTTCCACTGGTAAAGGCCGGGGGGGTTCTACACGATATCGCCAAGGGGCTCCACCCGGACCACTCGGCAGCCGGCGCCGAGTTGCTGGAGCAAATGGGCTGCCGCCGTGTCGCTCGCATCGTCGCCTCGCACACCGATATCGAGCCCAAGCGCTCGCAGCCCCCGGATGAGTCGGACGTGGTTTACCTTGCCGATAAGCTGGTCAAGTGCGACCGGTTGGTCAGCCTGGAGGAGCGGTTTGAAGGAGCGTTCAAAAAATTTGCGGGGAACCCAGAAGTCTTAAGCTCGGTACAAAGACGGCTGCGGGATGCGAAAACCATAAGCGACCAATTGGCGCACATCCTCGGATGTCGGCCCGAGACCCTCGTTTTACAAAATGAAACGAGTATTCGGGCGGCGATACGGCAAGAGTCGTTGGAAACCCGGGCGGAATAGACTCAACTGCTCTTTTCAACTCCCGTTCGGGACACCAACTCTCCTTTTTTGAAATTGCCTCCACCTCTTCGATCCTGTCACCAAGCTGCCGGAAAATCTCAGCATTTCCCTCAGTTCCGCCAACCGCTTTGTAATACTTTCAACTTCGCCAACCAGGGTCAGAACGCGGGCGAAGACATAAGGAACTCAAGGACCGTTTGCAGATGAAGAGGGCCTCAGAGGTGATGAACCCCGACATTATAACTGTTCGGGCGGATACGTCCCTGGAAGAGGCCATTGGTCTCATGCTCGAGAAGGCGATCAAGAGGCTTCCTGTCCTCGGGGCAGGTTCCGGGGGTATCGGCCTCCCGGGGGTGTCGGCCTTACGGCCTCAACCTCCGGCTTTGATCCCTTCGGGATCGCAATCGTCGCTCAAAAGAGCAGCACCGATTCCCGCTTAACTCAAAAACTTGGGGGGAGTGTTTTTGCTGGGCTGCGCTTCGCTTAGTCCAACCTTGTATCTTAAAAGAGGATGGGATTAAGAATAGGGAGGGAATTTACTCCGTGTTGTACGAACAGAGTCGAAATCCCCCCAACCCCCCTTTGCAAAAAAGGGGGGCGATCAGGCCAAGCCCCTTTCTTGGAAGTCTCCGCTAAGGGGTAAGTGGGCGGACGTGTGGGTAATTGTCAGCTTTGAAAAAAAGGGGGGCGATTGAGCCAAGCCCCTTCTTGCGCGTCTCCGTTAAGGGGACGGAGGTTTTTCTGGAATGTGCAACTTTCTGTCCTCCTCGCTCCGAGGGCCACTTGAGAATCCCCCACTTATGGCCGGGTCAAAAT
>JARLHO010000034.1 GCA_031292215.1 Syntrophobacteraceae bacterium | reverse complement strand
TCCACGCCCCCTGCCCATCCGACCCACAACCCCGTGTTCCCAGCCTTCGACATTGAAAGCTTCAGGACCCCTTCTTCAGCTCTTAGAGGGCACATCCGGGCTTCATCCTCTTTTGAGGAAACAGTATATCGAATATCCAGAACGGAAAGCTCCCGGCAGTCGAGGTCCCCCTTCTCACGGGATTAAAGTTGGTTACCCTTTTAGCCGATATTTATCCTGTGGTGTCCACGGGCTGTCTCAATCCTTGTGGAGGCCGGGCCGATATGTAGAAAGAGCTGTTCAATTGGCCGCGGAGTGGGTTAAGATCTTGATCCGCCGGCGTTAACGGAGACCTAAATTGAATCTGCAGGACTTTTCCATGGAACAGTCGCCATGACCCGCATCAAACCGGCGAAAGGCTGGGCGGCCATCAATTTGAGCGAGCTTTGGGAGTACCGCGATCTTCTCTACTTTCTCACCTGGAGAGACGTCAAGGTCCGCTACAAACAGACTGCCATCGGCGTGGCCTGGGTGCTTCTGCAGCCCCTTGCGCTGATGGGGATATTTACACTCTTTTTCGGAAGGCTGGCCAAGATCCCATCCGATGGAATACCTTACCCCGTTTTCGCCCTGGCGGGAGTTTTGCCCTGGCAACTCTTCTCTCGCACGATCACAGATTCTACAGACAGCCTCATCACAGATCAAAGACTGATCACCAAGGTCTATTTCCCGAGGCTCTTCGTTCCTACCGCGTCAAGTCTGGCGGCGTTGATCGATTTCGGGATCAGCATGGTTCTTTTATTTCTATTCATGTTTTTCATGCGCACCCGGCTCGAGGCTACCATCCTGTGGCTGCCGGTGTTCGTTATGCTTATGGTAATTACCGCGCTCGGTGTCGGGTACTGGCTCGCAGCGCTTAATGTGGAGTATCGGGATGTGATGTACACCGTCCCGTTTCTCAATCAAGTCTGGATGTTTATCACTCCAGTCGTTTACCCCAGTTCCCTGGTTCCTGCCCGCTGGAGACTCGTCTACGGACTTAATCCAATGGTCAGTGTGGTCGAAGGGTTCCGGTGGTGCCTTTTCGGAGTGGGCAGTGGTCCTTCTCCCATGCTTTTTTTCTCTGCCGCCATCTCTTTAGCGCTCTTTGCGAGCGGGATCCTGTGGTTTCGCAATAGAGAGCGCACTTTTGTCGATTCTTTGGGTTAGGGAAGAGCACGAGACGATGAGTGATATCGCCATTCGGGCCGTAGGGCTCTCCAAAAAATACAGGATTGGCCAAAGGGTAAAGTACAAGGCGCTAAGGGACGTGGTTGCCGGGGCGGTCGGCGCGCCCATGCGGTGGCTAAGGAGAGGCTCGCAAGAACCAAAGGAGCCCGAACGCTCCATTTGGGCGCTAAAGGATGTCTCCTTCGATATTGGCCATGGCGAGACGGTAGGCATCATAGGCAGAAATGGCGCCGGGAAAAGCACTCTTCTAAAGCTTCTCTCCCGGATCACGGCCCCGAGTTCGGGCGAAGCCCGGATTTTCGGCCGTGTTGGGTCCCTTCTCGAAGTTGGGACCGGGTTTCATCCGGAACTTACCGGGCGGGAAAACATTTTCCTCAATGGCGCCATTCTCGGTATGAGAAAGAGGGAAATTGAGAGGAAGCTCGATGAGATTATCGATTTCGCTGAAATCGAAAAATTCATCGATACACCCGTAAAGCACTACTCCAGCGGCATGTATGTTCGACTAGCATTTTCGGTCGCCGCTCATCTTGAGCCTGAAATCCTTGTCGTCGATGAGGTGTTAGCCGTCGGGGACATTGGTTTTCAAAAAAAGTGCCTCGGCAAGTTGAGCGATATTTCTTCCGAGGGTCGCACGGTCCTGCTGGTTAGCCATAATTTGAGCGCTGTAAGCCGGCTTTGTCGGAAGGCCTTCTGGATCGACGGTGGGCAATTGAATCTGGTCGGAACGGCCGGGGAAGTTGTGGGGGCCTACCTGGCGCACGGAAGGTCGCATACCGGTGAGGCGCGTTGGAATTACGAAGAGGCGCCCGGAGATGATCGCGTCAGGTTGAGGGCGGTGCGAATAGTCGATGGGGACGGAGAAACAAGCCATGTGCTGGACAATACGCACCCATTTTTTGTCGAACTCGAATACGATCTATTGCGCGATCTTTCCGGTTTTCAAATCGGCTTCTGGTTGTTGACAGCAGAGGGAACAACCGTTTTCGTTTCCGGCGACAGAGAGGATGTCGAGGGGGCGGCGGGCCTGCGTATGCGGGGCAGGTATACGAGTAGATGTAAGGTTCCGGGTTTCTTGCTCAATTCTGGAGAATATTCCCTGAGCGCAGCCTCCGACATGCGTGGTTCCGAGATAATTTTTGTCAAGGAAAATGCTCTAGGTTTCACCATAGAGCTGACTCAAATTCCGCTCCACAGTCAAGCCAGACCTTCGGGGATCCTCTCTATGCCCCTGGAGTGGAAAATATCCAAGGAACAAGGGGGCTGAAATGTGCAAAGTCCTGTTGATCGATCCTGCGGGATGGCAGGGCGCAGCCGGCGGAAATCTCCCCTCGCCAAATGTGGGGTTGGCTTATCTGGCCGCCTCTCTTCACAAGGATGGTCACGATGTCGGCATCCTGGATCTAAACAATGAGGCAATGACCCTGGAGCAGGTCCTTGAGAAAATCCTGCGTTTCAAGCCGAAGATCGTGGGCTTGTCGGTAAAAACCGCGACTTTGAACAGCGCCCGCCGGCTGGGAGGTTTGATTAAAGCGAAGCTGGAGGGGGGGCTTCTGGTTGTGGGAGGCCCCCATACCAAATTCGGCTGCTTCGATCTCATAAAAGAGCCTTGGGTAGACATGATTTTCCGGGGTGAAGGAGAATTGGGCTTTCCCGAGATTTGTCGGCGGGTCGATCGGGGAAGTTCCTTCGATGGTATCCCCGGAGTCCTTGTATCTGAATGTGCCGATCTGGAGCACGCACCGGATGGACCGCTGATCGAATCTTCCCGGTTGGATTCCTTGCCCTTTCCTGACTATGGCCAGTTTCCTGCCAATGTCATTGAGAACCTTAGAGCGTCCTATCCTCTTGTTACGAGCCGCGGCTGCGTCTACCGTTGCACGTACTGCAGCGTTCCAAAAGTCAGTGGAAAAAAGTTCCGCAAGCGCTCGCCCGGGAACATCATAGAGGAGCTCAAGTGGGCCAGGGACAAATACCGGGTCGAGGGATTCGAGGTCATTGACGATGTTTTTAACCTGGATATGGAGCGTTGCAAAAAAATCTGCCGCGGCCTCATACAAGAGAAGCTCAATATGCGCTGGTCCTGTCCCAACGGAATTCGCGCCGACAGGATCGACCAGGAATTGGCGGCGCTTATGTTTGAATCCGGATGCAGGAAGGCAATGGTCGGTGTGGAGAGTGCCGACCCCTCGGTACTCGGCGCCGTAAACAAGGGAGAGACCATCGCCGATATCGAAAGAGGCATTCGGATACTTGTCGGAGCGGGCATAAAGGTCGGCGCTTTTTTCATAATCGGGCTTCCCGGCGATTCGATCGCGGCACAGATGGAGTCGGTGAGATTTGCGCAACGGTTGGGAGTGGACGCCCATTTTAATATGCTGGTGCCCTACCCGGGCACCGAGCTTTGGAAATGGGCGGAGAAAAACGCAAGAATTCTTAGAAAATCCGAAGATGCCTTTCACTTCTCCAACTGCGCCGACAATATAGCGCCGGCCATGGAGACTGAGGACTTTACCGGCCCTCAGCGCCTCCATGCATACCGGATGGTTTATACAAAACTGGGGAAGATAGGCATGCTTATTCCGCCCGGCGCCTCGTTTCCGCGCAAGTGCGCCCTGGTCGCCGCTCTTTACTGGCAATACGATCGAGAGCACCTTATGCGAAATATGGTTCGTGATATGAATAATGTTTCCCGTAGATTTCTAAACGCGCGGAAATCAAGGAAAGTCGGAATAATGACCCCATGAGAGTCTGCGTTATTCTCACTTCACATCTACGGGGCGGTGCGGAGGAATACGCGCTAGATATCGCCCGGTCCGCCGTTCGAAGCGGTATGGATGTGCATGCAGCCTTGCCCGAATCCTCTGAAATGGCTTCACTTGCGCAGGACTTCCGGGCCTGTGGAGTGCGCTGTTACAGCTCGGGGCTGCAGGAAACTCAAACAGGGCTCAAAAGAAAGATCGGGCACCTGGTTCGATCTGCGCGCGCCCTTCGCTTTCTAATTAGCATCAAGCCCGATGTGGCCCTTTTCGTCCTGCCCTCCCCGGTTCGTTCGGTAGGGCCCCTGCTTGCCTGCGCAATCCTCGCTATCCCCGCGGCTGTATCCTTCCAGCTTGTGCCTTTCCGTATCCACCACAATCGCTGGACCTTGCGGTTCTACGGTTGGATGCGTTCAAGAGGACAAAAGTGGATAGCCATTTCTGAAAATAATCGAAAGCTACTGTCCCAGTCCTTCCAGATTCAGCCGGCCGAGATCTCTCTTATTTACAATGGCGCGCTAAAGACCCGTAAAGACCATGGCGACACGGCGAGGCTGCGAAGGGAACTGAGGGAAGAGTTGCATCTGCACCCTTCCGCCCTTCTCCTGTTAACTATCGGCCGTCTGACACCTCAGAAAGGTTATGAGGACTTGTTAAAAATCGGTCCTGAGGTACTTCGAGAATTTCCCGATGCGAGGTTACTATGGGCGGGGGACGGCGAGTTGATGGACTATTTCAGGCAAAAAATTCGCGAGCGCAATCTTTGCGAGAAGATAATGCTGCTCGGGTTTAGGAGCGATATCCCTAAGCTGATTGCCGCTGCTGATTTATTCGTATTTCCTACTCGATTTGAAGGCGGAAGCTCGATTGCCCTTCTGGAAGCTATGACGCTTGGCCTTCCAATCGTCGCGTCAAATGCGAGCGGGATCCCGGAAGTCGTTGAAAATGGGATACACGGTCTTTTGTATGGCGTTGGCGACTGCCGGGAGCTGCTGACTTCCATCCGCTGGGCATTGCATCACACGGAGGAGATGAAGTCGATGGCCGAAAATGGTCGTGTGCGGGCCCGTAAATTCAGTGCGGAAAGGATGGAGAGCGAAACCCTCGGGCTGCTGTCGAGCCTTGCCAGGAAAAGAGGCAAGAGGGAACGGTGAAAAAAAGAGTACTGCTATTTTTTCCTGACAACCCCCATGTGCCCAGAAGCGGCGCACATAGACGATGTCTTTCCATGTTATACGGCCTCAAGTCCCTGGGATATGAGATCTTTTTTGTGAGTTCGACATTGTATTCGGGAAGTTCCTGGTCTGCAAAAGATACCGGGAGTTTCAAAAACCACCTGGGGGATGCGCTCGGGGATGTGCTGGTGTTTAGAGCCAACATTTTCCAACATTTATTTGTCAAGTCCTTCAGGGCCTATTGGAAAATAACCGGCAAGGTGTTTTGCAAGCAGCTTTATGCGCCCCCATTCCTAAAAAGCTGGTTTCGGCAGATTATAAAGAATATTGATCCGAGTGTAGTTTTCATGAACTACGCTTATTGGGATCCGTTGATCGACCACAACTATTTAGACTTCCATAAAAAGATAAAGGTGATTGACACTCATGACATACTTAGCCTGAATCGGCAATATTATCGTGCTATGCGAGGGATATTTGGGCGGGATTCAGATAAATCGCGGTATCATGAATCCATTGTGTCAGACGAGTTTCTCAATAAACTCCAATTTAAAGCCGATCCGGATGAGTTTGCAATCTATGATTTATACACACACTGTATTTCCATATCAAAATCCGAAGATGATTTAATAAGAAATAATACAACTAAGACTAATGTAGCCTATATTCCGATTACCTGTAAACCTGTATACAATAACAACTCATATCTGGCCTCCCCTGTTTTCGCTATGGGACCGAATATCTTCAACTATCATGGATATCTATATTTTTCCAGGCGGGTCGCCCCTATTATTGTTCGGGATGTCGATCATTTCTCAGTTGACATAACAGGTTCCGGGCGAATTTACGACAAGTGCAAGCGAGAGAACTGGGCCCGCTTTCTCGGTTTTGTTCCCAGTCTGAGTTCGGTCTATCGCCATGCAGCCTTTGCGCTTTGCCCAGTCGTGGTCGGCACCGGGCAGCAAGTGAAAATCGTCGAGGCCATGGCCCACGGCCTGGGGGTTGTCTGCCATCCTGCCGCGGCAAAGGATTCTTTGGTTCGTCATGGCGTAAACGGCCTGATTGCTCAAACCGCCGAAGAGTTCGCCGAATATGTGAAGCAGCTTTTTCTCGACAGGGCGCTATGTCGTCGCCTCGGTTCCGCCGCCAGACAGACCGTTGAAGCTGAGGCCTCCGATGCGAGTTTGACCGGATGGTTATCCCGATTTCTGCCGAGCTAGCCTGCAAGCAGATGGCTGACCATGTGTGTGATCTCCTCGACTGAAATGTCTTCTATACACGCAGCCCTGTCGTTTGAACCTGTGAGGACGCATTGCCTTTGCGCGCACGGACAGCATGGGTATTTGTGGTGTAGGAAAAGTTTATTCGTTCCGAGCGGCTGGACCTGCTCGGGACTCAATGGGCCAAAAAGTGAAACCGACGGGGTGTCCGTCGAGGCCGATAAATGGGTTACGGAGGAATCCGTACCGATAAAGATTCGTGCCTTGCAGATTAACTCGCGTAATTCGTTGAAATTGATTTTGCCGCATATGTTGTGGAAATCATTCGAACCGTTCCGGAGCATCCGTTTAATCGCTTCGCCCTCCCGGTGGTCGTTCATTCCGCCCACATAGAATGAGCTCAAACCAAAATTGCGTTTTAACGATTCGTGTAATGCCGCTATCCTGGCGTTGGATAGATGTCTGAGAGGGCTGCTGCCCCCATTGAAAATCACGCTGAACGGCTTATCTACTTCAACGCCTGTTTTTGCCAGCAAGGAGGCCAGATCATGGGCATTTGAATAGACCTCGGTCTTGTAAAATGAATTCAGGGGCGCATATTTTTGGATCAACCTATAATTTTTGACTATTTCATGGTCTTCGTCTCTGTGGGCAACCGGGTCGGTCATCAGAAATGTTCCGTCGCTTCGCGTGGTCGATATGCGTACGGGAATGGCCGGCAACCAGCCGAAAAGAAATATTTGGAGACTGTGGCCCCGCAGGTCTATGAAGGTATCGAACCTGGCCCTGCGAATGGCTCTGATTGTCTTGATAAGCGAACGTATGAAGGTATGGGGGGAGCACTTGTTTGGGCCTATCGTGGCAAACCAGGGGCAGTCGAGGGCTATGATCGAATCTACGTAAGGATTATTTTCGAGCAGGCTGAGCGCCCAAGACCCGCACAAAACTGTTATGCGCGATTGGGGGAACCTTTCCTTTAAAGAGTGATAGATGGGGGTAGAAAGCATCACATCGCCGAGGTTGTCGAGCCGTACGATAAGAAACGATCGTGGAGATTTGCCATCGTTTGTCTGAGCAGAGGGAAGCAGCCTGAAAGGCAGGGTAAATAGATACAGTAAAATGTTCAAGCACTTCGCAGCCATTCGCCAACGTTTATTGCGGATATGCATATTCAGGGCTCATCGTTCTTGTTATCCTTATCTCAAATCGCCTCCCGGGACGTGGCGGCGGGGCTGCCCTGCCTACCCAATGGCCGGCAAGCCTCGGGTGAGCAGCATCCTGAGCTTATGCGGGATTAGTGTATGGCATGTAAAGAGTCGGGCGCCGCACGTTACTCCCCTTTGGGCTTCTTTCCGGTACCGTTTAAGTCTTTGTCTGCCGGACCAGAGTTCCCGCATGCAGTTCAGGTAAACCTGCTTCCACAGGGCCGGATCGCGTTTGAGGCAGCTGAGAAGTGAGCCTTCGAGCGCGAGCAGAGCCAGGTGGAGTGGAAAAAGGATGTAAAAGTAGGGCGAGGGATAGCAGATAAACATTGCAAAGGACTTGTTTCTCTCCGCAAGCGCTCTCCTGCGGTAAGAGGTGCGCATGCGGCCTTTGTCCAATTTCCCCCCCCCAAAGCTTCCACCCGCCAGATGATCGAATCCCGACGTGCAAAGGGCCGTAACCGAATATCCCTTAAGTCTTGCCAGGCAGCAAAGGTACGTTTCTTCAGCCAGGCTCCCGAACCAGTCGGGGAAACCGCCAAGTTCATTCCAAAGGCCTTTGGGGATCCACAGGCACGCGCCGATTACCTGGGCGACCTCCCGAGTGCGCCTGGCTACATTGGGGACACCATTGAGGAAGGGGTCCAACCAGTGTCCGATGTCGAGCAATCGCCCGGTTTTCATGTCATATTCGGGCAGCCCCAGGATGGCGGGCCTCTCCTGCTTTGAGGCGAACTCGTAGAGGGTCTTTAGCGCATCGGGGCGAAGGGTCGCGTCGTTATTCAATAAAAGCAGGTAGTCTCCGGATGCCTTCTCGGCCATCCGGTTGTTGCTGACGCAAAAGCCGACGTTTTCGGGGCTTGTGATGAGCTCTACGGTGGGATAGCGCGTGCGAATGAAGGAAACCGACTCGTCTTGCGAGGCGTCGTCGTGGACGACGATCTCAACGGGCAGGCTGAAATCCTGGGCAAGGACCGAGTCCAGGCAGGGTCCGATGAGGTCTATCCCGTTGTAGTTGGCGATGCAGACCGAGCACACAGGTGGAGCGCTTGCCTCGGGGGGCGGGGCGGATCGACGATTTATCGCCTGTTCGATCATCGGTGCAGCCTTATCGTTTTTACGAGACTTTTTACCGAACGCATTACCCGCCGGATTTCATCGGCGCCGGCCATGTTGAAAAGCGTCTGGAGCACAAATGATGGCCTGAAGTAGTACTCCCTGTAGGCGCGGGCAAGAATGTGCTCGAGGTCTGCCCGCTCCATATCGACTGTCTTTACGACGGGCCCGTGAGTCATGTCGAATTCATCGAAGGTTTTGGCCAGCAGCAGGTGGTTTTCCTTTGCGTACTCGAAAAGAGATGTACCCGGGTAGCACATCGCAATGGAAAACTGCACCTGGTCGGGGGATAGCTTTTTGGCAAATTTTATCGTCTCTTCGACCGTTTTTCGCGAGTCGTAGGGAAATCCGAACATGAAGCCGCCAAGGGCCTGTATGCCGTGACTTTTTACCATCCGCACCCCGGCTTCGATCTGCTCAAGCGTTAGCCCTTTTTTAATTTTATCGAGCACCTCTTGAGAGCCGCTTTCCACTCCCAGCCGGATCATTTTGCAGCCGCTCCTTTTCATCTCGGAGAGCATCTCGTCGTCGAGCGTGTCCACCCGCCCGTTGCATGTCCAGACGAGTTTGAATTTTTCCTCCCGCAGCCTGCGGCAAAATTCGATCACTCTTTTGCGGTTGGTGGTGAAGGTGCCATCATCTATATTCAACTCTTTGACACCGTAGCGGTCGATAAGCAGACCGATCTCCGAAATGACGTTTTCTACGCCGCGAAATCGTTGCCGGTGTCCGTACATGCTCTGGGGCCAAAGACAGAAGCTGCAGTGGTAGGGGCAACCTCTGGAGGTCATCAGGTTCATGAACGGACGGCGTGAATACCACGCTTCGAGATACCACTGCCACGGCACGGTCTCCCTGTCGGGAAAGGGAATGGAGTCCAGGTCGTCTGCGTACTCTCCGTCCCCGTTATCGACGATGTCGGCTCCGTTTCGGTAGGTAATGCCCGGGATGCCGTCGAGGTTGCAGATATTTGACACAACGGAGGAAATTTTGGTGTCGAACTCATGGCGAATAACGACATCTATTGCCTGGCACTCTTTTAGGACATCGCGGTGAAAGTAGGTGGCGTGCGGCCCACCCACCACAACCGTTGCGTTTGTGGCCTCCTTTAGCCGTGTCAGGTTTTCGTAGTCGGCGGCAATAGACGGAGTGGTGGTTTCCATGAAGATCACATCCGGTGTGGTCTTTACCGCCTCGGACAGGGTGCGGGGAAGGTCGTAGTCCTGGATCACCGAATCGATATAGGAGACCTCGTGGCCGGCTTTTTTGAGCTGTGCGGCGCTATAGGCGAGGTAGACGGGGTACTGGAGAAATTTGTCGCTTCTGTGCTTTATGATGCGGTTTTGAGACCTTGTGCCAAATCCTTTGCCCGGCCATGGCGGATTTACGATCAGAACTCGCATGCGCGCGCCTTCCTCGAATTGTATTTTGCAACCAATACCCCGCTCATTTGCGCGGCAAAGCTCACGGCGAGCAGCAAAAGAACGAGCGGGAATTTTCTGTCGCCAAAACTATATTTTATCACGTTTTTTGTGGACCAAAGCCGCAGAGACACGAATTCGGTCTTCCGGGGGATTTTCGATGCAAAAATCAGGCTACTCATGCCTCTTTTGAATTGCCACCGGAGGAATTCAAAAAAAGATTCCCTTGCCGGGTGGTAGGCGATCACCTCGGGACGGTATCTTATCTTGTAGCCTGCCGCAACCAGGCAGTGGGCCAGAAAACTGTCTTCTCCCCCCGCATGGGGAAATGATTGGTCGAACCCTCCGAGCTCAAGGAAGATATCCCGCCGGATCGCAAAATTGCACGAACTAAGGCTTTTGGTGTAGCCATCCTCGGAGACCCTCCAGACCTTGTCAAATCCTATAGAGCCGCCTGCCGGAAAGCCGAGAGCGGAAATCGCATCCCCCATGATGGTTGAAGGAAGGAGAACGAGCTTTCCCATGATCGCGTCGGAATCTTTTAGAGCAAGCGCCCGCTCAAAGCATTGGAGCCAATCGGAGGAGACGATGCAGTCGCTGTCCGTAAAGACCAAAAACTCGCCTTTCGCCCCGGCCGAGCCCTGGTTTCGGCAACTTGCGGGGCCGCAATTTTTGGGGCAGCAGAGGAATTTGCATCCAAACCGGCGGCAGATATCGGCCGTTGCATCGGTCGAACAGTCATCTACGACGATCACCTCGAAATCTTCCGGGTATCCCTGATGCGCGAGGGAATCCAAAAGAGCGGGCAAGGTGGATTGGGCGTTGTAGGCAGGTATTATTACCGAGAACTTCATCTTTCTCCGTCTTGTGCAAGGGATTGCCTGATAATTTCCCGAACTTTGGCAGGCCGTTTCCATGGAATCGGCATTCCCGACATCAGGGTGAATGAAACTCCTCTATTTCGCAAGCAACCATTCCATTTCCTGGACTTGAAATCTTAGTGCAATCTTTTGCACAAAATATGACAAAAATTGTCAGCGGCACGGATTTATTTCCGTTTCAAAAAAAAGCAGCCCGCTTGCAAACGCAATGAAGGACGAAGCTCATGACCCTTTCGGCGGCGCTATTTCATTCCGATCGGGCGGTATAGTCTCGGTCCCGGCATCACTTTTGCTCATGGCATTGTTACGGTGGAAAAGGACTGAAGATTTAAAATTAATTTCCGATTAATTGCTTGTATAGCGATTCTTCTAAAACATTTACGTCAACACGGACGCGGGCGACTGCGGCCAGGGGGGAATGGTATGCGCCTAAAAATAAGGGGAGAAAAGGGCTTTACACTCGTGGAATTGATGATCGTCGTGGCGATCGTCGGAATACTCGCCGCAGTGGCGGTCCCCTATTATCAAAGATATGTTCAGAAATCACGGCTGGTGAGCCTGGTTTTTCCGGGCGTTCACGCGATCGAAACCGATCTTGCGTGTTACTACGCTCAGCAGAGCTACTTCCCTTCGGGTTCGACCTTCAATGTCATGCTTCTGGGAGCCGATACGTCGTACTTTAGCGTTCCCGTCCCTTCCGGTTCCACCTTGAGTTTCACGATCAAGGGCTCGGGGGCGACAAATCCGCTCCACAGCCTGGACGGCCAGGTACTCTACGCGCGCCCGGTTACCTCGGCGGGCATAATCAAGAGCTGGGCAATCAGCGGCCCGCTTGCCGCAAGCCTGGGGCTGAACGGGGAACAATAAGCGGGTGAACGGGAGGCAGTGGTCGTGACAAACAAGGTAGGGGTCCGAGATTTAACTATCCGCCTTTCCCCCCGCCGAACCGGGCGCCGTTTTTCGTCACCGTTACTGACAAAAATTGTCACTCTCCACGGTGGGCGTCGTCGTCGGGTTGGCGCTTTTTATCGCGCCATTCGCTGTCAATCCTTTAGCCTTGGCGGTTTGTCGGTTAACTCGAAATTATCGGGGAGTGCATGCGGTCCAGGCATCAATCTTGCTCAACCCATACTGCGACGATGGTTAAAAAAGAGTTTAAGAGACCGGGAGTGATTGACGATAAGAATTGAGTGAAGGTGCAGACTCCCTGTCGTTCAATAAGGCTTGCACAAATGAAACCACCAAAACCAAACAAGGAGAAACACATGTTTACGAAGATGAAGGATAGCAAGGGTTTTACACTCGTGGAATTGATGATCGTCGTGGCGATCATCGGAATTCTGGCTGCCGTCGCGGTCCCGTACTATCAAAGATATATCCAGAAAGCGCGACTCACCAGCCTGGTCTGGCCGGGAATACACACTATTGAAACAGCTCAGGCGAGCTATTACAGCCTTAATGGCGCCTTCGCAACCGGTACGACGGCGGCGGCTTTCGAGGCGGACGCAAATACGAAATACTTCCCTGCGGCAATCAGCCCGACCGCCAGCGGCGCGTTCACAATCACCATCTCGTCAAGCGCCGCTACAAGTCCGCTTCACTCCCTTGACACGCAAACTTTAATCGCAACACCCGCTGCCGCAAACGGGATCATCAGTGGATGGACGTATACCGGTGGTGTCGCCACTGCCATGGGGCTTTCGGGCATCCAGTAAAATTGAATTCGACCACTTAACCGCGCGGAGAAAGCCGGCCCAAGGCCGGCTTTCTCCAATGTTTACCACATACACGAAATTGTGGCGCAGCCAATGGAACCCGGAACACGCATTCGATGGAAAAGGCCGCTTCATTTAACTCTTTTGCTTTTCATCGTCCTGATGATTTTATCTTCCTACTCGAACACGTTCACCTCGCCTCCCTACCTGGATGATTTTAAGTCGTTCATATATCCTAGAGCCCTCTATTTGCATTCCCTCTCACTTGCCTCCCTGCTGGCGCTTTCCAAGACCCAGTTCGGCTGGACGCGCTTTTTACCCGTTGTGACATTTGCACTCGATCACTATCTCGGCCACAGCGAGTTGATTTATTTTCACGCGGTCAATATTCTCATTCACCTGCTCGCTTTTTTTTCTCTTTTCTGGTTTGTGGGGCTGGTCCTTGCGGCAGAAAAGAGGACGCGCCCGCTCGTCGAAATACATTATGAACTGGCAGGTTTTTTCCCTCTGTGCGTTGCGGCCATCTGGGCGTTAAGCCCGGTGCAGACAAGCGCGGTGACATACCTGGTGCAGCGCATGGCTTCCATGCAGGCGCTATTTTTTACACTGAGCGCGGCGTGCTTTATAAAGGCGCGCCTTTGTTGCGAAAAAAAAAGGCTGACGGGGCTTATTTTCTATTTTCTCTGCGCGTTCGCCGGCCTCTGCGCTGGTCTATCGAAGGAAAACGCGGCCATGCTGCCGGTTGTGCTGGCCACGATCGATATCTGGTTTTTCGATTCCGCCTGGATGAAAAAAGCCTGGGGCATGTGCTGCAAAAGCTGCTGGAAAGTGCGCTCGTTTGCCGCTGCCCTCCTGGTTGCATGTACTTATTATTTATTTTTCGTGGAACTGCCAAAAATATTGAGCGGCTATGGCCACAGGGATTTTACCGCCGTACAGCGGCTGCTGACGGAGGCCCGGGTGGTCGCATGGTACATGTCCCTGCTGCTCTGGCCCTTTCCCTCCAGGCTCTCGATGGAGCATGACCCCCCGATCTCCACTTCGCTCTTCAGTCCCTTTACGACTATTCCGGCCATCCTCGTTCTCGCCGCCATGATTTTTCTGGCCATAAGGTTTCGAAAGAGATTTCCGGTCATCACATTCGGGATTGTCTGGTTTTTTTTGAACCTGGCAATAGAATCGACAATTGTCCCCCTCGAGCTCGTTTTCGAACACCGGCTCTACCTGCCCTCGATGGGTTTCTACTTGTCCGTTGCTGCAGTCTTTGCGATCCTTTTGCGCAAGGCGGCCAGGCGCCTCCCCGAAGTTGAGTTCGCAAAGGCCGCGTGCTCCCTGCTGCTGCTGGCCGCAGCCGGTTTTGCCATGTTTACGTTTCTTCGAAACGCCGTTTGGGAAAATCCTCTCACCATCCGGTACGATACGGTTAAAAAAGCGCCCGGTAACCCGAGGGCGATGGCCGACTACGCCAATACCCTTTGTGAGGCCGGTCAATACGAGGAGGCTTTAAAGTATGCCCAAAGGGCGCTAAAAATCGGCAAAAAAGGCCACGAAGCCGATGGCCTTGCCCAAAACGCCATAGCCATCGCGCTCCTTAAGCTGAACAAGCCGGAGGAAGCGATCGAACGCAGTGAAAAATTTTTAGAGGCCAAGGCCATAAGAGCCATCGACGCAGACGCCATCCCCGATGTTTGCCTCAATGTCGTCCAGGCCTGCCTTATGGAAAACAAACCCAAAGAGGCATGCAACTGGGCTCTCAAAGCGTTGCAATACGTGCGGCTCACCGATGAGGGCTCTCTTTACAAAAAGGAACTGGTTGAAAAGGTACTGGTGGAAATTTTTTCCCGTTTTGATGTCAAACAAATCGATCCGAGCCTTGAAACCATTCCGGAATATGCGGGTCTTAAAGGCGGCCCCGCCACCGGTCCGTCGAAGGGCCAAGGCTCCCTGCCCGTGGGGCACTCCACGGGTTTGGGGACGGAGGGGGGCGGCGTTTGCGGGTGCTCGACCGGAGGCGTGGAACTTAGGCGGGCGGTGCTTCTGACGGCGATGGAGTTTAAAACTCACAGCGAACCGCAATATGCCCGCCAAATGTTGGAAAGGGAATACGCAAAAGATCCCGACGATCGCTTTTTGAAATCGGAAATTGCGAGTTTTCGAAAAGAAGACGCCCAAAATCTTGCTCAAAAGAAATACTGGAATGCCTTTGATAAGTATGTGCGAAGCCCCTTTTCAAGGTTCCGTTTCGATATGGCGGTGGCATATTTAGTGCAACAGAAAAGCTTGCCCCGGTTCTTTCAAGTACTTGGCGAAAACCGGCTGAACGCGGCCCTAATGATTTCTCCGGGATCGAGCAGTGCGCTGTTGCTAAAAGGTTGGTATCTTTTTAGCGGCGACCATGCCGATCTCGCTGTTGAGTCGGTGAGAAAGGTCCTGGCGGCAGAGCCGCAAAATTCGAATGGCTGGCTTGCGCTGGGCTTCTTTCTGGCCAAAGCCGGGAACAGCACGGGGGCGGTTTCGGCTTTCGAAATGGTAGCTAAGCTCTATCCCGGTTATCCGCAGATGTCTGTTGTGAAAGGGTTGTGCCTTCAGTTGAAAACCGGGGGCAGACTGATCGAATCGGCCTTAAGGAAGAAGTAAGGGGTGGAGAGCGGTCAATGCCTTGTAAAAAAAATCGCCACGCGCGGCAAAACGGCGGGCCGACTGAATGCGGAAGCGTCAGGTTTTGGTTTAGTCATGTTATTGACCTGGTTGTTGTCAAGGAAAAGCAGGGGGAACCATGAAATCGAGGTCATCTTTTAGGAAGCCAAGCAGCGGTTGCCGTCTTACTCTGATAATCTTGCTGGTTCTTGCAGCGCAGGCCTGGGCGGTTTCTGTTTCCCTCGCCGGAGAATCGGCCGGTGAGAGGGCGGGGCAAACGGTCGTTAAGAGGCCGCTGCCCGGGGCGCCGGCGGTTAATCGGCTAACTGCGGCCCAGCTTCATCCCAAGCCCCTCGGGGCGGCGGTGCAGGGGGTGGCCCCGAACCCGCAAAAACCATTTCCGGCAAGACCCCTTTCAGCCGTGGCCTCCGCAGGGCAGGCGCCGATAATTACCACAAAAGGGCTTCCGGCTCTTTCGGGGAAGAAAACCGGTGCGGCGGACTCGCCGCCTTTACCCGGGCAACTCTCGGCCATCGTAAAGAAAACGAGCGCCATGCTGGACTCCCCCGGGTTTACTTTTCTTCCCGATAAGGCCCTCGATCCTTTTGTGCCCTTCATTTCCCTCCAGACCACCAACGAGAAGAGCGACCCCGGGGCGGGCGGGTTTCTTACGCCGCTACAGAAGATGAGTTTGGCCGAAATGGAAACGGGGCTAAGGGCCATTGCAATGGGCGGGCTGGGCAAAATGGCGGTTATCGAAGATTCCACCGGCAAGGGGTTTATCGTCGGCGTGGGCACCCCGGCAGGGCCCAATGGCGGAGTAATCAAGCAAATTCAGGACACCTGCCTTGTGGTCCAGCAGGAAGTGTGGAACAGCCAGACAAGACAAAGGGTTCCGGAGGATTTTACGGTTAAAATGGTAAAGAAAAACGACGGGACCCCTTGATGACGTTTGATTTCACTTTTTGCGAATAAGGGAGATCAGCAGCATCGCCGCGCCGGTTGAGATGGCCACATCGGCCACGTTGAAAGCCGGCCAGTGGAGGTTTCCCGCGTGGAAATCCAAAAAATCGGTTACTTCCCCAAACCGTATGCGGTCGATCAGGTTGCCCACCGCACCGCCCGCAACGCATATATACGAGAGTCTTGTCCAGTTGTCTTTCCGGGCGGTTTTCGTAAAGGCATAGGCAATTGCTAGAACCACGGCAATGCTTATCGCCGCAAGTCCGTAAACCGTCCACGGGTGTCCGGCGCCCGCAAAAAGGCTAAAAGCCCCTCCCGTGTTGCGGACATAGACAACGTCGAAAAAGCCCGAAACTACGGTAACCCCGGTGTTTACCGGCATGGCGCCGGCTACGGCGTACTTGCTCGCCTGGTCCAAAGCGACCAGGCCGGCAACCGGCAGGATAAACTGTACTATTTTGGGGAGCTTTGAATAGGTCATCGATATTTTGCCGATCGGGTCCTCGCGAGTCGATCGGGAGGACCCGATACGGGACGCTAAAAAAAGGAACTGTTTACAAACTGGTTTACTCGCTAACAGCTACACGAGGAGGAGCCACAACCGCCCCCGCCGCCCCCGCCGACAGGAATTTCGGATGCCACCCGGAAGCCCGAACCCATGCCGTAGGATACATAATCGACGGTTATGTCTTTTGTTTTTCCGTGCAGATCTTTATCGACCAGCATGGTAAAGCCGTTAATTTTAAACACGTCATCAGTCACTTTTGGTTCGTCCAGAACCATTGCCAGGGATGGACCCGCTCACCCGCCGGTCTGAAGAAAAATCCGGATCGGGGTGACCTCTTTTCCACTGAAATAGTCTTTGAGGACGTCCTCTGCCTTTTCCGACAAGTTAATCATTTTAGACATATCTCCTTTCGTTTGGAAAGCCAAATTGAGCACTCACTATATGATGAGCCAGCCCGAATTTCGAACACACACATCCTCCCTTAATATGTCGGACATTTGATTAGAAGCTAACATAATTATTTTAGCCCGAAAAGCTAGATATCGCCAAGCGGACAAAAAACGGCCCGAAGAATTTCCCGACCCGACCCGCGCGGGGGGGGGGCGAGGGTTTCCATTTGGTCAAAGGCTGTTTACATTTAGAGCTGGCAACACCGAATTTGGAAACGGCGCCAAAACCGCAAGGCAGCGGCCCATGGAGGTATGAAATGGTTAAGTTGGCTGTAATTCGAGATAGCCTTGTTGACGTGCTGGGGGTTGAAGAAACCGTGCTCCAGCGCATCGAACGTCACCTAAAAGATGAGAGGGTAAAAAAATACCCCCGGGCTTCCGAGGTGGTTGAAAAAATAAGGGGCCTTCTCACCTTGCAAGCGTGTGAACTCGAAGTCCATCTTTCGAGCGTCGACGGGGGATTTGAAACCAAGCTCAAAAAAACGGCGACATCCTTTATGGGGGCGGTCGCATACATCTATGAACGGTTTCGGACCAATGAGCCGGTATCCAAAAGCCTTCGAGACTATTACACTTTGCTAAACCACGCGGTGATAGGCTACGGAATGCTCCATACGACCGTTTTGGCGTTCAACGAAGAGGAGCTGGCCGATATGGCCAGGCGGCACATGGCCGAACTCGCTCAGCTCGTCTTGGAGCTGAGCGAGGTGATTCCCTTTGTGCTTGCGAGCGAGCTGGCCGAGGAGACCCAGATAAAGGGCGAGCAGTCGATTGCCCAGCAGGCGGTCGTACAGTACCGGGAAGCGTGGGCTCGCAAGGCGACGCTGTGACCCGTGGCTACGTTTGCAGTTCGTGAGGCGTCGTTTCGATATATCCTTCGTGCGACTGGGCGGTTGGGGAAGACTCAATGATAATGCACGCTTTGAAGGTATTTTCCAGCGTTGCGATTTCGGCCCGTTTGCGGTTCAAAAGGTAGTCGGCGGCATCGGCGGGCAATACTGCCTTTAGTACCGCAGGCCTTTTATTTACGAGAGTTGTCCAGATTTTTCGGAAGTAGTCGAGAGCCGTTGTTTCGGTCGATCGGATGAGGCCCGACCCCAGGCAGACCGGGCATTCCCTGTAGGAGCCGCGCAAAATATTTAGTCCAAGATGTTGGCGTGAGAGCTCGAGGAGGCCGAATTTGGAGATGCGTCCCAGAGTGATCTTGGCCTTATCCTTTTTGAGCTCCTCTTTTAAGCGGCGTTCGACGTCACGGGCGTGCCTTTGCTCGCGCATGTCGATAAAATCGATGACCACCAGGCCACCCAGGTCTCTTAGCCTCAGTTGGCGAGGTATTTCAACGGCCGCTTCGAGATTGACCTTGAGGGCCATTTCTTCGACAGCCCCCTCGGCGCTGGTGCGCCCCGAGTTTACGTCAATCGAGACGAGGGCCTCGGTTGGATCGCAAAGCAGGTAGCCTCCCGACTTGAGGGGCACTTTTCTTCGAAAAATCTGGGCGATCTGCTCCTCGAGGTTGAACTTGGAAAAAATCGGCCCCTCATCCTTGCAAAGCCTCACCGTCTTCTGGTTTCTCGGGCTGATGATGCCCAGGAATTCCTTTACCCTTCGGTAGACTTCCCGGTCGTCGACCAGGATGGTCTTGATTCCGGCCGGAAAGTAGTCGCGAATGATCCTGATGGCCAGATCCTGCTCCTTGTAGATGAGCGCGGGGGCGGGAGTTTCCTGGACCCTTTTTTTTATTTCTTCCCAGATTTTCACCAGGTGGTCGAGATCCTTATTGACCTCGCGCTTGGTCCGGTCTTCGGCCGCGGTCCGAAGGATCACCCCGAACTCCTCGGGGACCTTGAGGCTTCTTGCCAGTTCCTTCATCCGGTCGCGCTTGTCGCTGTTCTCGATCTTTCTGGAAACCCCGCGCTGGTCCTGGCCCGGCATGAGCACAATGTCGCGTCCGGCAAGGGAGACATAGGTGGTGAGCAAAGCCCCCTTGGTGCCCGCTTCCTCTTTTACAACCTGCACCAGCACTTCCTGGCCCGGATGAATGACGTCCTGGATCCTGGGCTGGTCCGAAGAATCCTCGGAGTCATAATACTCCGGATGGATTTCGGAAGAGGGAAGAAACCCGTTGCGGTCGACCCCGTAGTTTACGAAGGCGGCCTGAAGGCTGGACTGAATGTGGGTGATTATCCCCTTGTAGATGTTGCCGGCGATTTTGCCCCGCGTGGCGGTTTCGATGAAAAAGTGTTCGAGATTGTGGCCCTCAACTACCGCGATCCGGAACTCCTCGGAATGGACCGCGTTTATTATCATGGTTTGATATGACATTTCACTTTGCCGTTTCTTTTGCCCGAATTCCGGGATTGAAGGTGCTGCTTGGCCTGGTGGAGAAACGTTCGCAGCGCTATCTCCCGGTTGGGCTGAATAGCCCCATCATAAGGCGCATCTATGTAGGGCATGCGCATTTTGTTTAGAAGCGGTTTGAGAACGGCGGTGCAGACCGCGCTGGGCATGCAGGTGAAGGGATAGACATTTACGATGCCCGAGTACCCTTCGTGCAAATGTTCGAGCGCGGCCCCGATGCTTAGCGCCGACTCGGTCCCGATGTCGAAGCTAAAGAGCCGATCCTTGTCCAGCCGCTTTTCTAGTATGGATATGGCGTGATCTTTCTGAATGTCCAAATGGTTGAGCGCACGACTGTAAATCTGTTTCTGGCGTACGATTTGATAGTATTTTTCGATCTGTGTGGGAATGAGGTCGTTTAGGGCCGATCTTAGCGACACGAAATCGCGTTTGAGCAGGGCCAGCTTCACATGCCTCTTCTGTTCCCTGGCCATATCATAGGTTATGTAGTTTATCCACTCGCCGACAGAAGCCACCACTACTTCGGCTCCGAACCGCTCAAGCACTCTCACGATGTTTTGGTTAGACTCGGGGTGTGTACGGACATAAATCTCCCCGACGATTCCTATCAAAGGCCGCCTGGGCGCCCGGGTGTCAATAAATGTTTTAGCCGTTGCAGCCGTATCTTCGACAATCTCGAAAAGTCGTTTCAGCCCAAGGGATGCGCCGTAGAGTTCGACTTGCTCGCTCAAGGCCTCGAGGGCTTTGCCGATAAAAGAATCGGTCAAGCCGGGACGAAGTTCGTAGGGGCGCACCCGCCAAGTGATACGGTCCAGTATATCAGCTATAATTACAGTTACATAGCATAGTTTTCTAAATATTGCGGAGGCCTTGGGGGGCATGATGCCCTCCGCCGAATAGGAGTTTCGGGTCGAGACATACGTTATCGGAATATCGCGAAAGTCCTCGAACTTGTCCAACACGAGGCGCTGCATCTTGTTGTACATGCCAAAGCGGCAGGGGCCGTCGGCTTCGGGCAAAAAGTATACGTAGCGCTCGGGCGAAAAGGCCGTTCCGAGCCTGTCTTTTTCCTTTCGCAGAAAATAGAGAATATCTCCCAGGGTCACCTGGCAGGGAAAACATTCTTTCCCCGAGGTAAATTCCTTTCCGAGGGAAAGGCCCTTATAGGTATCCATCACCAGGGCGTTTACGCCAACGGCGTGGAAAGAGGCAGCAAGCAGCCGGGTCGCAAAGGGGGCCATGTTCGGGATAAGAAGGGTCTTGCCCGTCACGTCGAACTGCTTGACCTTATCGTAGAACCGCCCAAAATGATTTGCGGGAACCGTCATCTATCGTGACCCTCTAGAGAAGAACTTGGTGCACGCGAAGCCGCGAAGGCGCGAAGACGCGAAGTAGCGAAGAAGCAGTAACATTTTATGCACGCGAAGCCGCGAAGGCGCGAAGCCGCGAAGTAGCGAAGAAGCAGTAACATTTTATGCACGCGAAGCCGCGAAGACGCGAAGTAGCGAAGAAAAGAAGAAGAGAAGTCGCAAAGAAGCGAAGGCGCAAATTCGAAATGATCGGTATCTAAGTTCACTGGCGGTCTATCCGTTCTATCTTTTCGTCTTCTCGTGAGAAGTCGGGCTCGGCGGTTTCCGAAAAACATTGGTGCACGCGAAGCCGCGAAGTCTGTGCGGTTGTTTACAACCCGCTTTATGCCGTCTTTAAATAAAGAAGCTCCGAAGTTCATAAGCAGCCCAAGGGGCAGGTTAAGAAGCCTCAGGTACGTCAGTAACTGTTTGTAGTGGACCGGGGCAAGCTCGTCAACGGACTTGATTTCAACGACCAACTTGTCTTCGACCAACAGATCGGCCCGGAAGCCTTCTGCAAACCGAACCCCGTTGAAAACGATCGGGACCTGCTTTTGCCGTTCCACACAAAGACCATTGTCTGTAAGCAGCTTAGCCAGTACAACTTCATAGACCGACTCGAGCAGTCCCGGCCCCAGTTGCTTATGTATCGTGTACCCGCAATCGACCGATACCCTGGCGATTTCCTCGATTTCCATCTTTTTCTGCCCTTAGCTTCTCTTAGCCCTTCTTCGCTTCTTCGCGCCTTCGCGGCTTCGCGTGAGACAATAATTACCCTGCCTCCTCGAACGGGTCGCCTTCAATCGGGTGAGGTTTTGCGGACAGCCGCTTTTCCTGGATATTTCTCACCACATTGCGGTAGGCTTCCACGCGGGTCAAAAGGCCGGCCACGGCGCTGTGCTCGTCGAGCTCGAGTATCAACGAGGGCTTATCGGCCAGCAGGTGGCGATAAAAATGTTCGATAAAAGAATCGGCCCCGCAACTGAAATTGGTCAGATGGACGCCATACCAGTTCGGGGTGCGGGCGATCATTTTCGCAGTCCGTATGATCCGTGCTCCCAGCCCCCAGAACATGCGCTTGAAATCGGTCATGTCCTCGGAATCCGAGTCGATCATGTCCATCGGAACAGCCTTTATTCCAAGCTTTGCAAGCTGTTTTCCAAGCTGGAGATTGAGCCTTTCGTCATAGAGGTTGTAGGGACGTCCCGTGACTATCCAAACCGGTTCGGCAGGGTCGATGGCATGAAGAATCTCTTTTCCGGCCTCAAGTAGCCGGTTTCGAAATTGCTCCTGCCTTGCCAGGGCAATGGAGATGGCCTTCGCCAGCTCGCCTCTTTTAGGGCGCAACGCGCGCGGAAAGGCCTTTTCCAGGGCGAAGACCAGATTTTGGGGGCCTTCCTTCAAATAGAGCGAAGGTCGAATGATCCTGCCATCGGAGATGTTTAGCGCCGACCGGCTCATGAATTGGGAACTCTGAACGAGCGGACAGAAATAGCCGACTTCCTCCTGGTGCGGGACAGGCGCATTCACCACATTGGGCAAAAAGAGGTACTCGGCCCGGTCCATAAGGTAGCGGACATGGCCGTGGAAGACCTTTACCGGAAAGCAGACCTCGGAGATCACGTTTTCGACGCCCAGGAAAGCGAGCTTATTGGTTGTCCTGGGGCTCATGAGCACAGGAAAGCCAAGTTCGGAAAAAAGGTGCGCCCATAAAACGCCCCACTCCAGGGAGTGCAGGGCAAGAGGAATGCCGATAACCGGTTTTTGCTGTCGGTTGGCTTCGGCTTCGGTCAAAAGATTTCCGGCCTCGGAGAGGGCCTTTTCGAACTCCGCCTGCCTCACCTGAAAATAGTCGACCTCCCGGACCCCTTCGACCCGGGTTTCATAACGGCCGCAATCACCCCCCCAGACGCTTTTGCGCTCGCCGAAGTTATAAATTTTGAGCTTGCATTCGTTGTGACATTTTTTGTCCGCCGAGCAGATGCTCTCGGTAAAGTTCACATCCATGGAGGCAAGCTGGTCGAGATCGCGCCGGTGGTATTGCATCCCTTCTTTTTTGAAAAGCTCCATTACCGACAGGGCCGCGCCGAAGGCCCCCATCACTTCGCGGTTTTGGGGGACCAGCACCTCACGGCCCAGCACCCTTTCGAAGGCGGCAACGATTCCTTTGTTTAGCGAAGGTCCCCCCAGAAACATCACCCGTTTTCCAATGCGCCTTTTTTCCACCACCCGGTTCAGATAGTTGTAGACTATCGCATAGCAAAGCCCGGCGATTAAGTCCTGCCTCTCGCCCCCCTTTTGCATATAGCTCGCGAGGTCTGATTCCATAAACACCGTGCACCGCTCGGCCAAGTGGATCGGACTTTTCGATCCAAGGGCTATGTCCTGGAATTCGCCAACGATATTGATATTCATCTTGTTGGCGAGTTCGTGGAGAAAACTACCCGTTCCGGCAGCGCACACCTTGTTCATGGCGAAATCAAACGGGTGGGTGTTGTCGATCATGATGTACTTGGAATCCTGGCCGCCGATTTCAAATATCGTATCCACTTCCGGATCTATTTGAACCGCGCCGCGCGCATGCGCGGTAATCTCGTCGATCACAAGATCCGAGCTAAGAAAATCCCCCACCACATTGCGGCCGGACCCCGTCGTGGCGATGGCCATGAGCTTTACTTTGCCCCCGCCCGCTTCTTCCTGCAGGGTGCGCAGAAGCTTCTGGGTCACCTCTATGGGTTTTCCCCGCGTGGGTACGTAGCACTTGTGCAGGATTTGGCCCTTATCGCTAATGAGCGCATATTTGGTGCTGGTGGATCCTATGTCGATCCCGAGATAGGCCTCGACGGCTTTTCCCTTCTTCCATGCCCAGGGCGCCGGACCGGTGTCTGAGTCAAAGCGGCTGAGCGAGAGCTTCAGACGCTTTGCCCGTGGAAAGCTCTTGGCCGATTGGGAATCGGCGCAAAGAAGGATAGAGAGATCAACCGCGTTTCGCCATTTTTTTTCGCCGGCAAGTATCGCCATCCCCAGCGCGCCTACGGACGTATGGCAGGCGGGAACCGTCATGGAGGGAAAATAGTGTTCGAAGGCTTTTACCTGGAGTCGGTTGGAGGCCATGCCGCCGATAAAAACGATGGGGTCGAGCAGTTCGCGGTTGCCGATAAGAGAGCTCACATAATTGGCGGCGTTACCGAAATGGAGTCCGGCGATGATGTTGGCCAGACTCTCGCCCTTATTCTGGAGATGGATCATGTCGGATTTAGTGAAAACTGTGCAGCGGCATGCCACAGGGGCCGGGAAGGTGCTCTTTAGACCCAGTTGGACAAAGTCCTCGAGGGTCTGTTGGAGCTTTTCGCGGTTCATGGAAAAATCGGCGCCATAAATGGACTGAGCAAGCCTTTCGGCCTGTTGGTCAATGAAAGACCCCGTTCCCGACGCGCAGGGTCCATTCATGTTAAAGGACTCAAGGCGCCACTGGCCGTCGCTGTGGGCCAACTGGAAAATGGCCGCGTCCTGGCCTCCCATCGAAATGATGGAGCGCACTCCCGGCTGGACGTGAATAGCGCCCTGCACCTGTGCGATGGTCTCCACTTCGAAGGGCGCGCCCAACTTTTGAGCCAGAAGTTCCCCGTGAACCCCCGTAAAGCTGACCGATCTGATGGTCTTGGCGCCGAACTTTTGGATGATTTCGTCCAAAAGACTGTGCGTTTCTTTATAGACCAGCCCAAAATGTCTCAAATAGGGAGTTTCCAGGACGATTCTTTGATTTTCGTCCAAAATGATACAGTTGATGCTGACAGTGCCTATGTCAACTCCAACATCATAATCCATTACTCTTACCCCTCGATCAGTGCCGTTGTACGCGAGATTCCGAATGCGTGTTCGAATCTGCGCTTAATATAACGAGTCCTTGGGAGTTGATCAATTAAGAAAAGGCAAGTGTAACATATTCGGACGGGCCGCGTTCACTATTGCCCGTCCATTTCGGAGAGTTTCTGCGTAAGAAGCCGGACCAGTTCGCGCAGGCCCTGTCTTTTGGGCGCGGACACAAGCACTACGGGGGCTCCGAGCTCCAGGTAGTCTTGCTCGATTTTCCCCAGGAGTTCGGGGTCTTCCAGCAGGTCGGTCTTGCTCAACACCACGACACGAGGCTTGTTTAGCATGTCCTCGGAATAACTTTTCAGTTCGTGTTCGATCTGTTCAAAGGGGGCGAGCGGATTGTCGGCAGGCGCCTTGGAGACGTCGATCACGTGAACGAGAAGCTTGGTTCTTTCGATGTGCTTTAGAAACCGCACGCCCAAGCCGGCGCCAAGGTGGGCGCCCTCGATAAGCCCCGGCACGTCGGCGATTATGAAAGGGGGCGCATCGTCGTACTGGACAACGCCCAGGTTGGGCGTAAGGGTGGTGAAGGGGTAGTCGGCTATCTTGGGACGCGCGGCCGAGACCGCTGCAATGAGGGTGGATTTTCCGGCGTTGGGCAGTCCAACCAGCCCCACATCGGCAATGAGTTTGAGTTCCAGTTTCAGCTCGCGTTCCTCCCCGGGTTGTCCTTCCTGGGCAAAACGGGGGGTCCTGTGGGTCGAGCTGACAAAGTGAGAGTTTCCCTTGCCGCCTCTTCCCCCCTTGGCCGCGATGCTTTTCTGCCCGGCTTCCGTCAAATCGGCGAAAATCACACCGCTCTCCGGGTCTTTTAAAACCGTTCCGACGGGGATTTCCACGACAAGGTCCTGCCCGCCTCTGCCCACCTTGTTTTGGCCCGAACCGCCTTTTCCCGACTCCGCCTTGAAGATGTTTCGATAACGAAAATCAAGGAGGCTGTGCTTTCGCTCCGAGGCCACAAAGATTACGGAGCCGCCCTCGCCTCCGTCTCCGCCGTCGGCGCCTCCACGAGGCACATACTTTTCTCGCCTGAAACTCACGCAGCCGCTGCCGCCCTTGCCGGCGGAAACCGTAATTTTAACTTCGTCTATAAATTTCATTTTTTCATAAAGATCCGCAGCGTAAAGACACAACTCCCCTCTCACCTCTTAGAGGTGGAGGGGAGCAGGCGGGCGCAACAGCGCCCGAATTCCTATCAACCCGTTCGCCCACAAGACCGGACCCCTTTACCGCGCGCGGTGCGGGGCTCAAAGGATCGGGGGCACGGACCCTACTGGAGGGCAGTAACCGGATAGACGCTGATTTTCTGGCGCGTTCTATCCTTTCTCTCAAAGGTTACCTGCCCGTCGGTGAGTGCGAAAAGCGTATAGTCTCTGCCCATCCCGACGTTAAGGCCCGGGTGAAATTGGGTGCCAAGCTGGCGAACTATAATGTTTCCGGCGCGCACGAATTCACCGCCGAATTTTTTTACACCCCTGCGCTGGCCGGCGCTGTCGCGTCCGTTTCGGGAACTCCCGCCCGCTTTCTTATGAGCCACGATAAACCTCCAAAAAAATGGAGCGGGGAGCGAGAAGCGGGGAGCCAAAAAAGTCTTACTCCTGCTACCTGCTACCTGCTTTAGTACGACAAAAGATGGAGCGGGGAGCCAAAAAAGTCTTACTTCCTGCTCCTTGCTTCCATGCTGCCTGCTTCAGAAGCAATAGTGGAGCCGGGAGCGAGAAGCCAAAAGATTCTTGCTACCTGCTCCTTGCTTCCTGCTGCAGCACTTATCCGATATCTTGCACGCGCACGGCCGTAAAATCCTGCCTGTGCCCCTGTTTTTTCCGGTAATCCTTGCGGCGTTTATGTTTGAAGATTGTTATCTTCGGCCCGCGTCCCTGCTCGATTATGGTGGCCTTTACGGCAACGCCTTCGACAACAGGGCGACCGACCCGCAATTGGTCCCCTTCGGATACGAACAGGACTTCATTCAGGGTCACGTTCTCCCCGACTTCGCCGGAAATCTTTCCCAATTTTATAACTGCCCCGGGCTTAGCTTCATATTGCCTGCCCCCGGATTTAAAGATGGCGTACATGAGTTTTGATCCCTCCTGGTTTGCCGCCTGTGCCACCGCCAATAGAATAGCGGTCGATAAAAAAAGCGGCCAACGCCCGGCCGCCCGCAGCTACATCGTAGCGTAAATGCCCTGTTTCAGGATCATCTCCTGGTATTCCTTGAGCCTTTCGCATTTGTCCAAACATTTGTTCTTGTCTTCACTGGCTCGATCGCAGTTGATGCACGGGCTCTTAAGCATCTGGACTCTCCTTTGAAGGAAAATATTTGGAACTGCTGCTTATACCCAAATCTGTTGGGTCGTGTCAAGAAAAAAACAGCGAACAGTGAGGAGCGAACAGAAAAAGCTGCTCCGCTCCACACGAGCTCATGTCGAAAGAATCGGTTCGCGCAGCAGCAGGTCGATGGCGTCGGCAGCGGTTGCGGCAAGTCCGGGATGGGTTTCGAAGAGTGCTTCTATTTGCCTGAGGTGGTCGGCTGTTCGCAAAATGATCATCGCCAGGTCGCCTTCATCCATTCCCGATATTTCGCGCACCTGCTCCCAGGAAAGCCCCTTGGCCCAATGGTAGACGGTTATGACCGCCCAGAAGGGAAGGGGGGGAGTTTCAAAGCCTTCGGCCTGCAGCCGCCCCTTTAGTTCCTGCAGGTCCTTTAGCATCTGGAAATAAGGCCTGGCCAGATCGGGATATTTCCAGACGAAGGTGGCCAGTTGAATGTCGCCCTGTTTGTCGCGGTCGGTGACAAAGGGGGCTATGAGGGCTGCGAGCAGTTCGGGTTCATCCTGGGGGAAGAGGTTTTTGCGGATCCCCTCGGAGATAAGAAGGGGCTGGTCGAGTCGTAGCTTGGAAGCCCACAGGCCGTCTGCGGTAAGCCTTCCGTCGGCATCGACGTAGTCCTCGCTTTGAAGCATCCGGTAGTGTTTTAGAAATGAGCGCCAGAGCTGCTCCTGGGTCGAATCGACCTTGGCGAACAGATGAAAGTATTGTCCGAGGGCGGAAGAAAAGGGATGGGAGGTTTCCTGAAGGCAAGGGGCGAACAGCTTGCACCTTTCGCACGGATAGGTCTTGAGCCTTTGGGCCGTTGTGGCCAGTTCTCGCGACGCGAGGTCTTCGCGGCCGCCGTCAAGGCCCGGGAGATCGTCGGGTATGAATTCGCCCCGGTGCGCCCGCGCTATCAGCTCCTCCCATTTGTGTCTTTCCCCGGGCCCGGGGAAAGAGTCGAGCATAACGCTCGATGCGCGGACCCGCTGGAAGGCGACCCGGTAGGTCCGGATGCTTTTTCGCCGCATTCTCGCGGGGTGGGCGAGCCTTACGGCTTCCACGTTTCCAAACTCGAGATCGGGCCATGCCACACACAGGTAGGGCGTTCCCCTGCTGCTGATAAAGATGCGGCCGGGAGCGAGCCGATCGACAACCTGTTTAAAGCCCGGCCTGCGCCTGAGCGACTTTCGCATTTTTCGCAACTGTTCGTTGGCGCCCAGGTAAGCCGGACGAATTTCCGACAAATCGTCTAAGGACCCGCATCCCATGAGCTGCCTGAACTGCTCGAGTTCCTCGCGGACCTTCTGGAGGTCATCCAAGGATTTGGTGTCGCTATCCAGGTTTTGAAAAGTAGCCAGGGAAGCGACGAAAAGGTCTCGAATTTCCTCGGGGCTGTGGGAGAGAAGGAGGTTTAAAACCATCGAGAAATTTACCCGGATCTGGCTGCGGATCGGGTCGGGGGTGGATTTTAGCAGGTCGTTTATAAGCTTTGGGTCCTGGTGTTGCCCGGGAATCACCAGCACAAACCCGATTTCGTCCATCCCTCGCCGTCCGGCTCTTCCGGTCATCTGCAAAAGGTCGGTTGCCCTAAGCGAGACGAAGTCCTTGCCGTTAAACCGGTCGGATTGAAAAACCACCACGGTGCGAGCCGGGAAATTGACCCCGGCGGCGATCGTCGAGGTCGAAAAGATGGCGTCGAGCTGTCCGGCCTGCATCATCTTTTCCAAAAAGAGCTTCCAGTGGGGGAGCTGTCCTCCGTGATGGGAGCCGACTCGACAGCTTTTGAGCACTTCGAGGTGCTGGTGGTTGGCCAGAAAAGGATAAAGACCCAACAGTTCTTCGAACCGGGACTCAAACCCGGCATTCTTGCCGCCATCGGAGTTGTGATAGGTCATGCAGATTTCGACCGCCCTGTCGCAGTCGGCCCGGGATTTGAGGAAGAATATGGCGGGCAAAAGATTGGCGGTCCGAAGCACATCGAGAATTCGCGGGATCTGGGCGACCTCGCTTCTTGGAAGCGTCGCCCGATCGATTCTATCGATTCGGGGCAAAAGTCCCCGGCGCGTTCCAAGAGGCGCAAGCTCCCCGCCGGGAAAAAGAAACAGGGGGTAAAGCGGCACGGGACGCTCATAGGTCTCCACCCACCGGCACTGCGATCCGCGCATCCAGGCGAGCCACCGGCAGATGTCCCTTCCGTTCAAAATGGTCGCGGAAAGCAGCAGCAGCCGGACTCGGGGCGGAAGATAGATCAACACCTCCTCCCACACCACTCCCCGGTCTGCATCCCCCAGGTAATGAGCTTCGTCTAAGACCACCAGGTCGACTCCGATGTCTTCCCCCCGGTGCATCGTGTCATACAACTGATTGCGAAGAATCTCCGTGGTGCCAACGATTACGGGCGCTTGGGGATTTTCCTTCCTGTCGCCCGTAAGTATCCCGACATTTTCCGGTCCGAAGATTTCGCCGAATTCATGATACTTTGCATTGGACAAGGCCTTAAGAGGTGAAGCGTACCAACTTTTTCCGCCCCTTCGAAAAACCTTGTCAATGGCCCCGACTGCGATATAAGTTTTCCCGGCCCCTGTCGGAGCGGTAACCAGCACGTCGGATTGCTCGATGAGGCTCAAGGCTTCGATCTGAAAGGGGTCGGGGACAAAAGGGGTCGGCTCCGGAATCCCTATCCGGTCGAGCACGGGGCGAAGGCTGCTGTAGATCTTAAAAGAAAAAGGTCCCCCCGAGGGCTTGACAGGCTCCCGATTTCCGTAATGTTTAGAGCGATCTCGCTTGTGTCTGGGATTGTTCATTTGTGGAAAGATTGCCAAAAACCACCTCTGATGTCAAAGATTGAAATGCATTCGGTCCATTTTTTTCATTTTAACAGGGAGTCTGCCAATGAGCGAGCCTTTGCGAAAAAAGATATTCACCGACCCCGAGGGTAAAGGGGACTCGGATAGTTTCTACCACATAACCCGGTTGCGGATCCCGCTTTTTGAAGTCGATTTGGGCCAGGCGCTCTATCACGGCAACTATTATCACCTGTTTGAACTTGGCCGCGAGGACATGCTAAGAACTGCCGGCTTTCCCTATCGCGAGTTTATTAACCGCGAGCTTCACCTGACAATCGTCGAGGCCCAGTGCAAATATCGCAAATTCCTGCGCTACGACGATCAAATAGAGCTGTACACGCAAGTAACCAGGATGGGCAGAAGAAGTCTATCGTTTTCCCAACTCATCTACAGGCCCGTGGCGCCACCAGCAGACGGGAAAGCCAAGGGCCAGGGAGTCGAGTTGTGCACCCAATGTCGGCTGGACATGGTCTGCGTGCAGTTTACGGGGCGCTCGACCCTTTTGCCTGACGATTTCCGGCAGGCGATCGAGGGGATGCAGAATAATGAATCGGTGAATCGGTGAATCGGTGAATGGGAAAGCCTCGCTCACTATTTGCCGTTTAAGGAGACTGAGATGGAAAAAGAGTATGAAGAAATCCTTTCGTCGCAATTTATCCTGAGGCCGATAGGCGTAATCCGAAGCCCGATCGCCGAGCGGGGACAAGCGCCCCGGCAGGGCGGCCAATCGTCTGTATGCGGGCGGCTGATCGTAGATGAGCGGTACCGGGAAGGGTTATTTGGCGTAGAAGAACGCCAAAAAATAGTTATCCTCTACTGGATGCATCTTGCCGAGCGCGACAGGCTCCAGGTCCACCCGAAGGGGGACCGAACCCGCCCCATGCGGGGAGTTTTCTCAACGCGCAGCCCGCAGCGGCCAAACCCCATTTCTTTGCAAATCGTCGAGGTCACCCGCGTCCAGGGCACGGTTATCGATGTGGTTGGCCTGGACGCCGTTGACGGCACTCCCCTGCTGGACATAAAATGCGTGATATAGGGGGATAGTGACGGCTCCATTGAATTTGGGCCTCATCTTCCTTTTCGAGGCTCTTGCGGGCCCGGGCGGCCGAAATTGCTCTGCGGCACTTTCTTCATGCACCCTTTGCTCCAAGACGTCGTAGAGGAAAAAAAGGCGCTTCTACAAAACGGCCAACACCATCCTTATCCCAACCAGCGCAAGCACCACAGCCAGACTGCGAAAGGTCCAAACGCGCCTTATCCTGACGGAAAACCGGGCGCCCATTCGGGCGCCGATAATCATTCCAATCCCTATGGCCACGACGCGGAGTAGAGCGGCATGGCCAAACGAACCCATCCCGAGGTGGGTCGCGGTGGCGGTAAAGGTCAGGATTGCCGCTATGAACCGGGCGGTGCCGGTTGCAATAAATATCGGGAAGTTAAGGATGTAGATAAATGCCGGGATCATCAGGGCGCTTCCGCCGATGCCCATGCAGCAAGTCATGAAACCGAGAGCGAAAAAAAGCGGTATGGCCAGAAGGCGGTTGCAGTCGTACTCGAAAACGATTCCGTATGCGGTGGCGGTCTTTCGTACATTCCAACCGCGGCGCGATGAGGGGAGAGAGATTTTGCGGGGAGCGGACTCCCGCCTGCTCGTATGTGCGGCAAAAAGGGCCAAACCGATCAGGAAGACGGCAAAAAGGAGTTCGAAAAATTCCCGGGAAACGGCCCCGCTGGCAACCACACCGAGTACGGCGCCCGGGAGGGCGGCCGCGCCAAAGAAAAGGCCCGACTTGAAATCGACCATTTTTAGCTTCGCGTAGGCCGCAGTGGTCGAAAAGGTATAGATGAGCATGCAGGAAAGAGAAATCGCTGTAAGTTCATGCGGGTTGTCGTGGGGGAACAAAAGGAGCAAAAGCGGCATCAGGATAAAACCACCGCCTGCGCCGATCAGTGTGGCGTAAGAGCTCACCGCCATCCCCAGAGCCACCAGGCAAAAGGTGGAAAGCGCCATGGAAGGCACCGCTCAAAGCTCCTTTCTTGCATCAACAAATCCATTTTCGAGCGGAATAAGGGAGGGAGGGCCCGGTCCTTTGGGGAAATCCCCGCAGAGACGAGCCCCCCCCCTTTATATCGAAGCTATGCCGCGAGCTCGGCTTCCTTGGCCGCCGCAAGCGTCTCGGCGTCAAGTTCTGTGCTTTGCTTGAACACCGAAAGCAGCGAGGCGGAAATGTTCATCACCAGGAGCACGCCGATAACTATTATGAAACCGCGCATGAATGCATGGTCTTTCATCGCCAGGGGAATGCGCCCGTTTTGGAAAACATGGGCCACATGGCTATACCCGTGGGTCGAGAGGTACTTATGCTCCAGGGTGGTAAACACAACTCCGGAGATATCCACGCCGAAGATCAGACCCAGGGAGCGCATCATGTTCAGGATGCCGCCGGCCAGCCCGAGCTTATCCCTGGGGGCCGCGCCCATGATGGCGGAGTTATTGGGCGGCGTAAACATGCCCATTCCAAAGCCCAGAAGTACAAGCTCGGCTACCAGAAGCAGGACGCTGGCATGGGCGCCCACGAACAGGAGGGCAAAACAAGCTACGCCGCAGAGCATCATTCCCCCGGAGGTCATGAGCCTCGTTCCGGCCCGGTACTTGTCTGAAACCCAGCCGGAAAAGGGAGCGATGATCGCCATGGCGAGCGGGATGGGGGTAAGAAGGCTCCCGGTAAGAGCCGGGCTGTAATTTAGCACCCTTTCGCAATAGAATGGCATGAGAAAAAGGACCGTGAAAAGGACATAGTAGGACATCATGCCGGTGATATTGCCGATCAGAAAGGTCATGTTCTTAAACATGTTGATGTCTAGCAGCGGATTTTCGACCCGGAGTTCGGTGACGACGAAAAGAGCCAGAAGGACGAGGGAAAGAACCCCGTAGGTCAAAATGGTGGGCGATTCCCACCCCAGTTTTACGCCCTCGTTAAAGAGGAGCACGAGAAAGGCGAGGCCGGTGGCGAAAAAAAACGTGCCGACGTAATCGATCTTCTGTTTGACGGTGCTCTTTTCCTGGGTCGGAAGAATAAACATGGCGGCCAGCGTGCCCACTATGCCGATGGGAATGTTTATGTAGAACACCAGGCGCCACCCGACAGCAGAGATGAGGACGCCCCCCACAAACGGACCAACAGCCATTGCGATCGCCTGGACCGCCCCCTGGATGCCGATGGCCTTGCCCCGTTCATTGCCGGGGAAGGCCTGGGTAATGAGGGCGACCGAGTTGGCCTGAAGCAGACCCGCGCCGATAGCCTGTAGAACCCTGGCTGCTATAATGACGCCGGCCGAATTGGCCATGCCGCAGAACCAGGAGCCGACCGTGAAAATGATAAAGCCGATGTTGTAGAGCTTCGAGCGTCCGAATATGTCGGCTAGCCGTCCAAAGAAGGGGAGGAGCACGGTCAGGGTGATCATGTAGGACATCGCCACCCATTCGATAACGGCCATGCTGGTGTTAAACTGCGTCTTGAGGGTCGGCATCGCGACGTTCACAATGCTGACATCGAGAGCCGACATGGTCGCGCCGATCAAAACGTTCAAAAGGATGAACCATTTCCATGACGGGCGTTCGGAGAAAAACGGGTGAGGAAACTGCAGCAAACCTTTGTTCTCGTTCTTCATAGGGTTCCCCTTCTTGTTTTGGGGTAAAATGGAGGTGAAACCGACACAAGACAAAAAGCTAAAAGTGCGACCCGGCGGAAAAATGTCCGGTTATTGTTGACGCCTGCCGATTACAACCGGTGCGATACTGTTATAAGGATGCAACATTGCTCGAAAGTGACCGAAACATTACCAGTCCATGGCTCAAACATTACGTGTTCATGGCGCAAAGATTGCCGGAAGGTTACACATACATTACTGGATCGAAATGTATGTGTAAATACAAGGGATTAGTGTGAGAGGCGCCCGCCCGCGGCAAAGGATGTTTGGAGGCGAAGAGGTCAGGATAGGGACTGCTCGGGGAGTCTTAAGACGTAGCCGACCCCTCGGATGGTGTGAGTCATCTTGTCGCTAAAGCCTTTGTCAATTTTGTTTCGCAAGCGGCAAACCAGCACGTCGACCACATTTGTCTGCGGATCGAAGTGGTAGCCCCAGACCTGGTCGAGGATCATCGTCTTGGATATCACGCGGCCCGCGTTGCGCATCAAGTATTCGAGCAAAGTGAATTCGCGGGGATTGAGGTCGATTTTTCTGCCGTTTCGCGTGACCTCGCGGCTCAAAAGATCCATTGTGAGATCCCCCACCGTCAGGCGGCTGGCCTGAACGGGGGCCGGGCCCCGTCTGATCAGCGCCTGCACCCGCGCCAGCAGTTCGGCAAAGGCAAAGGGTTTTGTCAGGTAGTCATCGCTTCCGGTCTGGAGCCCTCTTACCCGGTCGGCGACGGACTGCTTGGCGCTAAGAATGATAACGGGGGTGTAGATATTTTGATGTCTTAGCTTCTCGATAAGCGTTAAGCCATCGAGTTTGGGAAGCATAATATCGATCACCGCGGCGTCATAGGACTCGGTGGACGCAAGGTCGAGGCCGATTTCGCCGTCAGCGGCCCGGTCGACCACAAAGCCCGCCTGTTGCAGTCCATCGGTTACGAACTGGGCGATTTTCAAATCGTCTTCGACTACCAATATTCGCACGACCCGCGCGCCTCCTTGGACAAGGTTTTAAAATCCGTGAACCCTTTAGCCTGAAGGTCGGCATGAATCAAGGGTTGAAAAACGTCCGCCATGTATATTCAAGACATTCTAACAGAAAAAAAACCCTTGTTAAAGGGGCGCCGTTTTTGTATCGAGCTCCCCGGGATGGGTGGAGCCAAGCGCAACCCGGGAGGCGGCCGCGCAGCTTATTTGTAAAACCCTCTCCTTTTGGCAGCTTCAAAGGCGAGCCCATTCCATTTTATCCACTATCCCTCCCTTTGACTCCATCGAGTTTCCATTCCGTCTATCCAGGTTTGAAGCGGGGAAAAGACCAGCATATTCTTTACGCGCGGATAATAACCGGAAACCTTTAGCCGAAAAGGAGCCATGATGAGTAATCTGCTGGTCGATCAAAGGGATCAAAGGTTTGTGCTCCATGAGATGTTGGAGATTGAGGAGCTTTTCAAGACGTCGCTCTACGGTCATCTCACAGAGGATTTCATCGATTCTTCCCTCAGCGCGGCCCTGAAGCTGGCCGAAAAAGAGTTCTACCCGATCATGGCGGAAGCCGACCGGGAGGGGTGCCGGGTGGAAAACGGCGAGGTGCGCGCGCCAAAATGCTACCATAGGTTGAAAGAACATTATGACAGCGGGAAATGGTCGTCTGCGCATATCCCCCTAAAGGACGGCGGGCTGGGATTTCCGATGTCGCTTTGGGCGCCTGTTTTCGAATGCTTCACACACAATCTCGGATTCGCATGGAATTGGTCTTCGCCTTTTACCGGCTTAACCGCCATCGTTGAGTTCGGGTCCGAGGAACAGAAGAAAAGGTATTTGCCCAACCTGGTCTCGGGCAAGTGGGGGTCGGCGCTCGCATGCACCGAACATCAGGCCGGCTCGGACCTTTCGATGCAGTCGGCGGTGGCCGTCAAACAGGCCGATGGATCCTATCGGCTAAAGGGCGTCAAGCCCACGGTGACGGTCGGCGATTCGGATCTTTTCGAAAATATGGTCCTGTGCGTTCTCGCTCGCGTGGACAAAGATCCCGCCAATGCCACCGGGCTGTCTTTGTTCCTTGTCCCGAAATACGTTGTAAACGATGATGGGTCCCTCGGAGCCCGCAACGATTACCTGGTCACCGGAGTGGAGCGAAAGCTGGGTTTTAGAGCTTCTCCGACTGTTTCCCTGAATTTTGGTGAAAACGGCGACTGCTACGCAGAACTCCTGGGAGAAAGGGGCCATGCAATGCCAATGGCGCTCCAGCTTTTGAAAAACGGGGACTTTGCCAATGCAATGATTGCCACCGGCATCGCTTCGGCGGCATATCTGCATTCCCTGGATCATGCGAAAAAGCGCATCCAGGGGGCCCATATCTCAGAGGCGACGAATCCGGATGCCAAACCCGTGGCTATCATAAATCATCCCTTTGTCAGGAACCTGCTGCTTTGGATGAAGTCGCACGTGGAGGGCATGAGGGCGCTCAACTATTACAGTTGCCTGTGCCTCGATAAAGCCAAATCGCTAAAAGATGCGGCGGAAAGCGAAAAATGGTCCGGGCTAAAGGACATACTCCTGCCGGTATGCAGGCTCTATTCCGCCGACAGGGGATTCAAGGTCGTAGAAAAGGCGATCCAGGTTCACGGCAGGAATGGGTATTTCAGCGACTATCCGGTTCAACAGTTCATGAGGGATATCCTCCCGCTTGCCTGGTGGGAGTTGGGCGCGGGCGTTCACTCTCTTATCTATGTCGCGCAGACGCTTGGCCAGCGGGACGGCCGCGACTTTGCCAACCTCATCGTCGAAATGAAGCGCTCCATCGGGCAATACCAAGAAGTCGAGGGGGTGAAAGACCTGGCCGAGGATGTCCACCGCAGAGTCGACCTGATGGCGGAGTTGGGCGCCTATCTTGCCGGTTGCGCCAAAAACGGCAAAGTGCTGACGCCAATATCCAATGGCTTGCAGATTATGCACCTCGTAGGAGAAATTTGCGTGGGATGGCTGCTTTTCCGGCAGGCGGCAATCTCTTCCGGCAAACTCGGTGAAATCTTCAGGGCCAATTCCATCGATGCCGCAGACTTTGGCGCCAGGAACCTCTTCCTGGGACAGAACAAGGAAGCCGCTTTCCATGAGGGGAAAGTACATAGCGCCAGGTACTTCATAAAAAACGTGCTCCCGGGATCCGATGCTGTTGCCGCCGCCATAAGGAGCGAAGACCTCTCCCTAATGGCCATTCATGAGGAAGGTTTCTGAAACAAGGACTGCAGACGCGGGCGTTCGGTTGCCGGGAAAACCCGACTTTTATAACCGACGCCCGATTCCCCGGTTTTGGCGCAGGCAAAGGGGGCTGGCGAAAATGAACATCATCGGTGACATATTGCGGCCCGAACCGAAGATACTTTATCTTGAGCCTGTTTTCGGGTGCAACTACCGCTGTTTTTTCTGCATTCACGGCAGCGGCAAAAGAATAGAGCCGGTGGTTCTGGGTCCCCTTCTTTTCGAGAAGCTCAAAACCATTGTCGAATCCGTCGTTCACATCCATATCACCGGGTTGGGCGAACCGTTTCTAAATCCTCATCTGCCGGATTATCTGCACTATTTCAGGCAAACCGGCAAATCTTACTACATCAATACGAACGGATCGACGATTGAACGGCGTCATATCGATTTGATGACGACATCGAAAAGCGAGTTGTCGGTAAGCCTTGACGCAGGAGACCGTGAAACCTACGCAATGGTGCGGAGCGGGGGAAATTGGGACAAGGTCGTTTCGACCATAAAGAAGATATCCGCAATCAGGGCGGAGCGGGGGGCAGCCTATCCTTTGCTTTATTTAAGCTTCAATCTCAATCAATTGAACCTGATGAGCCTGGAAAAGATTCCGGCTCTTGCCCATGAGCTCGGAATCGATGGAGTCAAATTTTCGTGGACCAGCCTGCCGCAAACGCACGGGGCCTTGTCTATTTTCAAAACCCAAGCCGTGGTCGGCGAGGTTTTGACCCGTGTGGACAGGCAACTGCGCCGGTTCGGGATTGCTGTAACCAATGAAGCGGTTTTCGGGGAGCATGTCCGGGGGTGCTGGGCCTTTAGCCCGATGGCATTTGTCGGGGCCAACGCAACGATTGCCGCCTGTTGCAGTAGCTGGCTTGCCATCGGCAGCCTGGTCGAGAACTCGTTTATGGATATATGGAACGGAATGCCGAGGCGAAAATTGGCCCTGGGGGTCTTGAACGCAAAGCCTGAAGAAGGATGCAGCCATTGTCGGCAAATCCGGGGCGTAAATACTAAGGAGGATGAAGACGGCTTCTTTCGGCCGGCCGACTACGAAACGAAGATTTTGGCTGAAAAGTCCAAAACTATTGGCAGATTGCCTTCCCTGGCAGGAATGGATGAAGAATTCCGCGCGGGAGTAGAGGCCCTTGCCGGGCGGCAAACTTACCGGGCGGTCAACATTTTTTCCGCTCTTGAGGCAAAGTTTCCCGATTTCTTCGAAATAAAAAACAACCTGGCGGCTGCCCATTTTTATCTCGGCAATTTCGAAAAATGCAAAGAGATGCTTTGCAAGATCAAAAAGATTCCCCATAATGAAAAGATCGTGGAGGCGAATCGTATGGTGCTTAGCCGGCAAGGGCGTTGACGGAGGACCGCAGTGGAGAGGAAGCGCAAAACCATCTTTCGAATCTTGCTCTGCAATGTGGTTTTCAATACCGTGCTGGCCCTTCTTCTCACCGCGGCGGTCAATAAGAGCGCCCTGTACGCAAATCTCATCCTTTTGCAATGTATCGGGATCATCGTTTTTTCTGTGACCCTTCCGGCCCTGCACCTTATCAAGTTCAAGAGGCTGGAGCGCCAGCCCGTTATCGTGATGACCGCCGTCCTGGCCTCGATATGGTTGATTGCGCTTTTCGCCTCACGGCTCTATGGAAAAGACATCCTTTCGTTTTTGCGCAAGGAATATGCTTTTGCCGTTCAGATAGCGATTTTTAACGTAATCTTCGTATCTGTAGCGGCCTACGTGATCATCTCCCGCAACAAGATATCCACGGCCACGACTTTGACCGAACAGGAAAGAAATAAAAGACTCGATGGTGACAGAAAAGTGGCTGAAATGAGCCTGAGATTACTCCAGGCTCAGATCGAACCTCACTTTTTGTTCAATACTCTCTCGAACATATTGAGACTTCTCGATACGGATCCTGATAACGGCAGGGCCATGTTGGTGGATTTTATGGGGTATTTGAGAATGACCCTTGCCGGCTCGCGCTCTCTTTCAACCACGCTGGGGCAGGAAGCCGAAATGATGGGCGCATATCTAAACATCTTCAAAATGAGAATGGGCGAAAGGCTGCGCTACAGTATCGAAATTCCGGATAATTTAAAAGATATCGCGATTCCTTCGATGCTCCTTCAACCTCTGGTTGAAAACGCAATATCTCACGGGCTTCAGCCAAAGGTGACGGGGGGGGAAATCTCGGTCCGGGCTCAAAAAACGGGGGAAATATTGCGCATCGATGTGTGCGATACCGGAGTCGGGTTCGGCAATAGCGGCGGGGGGCTCGGGACTGGAATCGGTTATGTGAGGGAGAAGCTCAATTCGAAAAGTCCGGATGGCAACCGCGGGCGTCTCACCTTCATGGAAAATGAGCCCTGCGGCGTAAGGGCTACAATAGAGTTGAGTCATGATGCAGATAAAAGCGATCCTCGCCGACGATGAAGAACATCTGATCGACTACCTTGAGTCGCTTCTCGGCGAGGTCTGGCCCCAATTGGCAATCTGCGGCCGGGCGAAAAACGGCCACGAAGCCCTGGAACTCATCGAGGGGCGCCGGCCTCACCTGGCCTTTCTGGACGTCCGGATGCCCGGCGTTTGTGGAATGGAGGTGGCGAGAAGAGTCGCCAAATCCTGCTGGATTGTCTTCACTACCGCCTACGATCATTATGCGGTAAATGCCTTCGAGTCGGGCGCCCTCGATTACCTTATCAAACCGGTCAGCCGGGAGAGACTGGAAAAAGCGGTTGAGAGAGCGAAAAAACAATTGGCTGTTTCCCTGAACCCACCGTGGTATTTCTCTGAAATTGTAGAACGGCTTATGGGCAAAATGGAGCAGAAACATCAGGATTTCCTCCAGTGGATCCGCGTGCAGCACGGTGGCGGCGTGAAACTCATCTCCGTCGAAGAGGTGTGTTATTTCCGGGCCGAAGACAAATACACCGTTGTGGTGACCGGGGGGGAGGAATCGCTGATAAGCAAGTCGATCAGGGAGCTTTCCGAAGAATTGGACCCGAGCAAGTTTTGGCGCATCCATCGCGGCGCCATAGTAAATGTTTCCCAAATCGACAAGGTTAACCGGTCGGTAACGGGAAGGGGATCGATCCGGCTAAAAGAGCGCCGGGAATTGCTGGTCGTCAGCCGGCCTTACCTGCATCTTTTTAAGCAAATGTAGAATAAGACGGGGAAATCGTGCTCGTGATGAACATTGGCCGTGTTGCCACGGTTCTTGATTTTCGCAATGATTTCCTTCATGATGACCATTTCGAGGCTCGGCCGGGTTTGTCGATGAGGCCTCGATTGGATTGTCACGCGGGAGTGGATCATGGTTGAGACGGATATCACGGTTTACGGCGCCAACTGGTGCCCCGATTGCCGGCGCAGCAAAATGTTTCTGGGCGAGCACAGGGTTTCCTACAAATGGGTGGATATCGAAAAAGATAGCGAAGCCCGGCTTTTTGTAACGGAAAAAAACGGGGGCAAGCGAATCATTCCTACTATCGTTTTCCGGGACGGTTCTTTTCTGATTGAACCGACAAACGCGCAACTGGCCGCCAAGTTGGGTCTTAAGACGCAGGCAAAACGCACGCACTACGACTTGATCGTGGTCGGAGGGGGTCCGGCGGGTCTTACGGCGGCCCTGTATACGGCCAGGGAAGCCATCGAGACGCTGGTTATCGAACGGTCGGCGTTCGGCGGCCAAACTTCGGGAACCGAGAAGCTCGAAAATATGCCCGGCTTTCCCGAGGGCATAGAGGGAATCGAGTTTTCAACGCGCTTAAAAGCGCAGGCCGAGCGCTTCGGGGTCGAATTGCTGGAAGCCCGGGAGGTGGCGTCGCTATCCCGGCAGGGCAACCAGCGCTCCATTACGACCGAAGACGGACACACCTACAGCGCCGGGGCTCTTCTAATCGCTACCGGGAGTCACTACAGGCGGTTACATATTCCCGGAGAATCGGACCTTATGGGTGCGGGCGTTCACTTTTGCGCAACCTGTGACGGTCCTTTCTATAAAGGCAAAAGGGTCGTGGTGATCGGCGGGGGCAATTCCGCCGCGGAAGAGAGCCTGCTGCTGGTAAAGTTTGCCGAACATGTCACCATTCTTGTTCGAGGCGAAGAGCTAACCGCGACGCATCTCATCCAGGAAAAAGTGCTCGCCCATCCGAAAATCGATGTGCGCTGGAATACCGAAGTAAAAGAATTTGTGGGCGCCGGCGGAAACCTTACCCGGGTAAAGCTCGCCGACATCCTTACGGGCGCTGAGGAGGAGTTGGCGGCCGACGGCGCGTTCATCTTCATCGGGTTAACGCCCAATACCGGGTTTTTGGAGCAAAGCGGAGTGCTCCTTGACCGGTGGGGATTTATCGTAACCGGCCAAAATCTCCTCCAGGGGCCGAGCCGGCCGGAGGGTTTCGAAAATCGCGATCCGTATATGTTTGAGACAAGCGTTGCCGGCATATTTGCCGCCGGGGATGTGCGAGATGCGAGCACCAAGCAGGCGGTTAGCGCTGCGGGAGAAGGCGCGGCTGCGGCCCTGGCCATTCGGGACTACCTGAAGCAGGTGTAAAGCGAAACGACTTGGCGATTTACTTGTTTGTGAGGATACCTTTGTGGGGAAACGCGAAGATCGGTCCTACGTCATGTTGCAGCGCCATTTGGACCGGCAGGCCGTGGGGTTTCCGGCCACCCGGTCCGGGGCGGAAATACGGATACTAAAGCACATTTTTTCTCCCCTGGAAGCCGAGATCGCTACCTGCCTGACCTATAAGCCCGAGACGCTGGAGAGGGTGTTCGAGCGGGCAGCAGATCTTGTCGGCTCTCCCGCCGAACTGGCGCAAATCCTGGGTGACATCGAGAAAAAGGGCGGAATCGAGGCCCGGGTAAAAGAGGGCAAAAAGCATTACTGCAATCTGCCCCTTGTCGTCGGGATGTACGAGTTGCAATCCGGGCGCCTTACCCCCGAGTTCGTACGCGATTTCGATGAATACACCCGCAACGTGAAATTTGGAATCGAGTACCTGGCAACCCAACTGCCTCAGTTACGAACGATTCCCGTTGGCCGCAGCATCCGTCCCATAAATCATGTCGCCACTTTCGACCAGGTAGCCGATCTGCTGGAGCAGGCGCTGCCCCCCTTTGCCGTCGTCGAATGCATATGCCGACGCAAAAAGGAGATGGAAGGGGAGCGCTGCAAGGTAACCGAGAGAAATGAAACCTGCCTTGGCATGGGGGGCGCGGCCGCCTCCATTCTAGCGGTTGGGGCCGGAAAAGAGATTTCCCGGCGGCAGGCCGTCGAGTTGATTGAGCAAAACCAAAAAGAGGGGTTGGTTCTGCAGCCGTCAAATACCCGGCAACCCGAGTTTATTTGTTCGTGCTGCGGGTGCTGCTGCGGAGTGCTGGCAGTGCACAAGATGCTTCCAAAACCCCTGGAATTTTGGGCGACAAACTTCCATGCCGTGGTGGACGAGACTCTGTGCAACGGGTGCGGGGCATGCGAAAAGCGCTGCCAGGTCGCGGCGGTAAGAGTCGCGGCGAAAAAGCTGCCGGCAAAGGTTGAGAGGGACCGTTGCATAGGATGCGGCCTTTGCGTTTCCGCCTGCCCCGAAGAAGCCCTGTCGCTTAGGAAAAATCGGGTCGAGACGGCGCCGCCCGCAACCCGAGAGGAGCTCTACGACATCATGATGGCCGGGAAAAAAGGCAGGCTTGGGAAACTCAAGCTGGTGGGAAAGATCGCCCTTGATTCGATCAGGGCGGGAAGGCCGGGATGGCCGGCTAAGTTGAAATGAGCGGGCGCGCGGAGAGCATCGTTTGGTCTCGCTCGGCCGGGTTGACCGTGAAAAAAATAGGTCCCTGCTGCAATATTGGCGCGTCGGTATCGCATCCGGAGGCCGCCTGGAGGAAATGTTGGGGTTCGCTTTGGGCTCACCCCAACCTGCGGGTTAGTGGCTGCAGTGGATATGGTAAAGGACTCCTCCGCCGGTAGGTTGGGGTGAGCCTCGAACCCCAACTTCCACGCTTTTACCTCTCGCCGAAGCT
>JARLHO010000033.1 GCA_031292215.1 Syntrophobacteraceae bacterium | reverse complement strand
CCGCAAGTTGTGCGGTCGATAACGCCGCAATATTCTTTGTCGCCAAACTCGTGATCTGGTCTGCGCCCATCGCCGCGAGCCCGGCGGTTGAAAGTCCCGCCATTTGCCCGACCCTCAGCGCCGCTACCTGCGCGCTCGTAAAGCTCGATATCTGGTCGCTCGAAAGCGATTGCAGTTGTGCTGTTGTCAGCGCCGCCACCTGTGCGGTCGTCAGGCTGGAGAGATCCGAAGACATCGCCGCAAGCTGTGTGGTCGACAACGCCGCAACATCGCCGGGCGACAACCTTGCGATTTGATCTGTACCCATCGCTGCCAGACCGGCTGTCGACAGTCCGGCCATTTGCCTGGCCACCAGGGCCGCCACCTGTTTGTATGACAGACTGGGTGTTTGGCTTGCCGTAAGCGCCTGGAGTTGCTCCGTTGTCAATGCCGCCATATCCGCCGGCGTGAGCCCCGGCAGTTGAGCGCCGTTAAGCATGGCAATGGCAGCCGTGCTGATAGTGACAACGTCGGAAATTGGGAGAGCCGCAAGTTGGGTGGAACTCAAGGCGCCAACCTGTTGGGTGCTCAGCGCCTGAATATTGGCCGTGGTCAAGGTAGCCATGGCCTGCGGGGTCAAATCGGCGATTTGTAACGTGCTCATCGATGCAATGTTAAGAGACATGTCGCCGTCCAATTCTTATCTGCTCTGAAAAAGCGGGAAGCGAGAAGAAGCCGGCAGTAAAAAGAACCGCGTCCCGAATGCTTACCGAAGACATGTAGCAAAACACGTGCCTGAAAACCATCAACCTGTCGGAGCGCATTATCTTTTCGAAGGAACTATTTACAGGCGCTCTCGCAGATCGTTGCCAAAAAACTGCAGAGGCCGGTAACCCAAATTCCTTTCCTGCCCCACACTAATGCCCTTCTCCTCTTAGCCTTCTCATCCCTATGAACGGCAAACGCCGCCATTCACCCCCTCCAATTCGGGGGTAAATGGCGTGACAACAAAAAAATAAGCTCGAAGCGATTAATACCAATTCATAGCAGGAATTTGCGCACTATTGAACCCTTGCGTCTGAGTGGTGGACATAGCGGCAAGCTGCGAACTGGACAGCGCCGCAGCCTGTGCGACCGACATATTGTTTGCCTGATCGCTTGTCAGCCCCTGGAGCTGCGTCGTAGAAAGCTGCGCAACATCTGCTGACGACAGACTGGAAATCTCGTTGGTGGCGATCGACCCGAGGCCCACCGATGTAAGACCACCGATTTGCTTGGTCGTTATCGCCGCCAACTGGTTGGTTTGCAGGCTTGAAATTACGTCGGTCAATAGCTGGTTGAGCTGTGTCGTGGTCATGGCCGCTACTTGCGTACCTGTCAGTTGTGAGATATTCCCGCTTCCAATCCCCTTCTCCAACTGGTCGGTACCGAGCGCCGCAATGGCCGCGGTCGTCAGACTGGCGATCAGGTTCGTACCGGTCGCGTTTGCGCCGGCAAGGGCACTGAGGCCAGCCGTTCCCATAGCAGTAATTTGTCCTGTCGTAAGAGCCGCTGCCTGGTTAGTAGCCAGGAATCCGAGTATCTGATTGCTTCCCAACGCGCCATATACCGCAGTGCTTGACATTGCCTGCACCAATGTCGTACTGAGCGCCCCAACTGCGGAGGCAGACAGATTGCTGATCAGAGTAGTGCCCAACCCCACGACCCCGGCCGTTGTCAAACCAGCCATCTGAGAGGCTGTCAGGGCCGCCACTGCTGTGCTCGTCAAGGAGGCGGCCTCCGTCGAATTCAATGAGGAGATATCCGCAGTTGTTAGCGCCGCGGCCTGCGAGTTGGCCAGATTGTTTATGTTGCCTGTCATCGCCTGGAATTGCTGAGTGGATAATTGGTTAATATCCGCGGTTGTGAGGCCGCCGATCTGGCTGGACTGCAGCGCTGCAAGGGCGGTTGTGCTTATACTGACAAAATCAACGACCTTGACAGCGCCGAGCTGCGCCGAGCTTAAGCCGGCAAGCTGCTGTGTACCAATGGCATTTACATCAGTCGTACTCATCTTAGACATCTGCGTATTGGACAAATACTGCGTTTGGCTTGAGTTCAGCAACGAAATGACAGAATTGACGGCCATTTTATTTCTCCTTATTTATTATAGTTAATTTCAATCATTTAAGCTAATCGTTTCAATTATCGTAGACGAGAAATCCCCATGTTGCGCTCCTCTTCTCGAATTCGTCTCGTAATGAAAATACAATCCATTAATAAGACGTTTCGAGAAATAAACCTATATTTTACCATGGCCTCTATAGGAAATTATCAATTTCCACCGAATGTCATCCACTCCTTTCGATATGAAAGAATAGCCACCGATAAAAGTGGTTTAATGGCTTTGGACTGACGCACCGTAAATTCTGGACATAAGCCGAGGTCGCCAACATTCTGGAGATGTTTTCTCAATTGTTTAATTACCTCATTTCCATTTGAATCCTGCACTGACTCCGTTATCCCTTATTTCGGCAGTCGGAATGGATAACTTCAGTAAAATTTCGGCGGTCGCCATTTTTTTTGCCGGAATTTGCCCGAGTTGTAGCGACAGAATTCCATATCACTTCAATATTACTCTGTTATTTTTCCCGACTGCGATCCAGTTTCCAAGTTCCAGGGACGACCAACCCCGTAAAAGAAGGCAAGCACTATATCCGACGGGCATCGGCCCGGTCCTGCCGGAGTGAACGAAGACCAGGAAACGAGCCGCGGCCTGGTTTTGTGAAATGGACAAGCGAGGCGGGCCGAGGTGGAGAAATGTTTGCGGATAGGCACAGGCCCGGTTTTATCGGCCTTTATCTTGCCTGGATATGCACCATCCAGGGATTGGGCGGGGCGCCCGATACGGTTCCCCGCCCGTGCATGGCTGGCTGAGAAGAGTCAAAATTCCGACCCGGAGTTAAGGCAGGCGTCAAGAAATCAAGGTATGAGTTCTTTCTCATTGCGATCGAATCTATTCCCGCCATATCCGGTTGGATAATCTGGATAATCAAGTAAATCTCAGGACACCGTCCATAAATCGCAACGAGTAGGACGCGGCGAAAGTCTCCATCACATTGTAAGCCGTAGGATGAGCGAAGGCGCATCATTTACGCGCCCACAATCCATGGCCGCTTTCACAAAGCGAAATTTGACGGGTTACGGCGCAAAAGCGGCGCCTCCACCCATCCTACCCTCCTACAGCCCGAATGCGATATCCCCTTGATGGGTGAGAAGTTGTGCCGAGCTGTACCAGCCACTGCTCGCCACTCACTAATTTATTTCCATGACTTTTAGCAAATTGGTCGTTCCCGACGTTCCTACCGGGACTCCGGCCGTAATCACGATGGAGTCACCCGATCCGGCCACCTGTTTTTCCATCGCCAGGGCGCGGGCGGTTGAAAACATCTGGTCGGTGTCGACAAAGGCTGCGACCAGGTGAGGAATTACGCCCCAGGAAAGAGAGAGCTGGCGCTGGGTCTCGATGTGGTCGGTAAGAGCGACAACGGGCGCAGACGGCCGGAACCGGGCAACGAGTCGGGCGGTGTTGCCAGAAGAAGAGGAGGCAAAGATCGCCGCCGCCTTAAGATCTATGGCCAGAAGGACCGCGGCGCGGCTTATCCCGGCCGCAACCGTGTGGAGCATCGAGGAGATTTCTTCTTTCAGGTAGCCGCTTTCCTCCATGTAGGGCTCGGTTGCTCGGGCGATCCGGTCGAGAGTCGCGACCGATTCCGCAGGGTATAGGCCCATCGCCGTCTCATCGGATAACATGAGGGCGTCGGTGCCGTCCAGGATGGCGTTTGCCACATCCGTTGCCTCGGCCCTGGTGGGCCGGGGTCTATCGACCATCGACCCCAGCATCTGGGTCGCGGTAATAACCGGCTTTCCCGCCTGTCTCGTTATTCTGATTATTTTTTTCTGGGTGATCGGGGCCTCTTCGAGGGGCATCTCCACCCCAAGGTCTCCCCTTGCAACCATCACGGCGTCCACAGCAGACAGGATCTGGTCGAAATTTTCCACCGCCTCCCGTTTTTCAATCTTTGCGATGAGCATCGGAGGGGACTCGGCAGAGGATATGATTTTGCGAGGCTCCTCGATATCCTCAAGGCTTCGGATAAAGGAAAGCGCTACGAAATCGACCTTTTCCTCCATGCCCACCACCAAATCGTCGCGGTCCTTGTCGGTAAACGCCCGAACACTTAGCCGGCTCCAGGGGAGATTGACTCCCTTTCTCGAATAGATGATTCCTCCCACATCGACTTCACAGACGGCTTCATCGCGTTTTTTTTCGATCACGGTAAACTGTACCGTCCCATCGGCTAGAAGAATCGGGTTGCCCTCTTCTATATCGTCTAAAAGGCTCGGGTAGTTAACGGGGATGACATCTCCCTTGCCATATTCTCCGGCCACAAGCCTCACCCTGTCTCCGTGCTTTAAGACAATTTTGCCATCGCCCAGTTGACCGAGCCTTATTTTGGGCCCCCCGAGATCCTGGAGAATTCCAATTTCTTTTCCCACCTTCCTGGAAATGGACCGGATGGCGTGGATGGTCTTTCTGTGCTCTTCCCGGTTTCCATGCGAGAAGTTAAGGCGGGCAACGTCCATGCCTTCGGAGATGAGCTTTTCGATCATCTCCGAAGATCCGCTCGCGGGTCCAATTGTGCAGACTATCTTTGTTTTCCTGAGTTTTGCCTTTGACGTCACAGGGATGACTCCTTTTCGGCCTCGACGACGAGGCCCTCTATAATTCCAATGCCGCGCTCCCAGAAACCGGAGTCCGTGGGGTCCACTCCGAGGGGTTTTAGCAGCTCGCACGGTTGGGCCTTGCCCCCCGCTCCCAGGAACTGGAGGTATGCGGCCACAAAACCGGGGCCCTCGCGCAAATACTTATCGTAGAGAGCCGCAGTCAGAAGCTCGCCGTAAGCGTAGGCGTAAACATAGCCCGGAGAGTGAACGAAGTGAGGAACGTAGGACCACCAAATCTTGTAATGATCCAGCAGCCGAACGGAGCTGCCAAACATTGTGGCCTGAGTTTGCATCCACGCCTCGCCGATGTATTCGGAATCGAGCTCGCCAAGGGTCCGCCTGGCATTGTGGACGCGCTCCTCGAATCGGTTCATGGCTACCTGCCGGAAGACTGTGGCGAAGGTATCTTCTATTTTGGAGCAAAGCAGGCTGAGTCTTTCCTCTTTTGAGGCCGCACGTTTTAGCAGGGTTCGAAAGACCAGGGTTTCGGCAAAAACCGATGCGCTCTCAGCGGTGGTAAGAGGAGTTTGGGAGTTAAAAAGCCCCTCTTTTCGCGCGAGGTACTGGTGAATACCGTGGCCCAGTTCGTGGGCCAGGGTCATCACGTCGCGCCGGCTGCCGGTAAAATTTAGAAGTACATAAGGGTGGGCGGAAGGAACGACGGGATGCGAGTAGGCCCCGCTGCGTTTTCCGGGCAGTATTGAGGCGTGTATCCACTCGTTTTCAAAAAATAGCCGAGCTATCATCGCCGCTTCCAAAGAAAACTCCTCAAACGAGGTGAGTACGATCTCCCTGGCCTCAGCCCAGGAAATGCCGGCATCGGCGCCCGCCCGGACGGGAGCATAGCGGTCGTAGTCGAAAAGCTCGCCCACGCCCAGGAGCTTTCTTTTAAGAATATAATAACGCTCGACGATATCGTAGCGCGAACACACCGCGCTCACAAGGGCGTCTACCATTGCGTCGCCTATCTCGTTATCGAGGTTGCGGGCTCCTAGCCAGTGGGGGTATCCGCGCAGCCGGTCCTCTATCGACTTATCGAGCAGGAGCGTATTGAAAATATGGGTAAGCGGCACAAGGACCCCCTGGAGTCCTTCGCTTAATTCGTCTGCAGCCTGTTTGCGCTCTTTGCGCTCGGCGCTGTGGAGCGCGCCAAGGACCTCCGATTGGGTCCTGGCTTTTTCTCCAAATCGCAGGGAAGCGACCATTTTGTCAAAGAGCGCCCCCCATGCGGAAGAGCCTGCGGGAGATTTTTCGGCCAGGATTTTTTCTTCGGGTTCGCTTAGAACGTGGGGTTTGTAGCGGCGAAGCGAGGTGAGGTAATGGCCATATTTTGACAGGGAAGAAGAGCCGGCAAGGGCCTCTGCCCTGCCCTCGGCAAGATTTGTCCATTCGAGGCTAAAAAAAAGCGTATCCCGCTTTATTTGACTGTAGAGCTCCTTCATGGACTGAAAAAAGGCGCTTGCCCCGGCATCGAGCGTGCGGGTCGAAAAATCAAGGTATGCATAGGCAAGGAGCTTTTCCGCCCGTTCGTTAATTTCTTCCAGCATCTCGACGGCAACGACCATCCGATCGGGTTCCAGGTCGACGATCTTTCCCCTGAAACGGAAAAAATCCACAAGGCGCTCTTTTAGACATTGCAGATCGGAGGCGATTTTCGGATCGGAGGGACTCGAGTAGAGATCTTTTAGGTCCCAGAAAATTTCTTCGGCGTTGTAATTTTCCAAGCAAAGACTCCCCTGTGGATTGGTCCTGACTGTGAGCTTCAGGGTGTTGGGGTTTGCACCCCAACCTACAAAAGCTCATTCCCTTGCAGGGTGTTGGGGTTTGCACCCCAACCTACAAAAGCTCATTCCCTTGCAGGGTGTTGGGGTTTGCACCCCAACCTACAAAAGCTCATTCCCTTGCGGGGTGTTGGGGTTTGCACCCCAACCTACCTTATTCCCTTGCAGGGTGTTGGGGTTTGCACCCCAACCTTGTATCTTAAAAGAGCAGAGCATGGGTCAACCGGAGTGCCAGTTACAGGGCATCGGTTGACCCGACAAGAACGGGCCTTTAGGTTTAATTTGTCCGGTGAAACAGAAGTGG
>JARLHO010000032.1 GCA_031292215.1 Syntrophobacteraceae bacterium | reverse complement strand
CTCCCGACCGGCCGACTCCCCGCGTTCGGTTACCCTGCGCGAGCGGCCGCAGCTACATGTTGAACGAGCAATTAACATGTCCGACACCTTTCAGTCGGACAGATCGGCCAGACTTGTCCTGGCGTACCGAAGAGCACGAAGAAAGAGCAAAGGTCGGGCTAAAAATCCCCGGCGGTTCTTCGTGGTGAACGATTACGAATTAGGGAGTCCTCGCCGATCTCGACAGGGAAATACGCCTGCGTGGTTAAGAGCGATGAGCGCATGCCGGGTAGTAGCGATTTCTTCGAAAATGTATTATTTAGGGCCAAAGAACGGCTTCACCGCAAATACGCATTGGCCGCCAAAGGGATCGGGTTCTAGCAGTTGGCGCAACGGCTATCCGAGTTGACAGCGATTCGAGTAAAGTTTCGGCCGGTTCGACCTTGGGGATTTATGGTTCGCTTTAGAGCAACCGGCTTCGGCTCCAACGGCCGGCCATTTCGTCCCCGTAAAGCTTTAAGACGATCCTCAAAACCCGGCGCGGCCCGACCGGTCAGCATTTCCCCATCCCAACCCGCACGGTGGGCTCGAGCCTAACGGCGCCCCCAATCGGCGATATTACGTAAATAAACAGCTCCCCATCATTAAAAATAGTTTCCGAGAAATCCGTTTTCCCGGACTGCGGGGGCGCCGGCATATCGGGGGGGCAGAAAAAATCTTGACACTTTCTGACGCTAAATCTATAATCTAGACACGATGTCTTATTAATGGAGGATTAGTTTAAATGGGTGCGACCGAACGGCGAAAGCGCGAAAGGGAAGTCCGGCGGGAATCGGCCATCGAAGCCGCCATGGCGCTCTATGACGAGGAGGGCTACCACGCGCTCACCATGGAAAAAATCGCCGAGCGCTCGGAGCTCAGCCGCGCGGCGCTCTATCTATATTTCAAAAATAAAGACGAGATCCTTATAAGCGGCATACTCTCCCATGCAGAGTATTTCGAAGGGCTTCTGCGCAAGCTCTACGACAATCGGGAGACGTTTCGAGAAAACCTTTTGGAAAATCTTTGGGGCTGCTTTGAGAATTTCTTTGCCAAGGACCCAGCGGCCTTCACCGCATGGCAATACCTGCACCAGCGCGAGATGCTTTCAAACCTTGCCCCGCAATTGCGCGCTCTTCTCTTTGAGGCCGGCGTGAAGGTGGTGAGACTCCAGCACAGGATCGTCGAATACGCCGTGGAACAGAAAATCTTCATCCAGTGCGACCACCGGGCGCTCTCCGAGGTGATCTGGTCCACCTTTTTGGGGATCGTTTATGCCGAGCGCAGCAAAAATGTGCTCTCCCATAAAGACCACATGGCCATCACCCGGGACACGGCAAGAAAGGTCCTGGCTCAAGGGGTGCTCCATCCGATTGACGCGCCGGATCAGGCGGGAGATAACGATGAAAGACTTTGATTTTGTCAGACCCAAAACCCTGGACGATGCGGTAAGCCTCTACAAGATGGCGGGGCAAAAAGCGAGCCTTCTTGCGGGTGGCACCGAACTGATCAATCAAATACGCTCCGGCAAGGCCCAGCCAGACCTTGTGATCGATTTAAAGCATATCCGAGATCTTGATTTTCTCAGTATGACGCCGGAAGGCATACGGATCGGCGCGCTCTATCGGACCCGCGACGCGGAGCTTTGCGGGCCGCTAAGAGATAGCCGCTATAACGCGCTAAGTTATGCCTCCGGGACCCTGGGGTCCCCACAGGTGAGAAACAAGGCGACAATCGTTGGCAATGTCTGCCGCGCCTCCCCTTCGGGAGATCTCATACCGCCCCTCATAGCTCTTGGGGCCAGGGCCAAAATTGTAGGCCCGGGGACCTCGCGAAGCGTTACCGTGGAAGAGGTGATCGTTGGGCCCAATCGGACCATTCTTCACCCCGGCGAGGTCGTCTCCGAGCTCGAGATATCCCGCATGGAGGATTGTACCGGCTGTAGCTACTCCAAGTTGAGTCCTCGAAAGTCTTTGGATCTCGCGATAGTCGGGGTTGCGGTTTTGTTACGGACCGACCCGGATTCCAGATGCCTGGACGCAAAAATTGTAGTCGGAGCGGTCGCTCCGACCGCTGTACGGGCAAAGAAGGCGGAATCGATTCTAATCGGGTCAAAGTTTACCGAGGCAACCATTGAAGAGTGCTCCCGGGCAGCCGCGGAAGTTTCCCGGGCGAGGGACACCAGCATACGGGCATCTGCCTGGTACCGCAAAAAGATGGTCGAAGCCCTTGTCAAACGCACTATCGGTTTGGCACTGGAACAAATAAAAGAAGGCAAAAAAAGGGGGCGCTTGTGGAACGTATAATCAGCCTGCGGGTTAACAAGGAAGACTATAAGGTGATGGTCCGCCCCGGGGAATCGCTTCTCGATGTGCTTCGAAACCGCCTCGGCATGACCGGAACCAAGGAATGTTGCAATGAGGGTGACTGTGGCGCCTGTACGGTCATTATGGGGGGACGCGCGGTTAACGCCTGCCTGGTGCTGGCGGTTGAAGCCGAGGGGGAAGAGATCCTGACAGTCGAGGGGCTGGCCCGGGGGAGCGCCCTCCATCCCCTCCAGGAGGCATTCATTAAGTGCGGCGGCTTTCAGTGCGGATTTTGCACCCCCGGAATGCTCATGTCCGCAAAAGCCCTCCTGGATGAAAATATTGATCCCACAGAAGACGAGATCCGGCGGGGAATATCGGGAAATCTTTGCCGGTGCACGGGCTATGTGAAGATTATCGACTCTATAAAGGAAGCGGCCTCCGTAATGCGCCAGGGGGAAAGCGATGAGTAAGAGCAACTATTCGGTAATCGGCAAAAGGGTTGGAAACGTCGATGGGGTGGAGAAGGTGACGGGCGGGGCCAAGTATACGGTCGATATGGTTTTGCCCAATATGTTGCATGGAAAGATATTGCGAAGCCCTCATCCCCACGCCCGGATACTAAATATCGACACCCGCCGGGCCGAGCAACTACCGGGGGTAAAAATTGTTCTCACAGCAAAAGACACCCTCGGAAGAAAAAACGGGATCTGGCGAAACTTTCGGGACCTGTGCGATGAAGAGATTTTGTGCCGGGAAAAGGTGCGCTATGTCGGAGACGCCGTGGCAGCTTTAGCAGCAACAGATCTTGAGACCGCCGAAAAAGCCCTGGATCTTATCGATGTGGAATACGAGCTTTTGCCCGCGGCCTTTGATCCGCTCGATGCGCTACATGATGGCATGCCCCATATTCACGAAGACTTTGAAAGAAATATGAATGTCTACCGGCAAATCGAGTGGGGAGATGTCGAAGAGGCCTTTTCGCAGTGCGATCACATCCGCGAGGATACCTTTTACTGCTCCTCGCAGGCCCACGGCTGTCTGGAACCTCACTGCGCCCTGGCAAGCTTTTCCCACGACGGAAAGCTCACGGTTTGGACCTCGACCCAATCGGCCTACTACACCCAATTGCTCCTCTCGGACATGACCGGACTAAGAGAAGGCGATATTAAGGTGATAAAACCTCACGTTGGAGGCGGCTTCGGGTCAAAGCTTTCCCTTGATTCCGCGCAGTATTGCGCAGCCCTTCTTTCCATGAAACTGACAAGGCCCGTAAAAATCGTTCTTACCCGGGCCGAAGAATTCGGGGCCACCAAAAGGCGCACGGCGATCCACTACAAGGTAAAACTCGGGGCCATGAAGGACGGCACGCTTGTCGCCAGGAAGGTGCAAGCCATCACCGAGGGCGGGGCCTACACGGCCATGGGTGGAACGGCCCTTTACCTGACAGGATTTTTTTCCTCGTTTCCCTATAAATTCGACCATTACCAGTATGACGGCTTTCGCGTCTACACCAACAACGAAACCGCTTCGGCCTGCCGGGGTTTTGGCGCGCCCCAGGCAAACTTTGTTTCGGAATCCCAAATCGATATGATGGCCGAGGACTTGGGGATCGACCCCATCGAGTTGCGAATAAAAAATGCCATTACCCCCAACCACGAAATACCGGGACAGGCCACGATCCGAAGCTGCGAACTCAGACAGTGCCTTGAGGCCATAGACAAATGGATCAAGGAGCGCGGCCCCCTGCCCCCTAATCACGGCATCGGGGTATCGGCCTACGGCTTCATGTCGGGCGGAATTTTCAACTGGATCGATACGCCTTATGCCTTTTCTTCGGCTCTTGTAAAAATCAATGTCGACGGCAAGGTGGATCTATTTATCGGGGCAAACGAGATCGGCCAGGGGAGCAACACGACTCTTAGCATGATCTGCGCCGAGGAACTGGGCGTTCGCCTGGAAGACATCACCCTGCATACCGGAGATACCAGTGTCTGCCCGGTGGACCTTGGGGCCTGGGGCAGCCGGCAGACCCTCATGAGCGGCAACGCAGTAAAAATGGCAGCCCTTGAGGCCAAAAAACAGCTACTCGAGGTCGCCTTCCACACCTTAAAACCCAATGTCGTCTATGATCTGGACATCAAAGATCGCCGGGTCCACCTGGCGGAGCGGCCCCGTCGGGGAATCTCCTATTTTGACGTGGTAAAGGATGCCATCCGGGGCAAAGAGGGCCAGGCGATCATCGGCCGCGGTCACTACACGCCTCACGGCAAGGGCATGATATCCCCGGCCTACAGTTTCGGCGTCCAGGCCGTCGAGGTTAAGGTGGATAGGCAAACCGGCAAGGTGGAGCTAAAAAAGATCGTGACCGCCCACGAGTGCGGCCAGGTAATAAACCCGATAGGCCTGGAGGGCCAGGTGGAGGGGGCAAGCGTCATGGCTGCGGGCTGGGCGCTTACAGAAGAGCTTAAGAGCCGGAACGGCAAAATCTTAAACGGCGATTTCCGGGACTACAAGATGCTCCTGGCCGAAGACGTGCCGGAGATGATCCTTATCGAGGTCGATTCCTATGAACCCGAAGGCCCTTACGGCGCCAAGGAAGCGGGGGAAGGGTTAACCGTTCCGGGGGCCGGGGCCATAGCCAATGCGGTCTATAATGCGGTGGGGGTGAGGATAACGCAGATGCCGCTTAGCGCCGAGAAGATTCTCCAGGCGCTGGAAGAAAAAAAGCGTACACAAAAAGAGGTCGATCCGTTTGAGGCCGTCGCCTGAGATTTTGGCGCTCGACATTCTTTCATAAGGGACGGCCCGGCTTTGGTGAAAACACCAGGGAAAGGAAGTGGGTGATGTATTTGAAGTGCCCGGTCTGCAAAAAAGAGTGGAACGCGAGTTTGAAGGTGGCCCGCCATATTTTCGGAAATGGCGACAAGGCGCACAGGGCCTGGGTAAACAGCCAGGGAGTCTCGTTTACGGATCTTCTTATCCGGCAGGCTACCGGTTCGGGAAACCAGGGCTTTATGGTGCTGGCCAAAATCGTTGAAAGCTCCCAAGACGGGACGTCCGGCGTCGCAGGATAAAGAAAGCGTTTCCGCAGTTCATCTCGCAGGCGTGCCTCGGGGATGTTCCCGGTCTTAACCATCATCCGCAAAAGCGTGAGCCATCCCGAAAAAGCGCAGGTGTCCCGTAGCCTTTGCTATTTCAAATAACTTTCGAGCTGCGGGATTTGAAGGCCCACAATCCTTGCCCCGGAATCGGTTATAAAAAGCGGTGTTCCATCTACTCCCACCCGGTCTCCAACCGCTTTTTCCCTGGCGAGCAACTCCGAGCCGGCGCTGCATTTCGCATCGCCCGTATCCTGGCCGGCCATTGCCCGATCAAGCGTTGCCAACCGGTCGTTGGCGCACAGGATCCCGACCGTTTTCGCATAGGACCGGGGATGAATGTTTAAAGGATAAAAAAAGACATACAGGGTGTAATTGTCTTTGGTCTTTAGCCAGTCGTATGCCCTCCGGCAAAAGGGGCACTCGATATCGGCAAACATGATGAGCTTTTTGGCTCCGTTGCCTTTCTTTATCGTAAGGGCCTCCTGCAAGGGCAGCGTCGAAACGTCGACCCGGTCGATTTCCGCCTGCCGCACCCGGGTGAGGTTAACCTTGTCCTTATTGATCAGGTTTGCGCCGGCGATGAGATAAGCTCCGTCTTTTGTCGCGTAGTAGATGTGCTTTCCACCCTGTTGCTGCTGCATAACGAGTTCGTAAATATCCCCCAGGTCTTTTGCCCCGACAAGCTTTACCTGCGCAGGGAAAAGGCTCTTAACGACCGCAAGGCCCCGCGCCTTGTCAAGAACGCTATCGGCCAAAAGAGCGGTTGGAACCATAAGGATGGCAAGTAGTAGCACGAACAGTTTTTTCTTCATCGTAGCCCTTCCGTAATTGGTCCGGGAGTAGATTTTCTCCGGGACAAGGTTTTTTTGGCGCCCCTTAGCCGGTGTTGGCCGGAAAAGCCGCAACCCCATCGGGAGATTTCCGGGGTTGCAACAGGGCCCGGGATCCCGTAAGCGGCAAGCTTTCATTATAGCAGACTCCATCAGAGCCTGCACGCCCTCACGGTATCGCAGATGTAGCCCATGACATCGGAGAGACTGATGATGCCTTCCACGACGTTTCCCTCAAGGACCAACAGGTAATCCTGTCCGGACTCGACCATCCGGTAAGCGGCTTCGGAGATGGAAACGTCGCCATCGGTTGTACGGTCCTGCCCCGGTATGGTCATGACAGACTTTATGGAAGTCTCGCCGGCCTTTTGGCAAAGACCGTCGAGGGCGTCTTGTAGAAGTCCGGATTTTTGCAGCTCGGACCTTACCCTATCGGGTGAGAGTCCACTTTGTCTGGCGGATTGGATTAATTCTTCGAACCCGGCGTCAAGGCCCATGAGCATGTTTTTAAACTCCAAAAAGCCTGAGACCCTTTTGCCCCCGTCCACCACAAGAGCTGCCGGGGAACGCATCCCCGCCGACATCTTCGTCCTTGCCAGCCCTATTTCAAGCACGGCTTCGAAAAGGGTGGCGTTTTCATCTACGATCGGGATTTCCGAAAGCCCGGTCATCAACTCCTTAACCCGCACCATCGTAAGAGCACCTCCTGGCGACGCGAAACATCGGCTCGCACCGATTCTCTCGCCTTTTTTCCGCTTAAATTCGACTCCGTGGCCACAAATACCTTCTTCCCTAAAGTTTGTGCTATACAAAATATACGGATTTCATGATACTTTGCACACCAAGAGACAATAAGAGCCGCATTTTTCTAGTAAGATGGTGGACATGACACTTTTTTTCGACGATATTTCACTGGAAGGGCCCCTTAGGCCTCGCGAAAAGATGGGTGTTACTTTCATCGGCCCGGATTTTTTCGCAGTCGATGAAAACGGTTTTCACAGCAACATCGGCTCCGTATTTCCTCGATATCGCGCAATCGTCACGGCCAGGGGCATTCACGCCTACCATGTTTCGATCATGACCGAGTTTCTAAAGCTGGTAACGCCGGAAGGTGAGCTGCCCGAAGAGGGCGAACTGGAACGGTTGGTGTGCGATGATGCTGTTCCGCTGGTTTTTCGAGACGACCTCATAATCGTTCGGTGCGATCCTTCCGCGATGGAAAATGTTTTTGCCGCCGACCAGATGCTGCAGTCTTTTTTCCCCAAAAAACGCATTCAGTTTACGGGCTTGCACATTCCGGAGATCAGAACCCAATTGCGCCGCAGAGGCGAATGCTGGCGGATGTCTCCAACACCCAGGTCGGTTTTGGAAATCTGTCGCTACGTGCGCGCCAGTAAGGTCCAGGTGGGCACGGGATTGTCGGTCTACTACAATGAGCCTACCGGGGGCAGGTTTCTCACCTACGATGAATTCATGCGCATCCGGCCGCTTATCGAGCAGGACAGCTCCGAAGCCCTGGCCCGGCTAAAGGAGATCCTTAGCCTTTTCCACTGCACCAACCGGTGGGGAAGCCGTGAATTGAGTCTGCTTCTGCCCGTTGGAAAGGAACTCGATATCGGGGAACTCGAAAAGGCTGTCTCTTCTATCGAATCTTTTCCGGCTACAGACCTCGCCCTGAGAGCTTTTGACAGCTTTGCCTCGCTTTTTGCCGAGGCCGCCGGCCCCGACCTGGTCCGGGACGACTACGGCGACCCGATGTGGCGAACGACCATGTTCTGCCGCCTCCTCGATATCAATGAGGAGGAGATGGAAGAGTTGTCGCTCGACTTAAGCCCTGAATTTCACCTCAATGTGCAATGGCTTCCGGGAGCATTTATCGACGGCGAAAAGCTCGGGTTCGACGCGGATGCCGACCCCCGGGTCCATGGTCTCATATCGCACTTCTGGGATCATTGCGGTGGACTCCTTTCGATAAATATCGGCCGCATACTGGAGTCCCAGAGTTCGAGGGACATTTCCGGGGAGGAAAGGGAAGTCTACCTGGTGGCCATGACCACCCGGGATGGAAAAGAGTCCATCAGCCTGGTCCGGCTGATGAAATGGGACGTCATACACCGGATGAAGATGGGTGTTCCCCTGGACCAGGCCATTGAGGACACCTACAAGTATCGGGACTACATTTTCGACAGGCTCCATGCCGCGGCCAAACTTGGCTTTCCAATCCTTACCTACAGAGAAATCAGGCTGGAGCTGCGGATCCCCGGACTTGGGCCGGTCCCGGCCTTCTTTTTCGAACGTCAATATGTGACCGGTATTGTTTCCGACAAAATACCTATCTCCTGTTACAAAAAACCGGAGTTCATCGAGAACCTCTCCTGTCATTTGGGCATGGCCGCCGCTTTCACCCTGGTGCTTGGCAGAGTCAGTTTTCGAACAGGGAAGGTCTTCTTCGACGATGGCGACGAATTGATACAATTCGATTTTAACTCCATCCCCTCCCGCCTGGTTATAATCGAGACCACGGGTTCATTTACCGATTGGACGACTCCGATCCCGGACATGCTGCCAAAATGCCTCGGCCGGTTTCGAGCCCATCTGGAAAAGGCAAAAGAGAGCGGCGTGAGCCTGGAAGTAATCGAAAGGGCCGTAGCGATCTTTTCCGAGTCGCTCTGCAATAAGATCGATGAGATAAGAGACGCCGTGTTGGCCCCTTTTTCCGAGCTGCGATCTTTATTCGATGACCGCCCCCCGGGGCAAGCGGGAATACGGGACAGGTGGGCGGGCATTATCCACCGTATTGAGGATGCGGATGTTAAATCCTTGCGGGACTCTATTCTAAACAGCCAGGAATTGCGCTTTACTCCTTCGCGAGAATCAACGGTTCCCAATTGAGCTTTGTTCTGTTATAGGAAAGCGGCTCGTATGGCCGCGCGAAAAAGGGGAGAAGATGCCTGTAGCTTTTATTACCGGCGCCGCGGGGTTTGTTGGCAGCCATGTCGCAGAAACCCTGCTTGGCAATGGCTGGGATCTCAGGGCCATTCGCCGCTCGCCCGGGGGCATCGAGTCGCCGGGCGTGGAATGGTTCACGGGAGACCTTCGAAATCCCGCTCAGGTAAAAGAGGCCATGTCGGGTGCCCGGGCAGTCTTCCATGTTGCGGCCGACTACAGGCTCTGGGCCAAAGACCCGCGGGAAATCTACGAAAATAACGTGACCGGAACGATCAACGTCATGGAGGCCGCCCGGGCCGCCCGCGTCGAAAGGGTCGTTTATACGAGCAGCGTGGGGGCACTGGGGCTTACTCCGGATGGAACCCCGGCCGATGAAAACACCCCCGTCTGCCTGGGCGACATGGTGGGACATTACAAAAGATCGAAATTTCTCGCGGAAAAAGAGGTGGAAAAATTCGTGCGAGACGGACTGCCGGTGGTCTTTGTCCATCCGAGCACACCGGTTGGGCCAGGAGACCATAAGCCAACGCCTACCGGCAAGATCCTGGTCGATTTTCTCAACCGAAAGATGCCCGCCTACCTGGACACCGGTCTTAATATAGTGGATGTGCGGGACGTTTCGGAAGGGCACCGGTTAGCTTTTGAAAAAGGAACGGTTGGGGAAAAATACATCCTGGGCAACCGCAACCTGACGCTTGCCCAGATCTTTTCGATGCTCGAAAAGATTTCCGGCGTAAAAGCGCCAACGGTAAAGCTTCCGTATGGTCCCATTTTATGGCTTGCCCGTTTTTTTCGGCTTGTTTCACTGGTTACCCGCCGCCCACCTCTTGTCCCGTACGAGGGGGTCAAAATGGCGGCAAAACGTATGTATTTCGACAGCTCCAAGGCGGTAAGGGAATTAGGGCTGCCTCAGACTCCGGTGGATACGGCTTTGTCTGATGCGGTGGCCTGGTTTGGTAAAAACGGATATGTCAAACGGCGGTAGAAGTTAAAAACTGCGGCGCCCGGAAAAATCGCGCCCGCTTTTTTGCGCTTCCCGCTCGGCAGGATCGAGGTTCGAATGCGTTTTCCAATAAGTCTCTACATTTCGATGGTCGGCTATCTTGCCGGGAGTAAACTGCGTGGAAACGACCGTTTTCCACTCGTCTTGATGCTTGAGCCCACTCACAGGTGCAACCTGGCCTGCGCGGGCTGTGGAAGAATTCGGGAATATCACGATACGCTTTCCAGGGAAATGACCCTCGAAGAATGCGTCGCATCCATCGAGGAAGCAAAAACACCTGTCGTGACCATTACGGGAGGTGAGCCCCTGCTCTACTCGAAAGCCCCGGAGCTTGTCCGCGAAGCGCTCGCCAGGGGAAAGCACATTTATTTTTGCACCAACGGGCAGCTTCTCGAAGAGTCCCTGTCGCTCTACAGGCCCGACCCCCATTTTACCTGGAACGTCCATTTCGACGGCACAGAGGCTGTCCACGACGCCATAATCGGAAAACCGGGGGGATTTAAAAAAGCCCTTGACGGTGTTAGAGCCGCCAAAAGGCTTGGCTTTCGCGTAAGCACCAATACCACGGTCTTTCGGGAATCCTCCGTAGACGACCTCGCGAGCCTCTTTGGCCAGCTTAAGCAGGCGGGGGTGGACGGGATCCTGGTCGCCCCGGGTTTTGGCTACGAAGAAGTAACAGGGGACGTTTTCCTCACCAAAAACGATATCGTCACAAAATTTCGCGAAATCAGCAAGTGGGGTAAAGATTTTCCCATCATCAGCAATCCGCTCTACCTGGAGTTCGTAGCCGGGAAGAGGTCGCTTAAGTGTACGCCCTGGGGAAATCCGACCCGCAACCCGATGGGTTGGAAATCGCCGTGCTACCTCATAACGGACACTCATTACCGCACTTTTGCAGAGCTCATGGAAAAAACCGACTGGGACCGCTACGCGTCCGGGGCCGACCCCAGGTGCTCCCAGTGCATGGTCCACTGCGGATTCGAGCCGACCATCGTGCGCCAGATGGGCTTTAAAGACGCCCTGCGAATGTTTAAGTGGAATATCGATGTCTGAGTTCCTGAGGCTTTTTTGGGGAACCATCCTGCTGCGCCCCTATGTCTTCGCTTTCCTTGCGGTCTATCTTGTGGCGGGCTGGAAGCACCTGGGCTGGAAGAAAACCCTGGCCTATATTCCCGTGGGCTACGGGCTCGCATGGCTTTCGGAATTTTGCTCGATTCACTGGGGTTTCCCCTACGGCGACTATTACTACATAAACACCACCGCCAACCGGGAGTTGTGGGTGCTGGGGGTCCCGTTCATGGATTCCCTCTCCTACGTTTTCCTGTCCTATTGCAGCTATTCGCTCGCCGTTTTTTTGATGAGCCCGGTTGCGCGCAGGTCGGGAGACCTCGTAACGCTTGAGACCTCGCAGATAAGGCGTTCGAGCTCAACCCTTGTCCTGGGAGCCTTTCTTTTCGTCCTGCTGGACATTGTTATCGACCCGGTCGCCCTCCAGGGCAGGAAGTGGTTTCTGGGCCTCATTTACGGATACCGCCACGAGGGGTTCTACTTCGGCATCCCCATGAGCAATTTTGGAGGCTGGCTTTTGGTGGGCCTGGTTTTAACCGCCGCCCTGCAGACCCTGGAACGAATCGACCCCCGGGGCTCAAAACTCCCTTTGCCCCAAGGCCCCTCTTCCTGGCTGAGGCTCCTTGGACCGGCGCTCTACTTCTCTGTCCTGCTGTTTAATGTATCGATCACCTTTCATATCGGAGAAATGCTCCTCGGCCTGGTCGATCTTCTGCTACTAGCTACCCTTGGCGTCCCGATGGTTTTTTTCACCCTCTATAAGTTCGCCCACGCTCCTGCGGAGCCCATTTTTCGCGCAGCCGGCTAATTAAAGTCTTCCCGCCTCCCGCTCATCGTCTTAATATTAAAGGAGACACTCATGAAATGCCGGATCTGCGGATTTAATTTGAAGCCCATGATCACGGACCTGCCTTTTAAGGTCGGCGAGACGACCCTTGTAATCTTAAAAGGCCTGCCGGTCTTGCAATGCGAGAACTGCAGCGAATACTTGCTGGAAGACACTGTAATGGAACGTGTGGAGCGAATGATTGAAAAAGCGGATACCGCCGCGGAGTTGGAGATCATTCGGTACGCGGCATAAGATTGATCAAACTCTTTCGGGGCCGGCAATCGTAGCGAATAGGCAAAGAGGCTGAACCCGAGGTTCTGGTCGACCGCGACGCTTACAATAAACTCAAAAATTCCTCCACGCTCATACCCGATAGACTTACGAGCTTACGCGAGGGTCCCTGTTGAGAGTTCCTTATTGCCGGGGGATGGATAGATTTACTCGGGTTCCTGCTTTGACCATCACAAGATGGCTTCCAACCTGGCCGATCGCCTGCCGGCCGGCTTTCTCAAAAGCTTTCGCAGCTTGCCTACCGGATATGTTCCCCAACTTTCCCCATGATTTAGACCGCTACCATCAACTGCTTTTGCCCTTTTTGTTTTGATAAGGCGGTGACCGCTTTTTGATCTTCGGCCCAAAGCCAGGCAGTTATGGCCTCCTTTATGTTCTCTATGGCCTCTTTTTCATCTTTTCCCTGTGAGACGCATCCGGGAAGAGCCGGACACTCCGCGACTATCCAGCCATCCTCGGCTTCTTCAAGACTGACGTGGAATAACATATTTCATCCTTTTTCGCTGGAGCCCCATGCATGGATGGCATACTTCACTTCGCGCAACCGGGCTAAAACCTGTTCCGTTTCCCCGGAAATGGCGCTCTTTTCCTTCGGGCTTTCATCAATATAACCGGGTCTTGACAAGATCACAAGTTTTGCCCACCCGCCCCGGACAAAGCTCCCCAGCCTCTCACCCGCAGGGCGGCGCCCGTTCATCTCCGCTCGACCCGGATCCCTGCCGCCATCCGGGAAAGCTCGGAGGCCGGAAGATTTAAAAAAGCGGCGACCAGGCCGCACAGATTTTTTGCAGCCAGCCTGGACCCACGCCATAAAAGGAAAAAGGATCGAGCGCTCGAGGGCTTTTTACATATCGTCTTCAATACGCGAAAAGGCCGCACCCTGCCCTGTTCGTCGGATATGTCCTCCAGGTTGAACCCCAAGTCGTGGTCGACCGCATCACTTACCGCTCTAAAACAGATGCACGGTATGTTGCGCGCCAAGGCTTCTTCGGCTACAGTCGCCGTTTCCATGTCCAAAACGGCCGGTTCTCCGAAAGCTTGGGCGGAGAGGAGCTGCTTATTTCCGGGGGTCTTGGCGCTAAGGGCAAGGACTGGTGTAATGCGATGGTTGGCTAAAAATTGGGCCAGTTCATCCGGAAACCGGAAACCATAGGTCGTCTTGGCCACGATGTGGCGAGTATTGGCCGCAAAACAGACCGACCCCGCAGATAGACCCGGATGAAGCCCCCCGGCAAACCCGGAGAAGATGAGAAGATCGGGCGAAACTGCCGACTCGCCCCCGAGCGCCTCTTTTACCGCTTTATCTCCCATGCCGCATTCGATCAAAGTAATTTCTTTATCCGGCAGATGCAGGGCAAACTTCCTAAACGGGCCTTTGCGTACAGGCCGAAGAGCCGGGAAAAGCTTTTTTAGCGGCGCGTATTCCTGGGATAGAGCCGACAAGATCAAAATTTTCATGAGAATCTCTTGGGAAAATCGGTAAAAATTCCATCCGCTCCCATCGCAAAATACGCCCGCGCAGGCATCTGGTGGTTTACAACCCAGACCAGCACCGCGAATCCCTTCTGTTTTAATCTTCGGACCTGCCATGGGAGAAAGGCGCGAAGCGATGGATTAAACGCAAAGGCATCCAGCTCGGAGAGCAATGCGGCGGGATCTGGCTGAAATCTATCGGTTAGAACGCCCGTCCTTATCTCCCTGGCCAGCCTTCGCACGCGCGCGAGATAGTAGTAATTAAAAGAGGAAACCAGGACCCTTTCGGCCGCCCCGGCCTCTCGAACCATGGAAACCACCTTTTCGACGATCGCCTCATGGCCGGGCCTTTCCGCCAGATCCTTTATCTCGATATTTAGGAGCCAATCGTTTTCGACCGTAAACCGGAGGGCTTCGTGAAGAGTCGCTATTCGCTCGCCGCAATATTTTTCCAGCTCCCGTTTGGATACCCGTCCCGCGCCAATTTGTCCGAAAGGATCGGTTCTTTCAAACCAGGAACCGCAATCAAGGGTCTTAAGCTCCTGCAGGCTAAACTCGTCGACATGCCACGAGCTGCGCCCCGTAAATCTATCGGATACGTCCGATGTTCGTCTAAGGTCCAAATCATGGGCCAGAACGGGTTCTGCGTCTTTGCTCAATCGAACGTCTACTTCCCACATCCCCGCGCCTGCGGCAAGGGCAAGGCGCGCCGCGGCAAGGGTGTTTTCCGGTGCAAGCGAGCGCGCTCCCCGGTGCGCGGCGATTAGACGCCGGTTTAAGACATCGTCAACAATGCTGTGTGCCATGAAAGCCAGTCCCATGAACCTGCGCAAAAAGGCATGACAAATTTTTCATCTGCCCCGGTAAAAGAAAATACCGTCTTGCGGTAGCAGCTATTACCGTTTCCACCCGATTGTTTTCTATCGCAAAAAGTACGACATTCACGTCCAAGAGTTGGTTTAGAGAAGCACCCTATAACCCGAAAGCCAGGCCCCCTCCCTCCTCCTGGCTTTCACCCTTTTTGGGGGCCGCATAGTAAATAAACTGCTGCATTACGCCACCGACTCACCCACTTATCCTCGCCTTTTAGACTCTGTTGTATTACGACCGCTCATTTGGTAGACTAGCCCATCTGAAGGGGTTTTTCAAACGCATGTTGCGTCAAACGATGGAGACCGCATGAACATAGCTCTTGTATTTCCGCCCTTCTACTTCGAGCCTATGTACAACCTGCCCCCGCTTGGTCTCATAAATCTTGCCACAGCGCTAATATCCACGCCTCACACGGTAAAAATATTTGACTTTCCACTCGATATTCGCCGCAAATCTCTGGCGATGGACAAAAACATCTACACGCGATGCGCAAGACACATCCTGGACTTTTCTCCGGATGTCGCCGGGTTTTCGGTGCAATGCACGACGTATCCTCCGGCGGTAAATATTTCGCGTGAGCTAAAAAGACTCGCGCCGCAGCTAAAGATCGTCTTTGGCGGCCCCAATGTGTCCTCTATCGATGAGCTTACCCTTTCGCGCTTCCCGTTTATCGACGCAATAGTTCGCGGCGAAGGAGAAATTGCCTTCCCGGAATTGATCGGGGCCTTCGAGGGGCGCATCTCCCCGGGATCGGTCGACGGGATAACTTTTCGAGCCTCCGAGAGGATTTTTCGAAATCCGGACCGCCAACTCATCGAAAACCTCGATTCTCTGCCAGCTGCCGACTACTCGTTTGCGCCGCCTTTTAGCGAATACCGCGACGTCTGCGGAATCGGCCGCTCGATCGCGATACTTGAAGTCGGCAGGGGATGTCCGCACCGGTGCGTCTATTGTTCTCAGTCGGTTATGTGGAAACGAAGGGCCAGGACATTTTCAACGGCTAAAATCATCGCCGAGATGAAGAATCTGGCTCAAAATTTTGGCGCCGAGTGCTTCCTTCTCGCCTTCGACCAGTTCACCGCAAAAAGAAGCTTTGCCGAAAAGTTCTGCCATGGGCTAATCGATGCGGGTCTTGACCACCTCCCGTGGTACTGCATCTCGAGGCTCGACACGGTCGATAAAGACCTTCTAACTCTTATGCGCAGGGCCGGATGCGAGACCATGTGCTACGGGATCGACTCGGGGTCTAAAAAAACGTTGGCCTTCATCCACAAGGACATTGACCGCGACATCCTCTTTGACAGGGTAAGGCGGACAACCGAGGCGGGAATCGTACCCACTTTGAGCTTCGTTATCGGATTTCCCCGGGAAGAGAGGCAGGACCTCGAAGAGACTTTGGAGCTCACGCTTCGATCCGCCGCAACAGGCAATACGAATGTCTTGGTGCAGATGGCGACCATTTTGCCCGGGACCGAACTCTACAAGAACTACCGCCACCTGCTGGTCCGAGAAGTCGACACCTACTTCTCTTTGGGGATCGAGTTCGACCGGGGCGCCCGTCTGGCATCCGATGACAGGCTTATCGATTCGGACCCCGAGATCTTTAGCAGTTTCTACAATCTGCCCTGCCCTGCCGGCGCCTTCGAGCAGCTAAATGAAACGGCAAGCTATTTCACCGTGATCGCAGCCCTCTACCCGAGGAGTTTTTTGCTCCTTTCCGGCAAGTTGGGCATTCCCGTTACAGAGCTTTTTTTTGATTTTCTAGACTCGGTTGCCCAAAGGGAGGCAAAAGCCACGGGTCTGGCCTCTTCGCCGGCGATTGCCAAGCCCGGCGCATCCAAGGCAGGCGCCAGGAGATTATCGCCCCGGGCGTGCCTTGCCCATTTCGAAGCCTTTGCCGGCGAGCGGTTGAGCGGCAGCGAGGAGGTTGTGCGCGAGTTCCTTGCGGAGCTGATACGGTATGAAACGCGCCTTTTTCGCGCCGGGGAAAACGGTTTGGCGCCTTCACCGTTTACAATTGATCCCGCCGGCATACACCGCGACAAACCGTTACGGAGCACAAAGGTTTCCATCGAGCGATTCACATATGATATCCCGAGTCTTATCTTACGGTTCGTCTGCGGCCAATTGCCGGATACGTGCCCTAAAAGGCCGGTTTTTCTCGCCTTCTCCCGGGCGCCGGACGCGACAAAGGTAAAAGAGATTAACGAATTCGGGGTCGATTTCCTCGGGTTGTGTGACGGGAAGAGATCTCTAGGGGATATTGCAGACCAACTTTACCAAAAATACGGAGTACAAATCACGCGCGGCGAATTTGCCGCCGAATGCGCGCAAGCGGCCGAAACCCTTTTCGGCCTAGAGCTTCTTGCGCAGGGCGAAAGCCCCAAATCCTGAATTGAAAGGAGGTGAAAAGGATGCTCCAGGTAAAGGATATCGAGGAAAAGGTACTGGCAGTAGCAGTGGGTGAGGCGCCGGCGACCTATGTCGTGGCGATCTGACACGCCCCGTCGCAATCTCCGGTCCGGAGATAGGAAACCGTAAACCTGTCTAAAAACCCGGGGGGCGCCATGCGTTCCCCGGTTCCTTTTGCCCATTGCCGATAACCCTGTCCCATCGCGAGGTCTGCTGTATACGATGACTCTATATTCCGACCGCGAACCTGCCTGCAGCGTGGCGGTTACCCGAATGGACGGACACGTCGATGTCCTCTACGAAATGGTTAAATCCCACCGCGATGTCGCATTCGATGATTTGCCGGATCTGGCTGTAACTCCAGACAAAATGAGAAGCGCAAACGTTATGGCCGCAGTATTTGCGCTCTACTGCCCTGATAAATACAACGGGGACGGGTCGCGGGACTTTCTGGCACAACTTTTGGCCTACGCTAAACGTCACCTCACGGGGGTTTTCCACATAAAATCGGCGGAAGACCTGGAGGAGTGCATTCGGGTAAACAGGCCCGGAATGATCTTCCTTGTCGAAAACAGCGACGGGATAATCGAGTTCGATCTTGCGCAGCTTGCGCAGGCGGGCATAAGGGTAGCGGGGCTGACCCACCAGGGCAGAAACAGAATCGGGGACGGCAACGGAGTCCCGTTTCCCGAAGGACTGAGCGAACGGGGCAAGGGGCTGGTAAAGAAACTTTCGCGCGAAGGCTTCGCATTCGATGCGGCCCATTTGGCGGCGCCCGGTTTTCGCGATCTGGTAAGGCTACATGATGGTCCGCTTATATCCTCGCACACCGGGGTCCGGGCGGTTGCCGACACGGCGAGAAACCTCGCCAAAGATCAAGTCGCCGAAATTACCAAACGCAAAGGGGTCGTGGGAATTGCCGCCGACCCGAAAATGCTAACACTTTCGGGGAAGGCTTCAATCGATGACATCTTCTGTCACATCGACTGGATAGCCCAGATGTTCGATGCGGACGCAATCGGCATCGGCACCGACTTTTGCGGCTTTGACACCACAAACGCCGGGTTCGAAGACATAACGAAGTTGACCGATCTCGAGACGATAATGCGCGCCCACGGCTACCCCGAAGAAAGCATTCGAAAAATACTGGGAGAAAACTGGCGCAGGTTCTATGGAGCCCTGCTCAAATAAAATAGCTTTCCGCGCGCCCCGGTTTACAATTCCGACTTTTGCAAAGTTTATCGCGCGGCGCTTTTATCCGTCATTTCCGCCCGATAATAGGAGCTAAACGCCTCTTTGTTGGACTCGACTTCGGGCAGCACATACACGATGCCTTTTGTCCCGGCGAAAGTCGGTTTTACGACATGGTCATAGAAAGTGTCCGGAATATTGATACAACCCCAGGAGATACGATGGTCGGCAGGATTTGGGCTGGCGATTCTTTGAAGCCTTCGCTCTTTTGGATTTGAGGTAACCACCCAATGCATGGCTACTGCGCCCTTGTAATCCACCCACAGAACGGTCTTTCCCTTCAAATCCGGGCCAAGAAATGCAACGAATCTACCGGCGGGTGTAATGCGCTGCGAGGGAGGGATCTGCCATAACTTCTTCTTACCTATGCCAGGCTCGCAGACATCGCCCTTCGTAACGCCCACCAGGCAAGGGGCCTCGCCCAGAAGATGGCCTCCTGGTTCGAATAAAAACACTTTGGCGTCGGTCTTATCGACGAGCATGAACGGCATGCCGTGATTATCGCCCGAATCGACAACCCAGTTTCCAACGTGGCGGGCTTCTCTCGACTGGGGCTCGTCTCCGAAGTCCGCCGTCTTGGGCTTGGGCGCAACCGCAATCGGAGCCGTGAGCCCTGCAGGTTTAGTATTTACTATAGCCGCGGTATGGGCGCAACCGGCAGCCAGCACTACAACGCAGAGCAATTTCGCTGCAATCGCCGCGCGTGAAAATGCTGTCCCCGAACCCTTAGTGAACCGCGATGCCGATGAAATATAAAACACGTGCTTATTACTGTTTCTTTTCATTCTGATAAAGGATTGTTTTCTTTGGGGTTGTTACGAAAACACCCCTGCCTCGCGATACGAAGGAGGCAGGGGCGGATTTTCTTTAATTGCGCGGCTGCCTTGGAGCAGGTGCTTCCATGGGAGGTGGCGGGGTTTCAGGAGCCGGCTGCACAGCAGCAGGCGCCGGGCACGGGGCCACACATGGTTTTTGGCAGGCGCAACCGGCCAGAAAGATACCAATACCTACGAGTAACAATGAGCGTAAAATCGATTTTTTCGTCATAATAAACTCCTTTCCTCAATGGGTGATTTTAAGAAATAAACCCCTACATCTAAAAACCTGGCTCAAGAAATGGCTCGACCGTCGGGTTGGCTCCACTTCGACGGCCACAAGGAAACCAGCTTGCCCCAATGCTCTTTGTCTCAAGCATCAGAGCTTCTCGCTCCAGTTGATTAATAACTCCTATGTACCATGTCAATGGAATAGTCAATATTCATTTTTCCCTAACCCAATTTTGATACCTTATTCTGGTAAAATACCCCTGGTTGCGCAGTGCAGGGAAAAATCAAGCGAGATAGAAGCGTTGCCCCCTCAAATTGATTATATTCCCGGGAGTTAAAACAGGAGGAGTTTTCCCCATGCATAGCATCAGGTTGAGCTTACTTGCCCTTACGCTCATTTTGGCCATGACAATCGTGGCTCCACTGCTTCTCGCGGCCGGGGCTCGGGCGAACTGCCCAGCCTCGGTGAGCAAATACGGGCAATGCACGTACAAGGGCGACTTACTCTTTTGCGGCGCCTGCGCTCTATCCGATTCGCAAAGCTCGCTCAGGGGTTGTGATCGCTGCGGCGCCGGCTACCTTTGCAAGTCCAACAGTTGCGCCGTGCTAAACCGTTGCGCTTATAATTATTCCTGCGACCTGTGCGGCTGCTCGTGGGGGCGCAAGAGCGGACTTGCCCGCCCCGAAACCCATCGCGTCCAGTGACTCCTAATCGCATTGACTAAAACCGGGTTGCGTTCAAGCCGGGCCGCCACGTCCGGGGATGCGGTTTGAACGGGAATGAAACATCGGGGAACTCCTCACCCGGCAGGCGGTGCGGACTTCCGTCCGAGCTGCCGCCGGCGCAGCCAGTCGGGCAGCTCGGGGCTTGGCAATCCGTCTGCGGCGACACGCCGCTGAAGCAACAAGTTTAGAGCAAAGAAAAATCAGCCTCTTCTACCGCCCCCTTCACCAGTCAAAAAACGGCTCTGGCACAATGCCCAACCTCACGGCCTCGCAAAAATAATTGAGGACCGGGCGATAAAAGTCGCTTCCCGGGGGCCTGAGCAAAAGGAACTTCCCGTGGTGTGGCTTTCCTCAAATCCGGACTTTGAGCGGTCAGCAAGAACGCAATTAACAGATGGAAATAGTGGCGCCGTCTGTCTCAATGCGACAAGAGACGAAATGTTTAAGGCAGGATTTCCGCCCGTGCGAATCGAGATAAACATTTCCGAAGTGCGGGTTTACGGCTGGGAGTCTTACAAAAAAATTAGCGGGATGTCCGAGGAAACCGCCGCCGATTTAGAAAAAGCCGCCCTTGAGAAAGGTTCCGACCCTTCGGAGTGGTACGCCTCATTTCAGTCGGTTCCGCCGGCAGGCGGTTGTAAATTTCCCATTGAAATTTGGAACGGGCAGCAATGGATCGATATCGAAAGAGCCAGACCGGGAGCCGAAAAAAAGTGAGGACGCCCGGGGTGGGGTTGCCGCGTCCCCGAATCCTTTGAAGCCAACCGCACGCCGCATGCCCTGCCGGCAAAATTTCACAAAAAAAAGGCACACTCAGGAATTTTCCCCAAATGTGCCTACTGACAGGTATTGCCCAATTCGGGGCGACTGGAAGGAATTTTCATTTCAGACACCAAACCGCACACCACACCCACACGCCAACAAAACCAAACCCCTCGTAAACCCAATCGGGGCGATAGGATTTGAACCTACGGCCCCCTGCTCCCAAGGCAGGTGCGCTACCAGGCTGCGCTACGCCCCGATAAGAATTGCCCTTCTTACCACGTGCGGACTATAAAAACAAGTCCAGCGAAGGGCCCTCTGGATATTCGATATACTGTTTCCTCAAAAGAGGATGAAGCCCGGATGTGCCCTCTAAGAGCTGAAGAAGGGGTCCTGAAGCTTTCAATGTCGAAGGCTGGGAACACGGGGTTGTGGGTCGGATGGGCAGGGGGCGTG
>JARLHO010000031.1 GCA_031292215.1 Syntrophobacteraceae bacterium | reverse complement strand
TCAAATCCAAGGGGGTACCCAACGTTGCACAAAAAATGCGCCAACTAACACGCAGTGTCCGCCTGGTTTTCGACTACTTGCGGATGACGAAAAACTCCTGTGTCGCTCTCAGTCCTTGAAGGAGAACAAATCAACCGTGGGATAAGGCCGATGATTGTTGATTTCCCGATTGCGCGGTCGTACTATGAAGAGCGCCGCCCTTATTTTTCCGGTTTCATCATGCCCTGGTCGGCCAATCGGCACGAAACGTGCTTTGCTTGTAGGAAAAAAACTATGGCAATTCTGTTCCCAAGGAGACCGGTATGAAAAAAGCTATGCTGTTATTGGCCGTCATGTTTTTTGCGGTAGCCCTCGGATTGCCCGCCTTTGCCCAAGAGAATTTGCCCCCGGATCCCAGTATGACGGGGCGGTTTTCCCAGGATCCGCCGGGAGAATTCATCCTGTTCGACACCTTTATTCTCAGGCCTCTGGGACTTGTGGCAATGGGAGTCGGCGCGGTAGGGGCCGCTGCCTCCGCCCCCTGGGCCAACTCCTCCCACTCGCAATACCGGGTGAAGCGGGAACTGCTCGATAAGCCCTACTGGTATACGTTCTGCCGGCCGCTGGGCGACTCTGATTTTTGAACTCCGCGGCCCCCCCGATTTCGGATAAGAAAATCGCGCTAACGGGCGGCATCGCCACCGGGAAAACCACGGTGGCCAACCGGTTACGGGAACTGGGCGCGATTATCCTGGATGCCGACGAATACGCGCGCCGGGCGGTAGAACCCGGGAGGGCTTCCCACGCGGCTTTGCGGGAGTTTATCGGAGAGGGCTTTTTCCATCCCGACGGCGCGCTCAAAAGGGGCGAACTGCGCCGGCGAATCATTCGGGAGCCGGAGTTGCTGGCCGGGGTAAACGCCATTGTCCACCCGGCGATAGCCGAGTCGATGCGGGAGGAGTGGGAAAGGCTAAAGGGGCAAAGTCCCGGAGCGGTGATCGTGTTTGACATTCCGCTGCTCTTCGAGGGCGGGCGCGAAAAGAGCTACGACATCATAATTTTGGTTTACTCTACCCGCGCAGTCCAGCTCAAGCGGCTGATGGAAAGGGACGGGCTGTCCCTGTCGGAGGCCGAGCGAACGCTTTCCATCCAGCTTCCAATCGATTTCAAAAGGGAACGATCCGATTACATAATTGAAAACAGCGAAGAGCTCCAAGCGACCCTGCGCCAGGTCGAGGAGCTGTGGGGCAGGCTTTGGCGGCTATAAAGACGAGGTCTTAGATTAAAGAAATGGAAGAGACGATCAGAACCCTTGGCATTTTGAAGGCCAAACACTTCAGCGCGAGCCTGGACGCAGTGAGGCTTGCGTCCGGCAGGGTAACGGAGCGGATAAGGATCGACCATCCGGAGGCGGCGGCCATCCTGGCGTTTCCCGACAGGGACCACATCATGATGGTTCGCCAATGGCGCTATGCGATCGGCTGCGAGACCCTGGAGATACCGGCGGGAAAAGTCGACCCGGGGGAAACGGCGCAAGGATGCGCGGGCAGGGAACTTCTGGAGGAAACCGGAAGATCGGCGAGACGGCTAATCGAGATTTTCAACTATTATCCTGCCATCGGGTATGCCAACGAGATCATACGGATCTTTGTCGCCTCGGGTCTTACGGCCGGAGCCGAGGGGGAGGACAGCGACGAAATATCGGGGGTGGAAATCGTGGAACTGGGCGAGGTCCATGATATGATTATGTCGGGCAGGATTTGCGACGGCAAAACGGTCATCGGCCTGTCCATTTTCCGCGCCAGACTGGATAGAGGAGAAATTCCGGATACTTTTTTTTCGTGAGTTGGAATGAAGCCCAAGGTCCCCATTACGCGATACGGTCATCGTAAGCTGCGCCAGGAGCTTTCCCACCTAAGAAGGGTCGTAAGGCCGGAGGTGCTCGACGACTTGTGCGAAGCAAGGGGGTACGGCGTAAAAGTAGAAAACCAGCAATACCTGCTCGCCCGCGAACGCCACGCCACCATGTTGAAGAAAATAAACGATCTGGAAGAAAAGCTGGCGACCTGCGAGATATTCGTAGGGAGGAAGTTTTTTATAAAAAGGGTGAGCTTCGGGGCCGTTATAACCGTGCAAAACCTTCACTCCGGCGAGGTCAACCGGTTCCAGATGGTGGGTCCCTGGGAATCGGACATCTCCGATGGCAGGCTGTCGGTGGATTCTCCGGTCGGAAAGGGGCTCATGGGACGCGGCGAGGGCGAGGAGGTAATGGTTACCACTCCCTCCGGAGACCGTTCCTACCGCATACTTTCGATCGAACTCTAAATATCGGCGCGCTTTGCGCCGGGTGGATGGGCTAAGGGGCGATGAAGAGGCCGACCGTCAAATGGTTGCTGCCGGCAATCATTTTTTTGTGTGCATGGGGTGCGCTTTGCTGCCCGGGGACGGCAAAAAACGGTGGCGAGGATTCTCCCAAGCCAATGTCTGCGATCCTGGCCAAACCGGTTGGGCAATGCCCCGCCAAGGCCTGTCCGAAGACGGAAGGCGAGCCCTCGGCGGGCGTCTACGGTTTTTTGGCGTTGCTTGTGAGTTGCGCGGCAGTTGGACGCTTTGCGGCAGGAAAGCTAAAACAGGCGCCGGTACTAGGCGAGCTGGCAGCAGGGATACTCGTAGGGGCTCTTCTCTACCAGCTCGGCAGTCCAACGGTCATAATCATCCGCCACTCGGCGCTGGTTGAACAGGCGGGTAAAAGCTCGCTTACGCAGGGGCTGAACTGGCCGACGACGGTCCGGTCCACTTTGCGCGGGGCCGAGCTTCCGGAGGCCACCGCCCGAAAGGTCACGCGAGTACTCCTTAGCCGGGATTTTCTCTCCTACATTTCTTTGGCCAGGTCGGTCCAGCTTTTCGCCGGATTCGGCGTGGTAATGCTGCTGTTCATGGTGGGGCTGGAGGTAAGCCTAAAAGAGCTGCGGGCGATCGGGAGAAGTGCTGCGATGGTAGCCGCATCCGGGGTCGTGGGGACTTTTGTCCTGTCTTTTTTCACCATTTTTTTCCTTCTTCCCCCATCGGCCGGACTCATGCCCCCGCTTTTTGTCGGCGCAGCACTTTGCGCCTCCAGCATCGGGATTACGGCCCGGATTTTTAAGGATCTGCAGCGGGTGGGAACAAAGGAGGCCCACATAGTGCTCGGGGCAGCAGTTCTAGACGATATCCTGGGGCTCCTGGCGCTCTCGGTTGCGAGCGGGGTCGCCGTTTACGGCGGTCTAAGACCCGGAGACATTTCCCTCATTCTTTTAAAAACGGCCCTGTTCCTTGGAGCGGTGGTGGTTTTCGGGTCCCGGTTCGTCGATATGGCGGTAAGATTTCTGGCAAAAATCGGCCCGGGAAACATAAAACTTCTTTTTCCGTTCGTTTTGCTCATGCTCCTTTCGTGGCTCGCAAGCAGGATCGGCCTTGCCGCGATCATCGGGGCCTTTACGGCGGGAGTGCTGATAAAGGAAGAGTCGTTTGCGGGCATCGGGGCGGGTTTGGACCCCGAGCAGAGTGTTGTATCGATCCTGGCCTCTATTGAGGGAATTCTCGCTCCGATCTTTTTTGTCCTGATTGGTTTGCAGGTAGATTTGGTAACTTTTTTAAACATAAAGGTGGTGTTTATCGGGCTGTTGCTTACGGGCGCGGCCTCGGCGGGCAAGCTCGCCTCATCTCTTGGAGCCCCCCGGGATTCGGACAGGCTGACAGTTGGCATAGGGATGCTTCCGAGGGTGGAGGTGCCCCTAATTGTCGCGAGCATGGGAAAAGCGCTGGGAGTACTAAACGATGATCTTTATTCGGTCATCGTAATGGTGGTGGTGCTAACGGTCGTACTTACTCCTCCGCTCCTTAAGTGGTCTTTGGAGAGGAAGGTCGAGATTGGGTGAGGGGCTTTATACCAGGTTGTGTTCAAGCGGCGCCACTACGTCCTCGGAGGCGGTTTGAACGAGGATGAAACTTGGAGATATCTTGATTGATGGTTCTGATCTGCGACCACTCACGGGCGTCTCTTTCTTTTTCTTTCTTTTCCGGGGGTATCGGCCTTACGGCCTCAACCGCCCGGCTAATGGCTTTGATCCCTCCGGGATCACGATCGTCGCTCCAGTCTGTTAACTCAACAACATTGCGGGGGTCGATACCGTGTTGGAGCAGGAGGTCGAGAGACACCCTGGAGCCTGAAAGAACAGAGGGCAGGCGGCGCCGAGGTGGGCGGGGGGACCGTTTTCCCCGGCGCCGCCAAAAGAATCGAGCATGCCCCTAATGATTTGGGGGGGCTGCTGCTTTTTGAAATTTAAGCTTCAGGCCAGCTAAGCGAGCAGGCCTTTACCTCGGAGGAACATTTCCCGAGCTGGAGCGTTAGCCTGCGCACGTGGCGCAGTTCCTCTTTTACGAGCAACTCGGCGGCCTCCTTACCCTTGCCCTCGCATGTCACCTCCTGCATGCCCAGATAAAAGACCACGGAGTCCTTTTCGAACTGAATGGCGAGCTTTAAGACGTCTTCGACGGTTCCAAGTTTTGCCTCCGCGCCAATCGGTTTTTCTCCGGCGCCAAAGATATGCTGGTCGGCCAAAGCGCGGATGTAGAGATCGATTTCCTGGTCCGGGTCGGCTACCGTGGTCCGTTTGAGTTCTTCGGGCAATGCCGACAAAAGAGCCTCGAAGCGCTTTTTATGTGCGACCTCATCTTTTGCCAACGAAGCAAACAGTTCGGCGATTTCCGGATCCTTTACGGCCTGGCTGGCCCTTTCGTAAAAGCTCAGTCCATTTTTTTCGATTACAATAGCTGTTTGAAACACTTCTCCCGAGTTAAAGCAAAAAGACATGTGACCTCCAGTTTTCCCTTGTTTTCCGAACACCGCATCGCGCTACATTCACAATTGGGTCCTATTCTTAAGAGATGCGTGGTATCCGATTCTACTACAGGATGAAAAATTTCCGATTATTTTTCCAACTTGACACAACCGATTTTCGTACCTAATGACTGGTAAACAATAGCGAGTCTCCATACGTCCCCCAACGCGGAGCATGCGGCGTAGCGCCGGCGCCCTCGCAGGAGCGCGCCCGCAAGACGCGGGAACCCCGAATTTTCCATTAAACCTCAGCCGCGCCCTCCAAGTCAAGATGGAGACCGAGGGGCAAAGGGGCGCCGGCGCGCATTTGCCAAGATGTCCGACAAGCGGCAGGAAAGGAAATTTTATGGCTGACAAGGTGGAAGTTTGCATGTGTGAAAAGTGCGGTAACGAAGCAGAGATGACCGTCTCCTGCAAATTGATCGAGGTGCAAGGGCCATCGGGCGAGGTCCAAAAGAAACAGCGAGAAACCAGGACATGCAAGGTTTGCGGCAGCGAAGCGGATATGATCATCGACTTTGATTAACCCGCCCGGGACGGCGGGGGGACGCACCCCGTTTGCGTCCCTTTTCTTTTACACACACTTGACAAGGAGGATGGCAAAAATGAGCGAAAAAGCGGGCAGTGGTTGTGTCGAACCGGTAAAGGGCCCTATCGTCGACTTTGGCGAGCAGCCCCCGGGCGGCGGCTCTTCTCCGGCCGCACCGACACTACGAGCCAGGGTAGGCAGGCCGGCCCCCGATTTCGAGGCGTCGGCCTTTGTGGATGGCGGCTTTAAAAACATCAAGCTCTCGGACTACCTGGGCAAATGGGTGGTCCTGTGTTTCTATCCCGGCGACTTCACCTTTGTCTGACCCACGGAATTGGCGGCAGTTGCCGTTTCATACCCCGAATTGCAAAAGCTGGGCGTAGAGATCCTGTCTGCTAGCACCGACAGCCGCTTTAGCCATAAGATCTGGCAACGCGAAGAACTCTCCAAGATGACGCCCGGAGGCGTGCCCTACCCGATGCTCTCCGATGCGGGCGGAGCTATCGGAAAGGTCTACGGAGTCTATGACGAGGAGGCGGGCGTCGATTTTCGAGGCCGATTTCTGATCGACCCGGACGGAGTCGTCCAGGCGATGGAGATACTGACGCCGCCGGTCGGCCGACATGTGGGGGAGCTCATCCGTCAGATCAAAGCCTTCCAGCACGTGCGGGCAACCCGGGAGGCCACCCCTTCGGGATGGAGGCCAGGCAAGCCTACCCTAAAGCCCAGCCCCGATTTGGTAGGCATGGTGTGGCAATGCTGGAAACCGGAGATGGCTCAAGATTAGCCCTGGAGTCATAAATTCCCCTGGTTGGCCCGAGCTGTGAGACTTTGGCCGAAGGCTGCGTCCGGGTCGCGGGCGGCAGGCCCCCGCCCCCCCAACCCCGGGGGGTGTGGGGCGCACGGCCACAAAAACCCGGGAAATGCTTTTTTACCTTTGGGAT
>JARLHO010000030.1 GCA_031292215.1 Syntrophobacteraceae bacterium | reverse complement strand
TTTTAGGAGTATCGCCCGTCCCCCGGGGCGGGCGTGGATTGAAACTACCAGGACCTCGTAGTTCGAGCCCTTGCGATCGTTTCAATCCACGCCCGCCCCGGGGGACGGGCGATACAGAATATCTGCGCGGTTCTGGGCATAAGCGACCCGTTTCAATCCACGCCCGCCCCGGGGGACGGGCGATACATCCCGCCTTTTATGAACAGTCTTCATCCGGAGAGTTTCAATCCACGCCCGCCCCGGGGGACGGGCGATACCGATCGCAAGGGCTCGAACTACGAGGTCCTGGTAGTTTCAATCCACGCCCGCCCCGGGGGACGGGCGATACTCCTAAAAAATACGGCGATCGCCTCGAGGTGGAGTTTCAATCCACGCCCGCCCCGGGGGACGGGCGATACTTTCGATTCTGAGAGTGATTGCGAAAAACGATAACGTTTCAATCCACGCCCGCCCCGGGGGACGGGCGATACGAGCGTTAACCCCGCGACCGCCCAGACCGCGAATGTTTCAATCCACGCCCGCCCCGGGGGACGGGCGATACTGTTGGGCGGATGGAGAGCAAATGCGTTCATGTAGAGTTTCAATCCACGCCCGCCCCGGGGGACGGGCGATACAAAGCCATCGGTCCTATGGTAGACATGTCCTAAAGTTTCAATCCACGCCCGCCCCGGGGGACGGGCGATACAAAGGTGTAACGCCAAATAAAGCGTCACACCCTTGTTTCAATCCACGCCCGCCCCGGGGGACGGGCGATACCGGATGTCCGGTGGTACCTGGTAGGCGGGCTTAAGTTTCAATCCACGCCCGCCCCGGGGGACGGGCGATACGGAGTCCAGGAGACGGAGCTTTCCCGTCCATTAAAGTTTCAATCCACGCCCGCCCCGGGGGACGGGCGATACCAGAAAGGATAACAACGAAGGCATTTGATCTTGTGTTTCAATCCACGCCCGCCCCGGGGGACGGGCGATACAGTGCTGCCACCAGCTCCACCGATCGACCCGCATGTTTCAATCCACGCCCGCCCCGGGGGACGGGCGATACCGGACCTCTTTATCCAGTTGCCCCGATCGCCACAAAGTTTCAATCCACGCCCGCCCCGGGGGACGGGCGATACCAGGAACTCCCTTATGCCGATGGCTATTTCAGCCAAGTTTCAATCCACGCCCGCCCCGGGGGACGGGCGATACGGAGGGATAAGCCTCGCCCGGCACATCATCGCAAAGTTTCAATCCACGCCCGCCCCGGGGGACGGGCGATACATCCGTATCCTTCGGAATAGCGCCCCCGGCCTTTGTTTCAATCCACGCCCGCCCCGGGGGACGGGCGATACCCGGTAGTTTTTGTCCTCGCCCAACGCCACAACGAGTTTCAATCCACGCCCGCCCCGGGGGACGGGCGATACATGATAGGCGGTAAATGCTGCGTTTTGAATGAGGTGTTTCAATCCACGCCCGCCCCGGGGGACGGGCGATACCTTGCCCCTGCCAAGTCTTGTCATTTTGGCCGATGTTTCAATCCACGCCCGCCCCGGGGGACGGGCGATACTTGTCCAAAGCATAATGACCGGAACTTACCAGCGGTTTCAATCCACGCCCGCCCCGGGGGACGGGCGATACTGCCCCCTCAAAAATCGGGCAGCATACAACATGTTACGGGATCATTTTCGCGAACCCGTTTAAACCAAGCGCGATAATGGAAGCTCGGTCTTATTGCACATGCGGGAATCTGAATGATTTCAATCAACGCGATCCTCCCCATTTTATGCTTGAGCACCTGGTTCGCGGATCAAACAAGCAGTGTATCCTCGTCAAACAAAATCGTCTGAATCTCGCCATAACTCTCGACATGTTTGTCGCGCGGTTCCGTCAAACGATATATCCTAAGATTATCCAGCGCCAAGTCGACCTCTTTCAACAGCTTCCGCCTCATCTGTTCTGACTTCATTTCATCGACCTGGCATTCGAAGACCGACTTTTGGACGCGCTGGCCATAGTTCTTACAAACCTGCGCCACGCGGCGCAGGCGTTTGCGGCCTTCTTTCGTTTCGGTGTTCACATCGTAGCAGACAACGATCCACATTTATACCTCCCACGCCTGCGTTAAAGATGTATATACGGTATATACGTCTCCAGGTCGCCCCGCAGATGCCGGGCTAACAGGCGGGCCTGGAGATGCGGTAACAGGCCGATAGGAGATTTTTCCGCCAGAAGCGGGTGATCCTGATCTTCCTGTTTACGCTTCTGCCAGGCGCCGACCACCTCTTTGCGCCCCTTTTCACTCAGATAGACTGCGCCGCCGGGGCGCGGCTCGAAATGATCGCTGGTAACCTGCCTGCGATTGATCAGCGTAATAGCAAGGCGGTCGGCCAAAAAGGCGCGGAATTCTTCCATAAGATCCAACCCCAGCGAAGGCCTGCCCGGGCGGGGCACATGCAAAAATCCCATTTGCGGATCTAGCCCGACCGCCTCCAGGGCGCCGATACAGTCGTTTAAGAGCAAGGTGTATAGAAAGGAGAGCAGCGCGTTGACAGGATCGAGCGGCGGCCGGCGGTTGCGTCCATTCATCGGCAGGCCTGCACGTTCCGATGGTTTTATCATGAGCGGAAAAACACCGAAATAAGCGGCGGCGGCCTGCCCCTCCAGACCGCGAACATGGTCGCCATCGCGGGGTTCCTTCAGATTAAGGAGCGCCTCGGCCTGTATATCGGCGGATTTTCGCAAAAGCGTCTCTTCGTCAGCCGATTCGGTCTCGCGGGCGCTTCGCATCAGCACATTGCGGGCGTTCTTGACCTTTCCGGCGGTAATTGCGGCCGCTAAAGCGGTTGCCACGGCCTCGTCCTGAACGGCCTTATACTGTGCCTGACGCAGGAGAACATTTCCCGTAGTCTTGCCAACCATGCGGCATTTGTAGCGGCCGTTGCGGTCGAGGATGACCACTGCTCGCCCCTCCTCGGCGCACTTGCCAAGAAGGAACGGGCTTATCAAGACATTGCCCATGGCAACCACCGCACCGAGATGATGCAGCGGCACCTGCATCTTCAATTCGCCGCCAACCTCCACCCTTACGGTCTCGTGATCGAGTGAGAGGAAGGCCCCCTGGGTCATGACGTAGAGCGTGTTGAGGAGTTGTTTCATGCTTTCACCTCGAACAATTCCCTCGCCGCTTTGCGATTCCTCTTCTTGTCCGCGACCACCGAGGGAAGGCAGATGAACTTTAACGAGCATTCCGGGCAGCGATGGTTGTTAATAGGCGGTGGCAGGTGACCCGAGGTCAGCAGGCCGTGAATTGCGCCGGCTGTTTTTTTAAGTTCGGCTCGCAGATCGGGGGTAAACTCCACCTCGCGGCGGCGCTGCGAGCCTTTGTGGAAAATAGCCCCACGCTCTATGACAATGCCGAGCATCTCCTCGAGGCAAGCCGCCTGAGCGGCCAACTGCAGATCGTCGTTTAGCCACTCCCGCTTTTTCCCGTGCTTATACTCCACAGGGTAGACCTTTCCGTCCGGGTGGAACTCGACCACGTCGCAGCGCCCTGAAAGCCCGAGACGGCCGGACCAGACCGGCAGAGCGTACTCCAGCCGAACGCCCTCGGTCTCACAGACATGAAACGTCTGATCGGCACGGTCGTGCTCGTCTGTGCCCCGTTGAGTATGGAGGTTGTCTTCGAACTCACCATCCATGAAGATCAGGGCGCATCGGCGGGGACAATAGGCGTATTGGTTTAGCGCGGAGACAGCGATTGTCTCCGCCCAACCGGTTGCTAATGCGCTCATGGCGTCAGCAGTTCCACCCCGGCAGGCAGCCGCTCCTGGTGGACACTGACCTCATAGTCCGAAAAACAGCGTGGAGAAGTGGCCGATTTTCTGACGATCTCGACAATGGCTCCCTTATCCAGCAGTTTGTGGGCCGGAGCACAGCCGAGCATCGCCTGTTTGACCCGCTGGCCGAGGTCGCTGTCGGTTCCGACATGCTTAAACACGTAGAGACCTCGGCACGACATCATCCCCTTACTGGCGGAACGGTCATGATCGTACATATTGAGGAGCGCTTCCCACAAACAGCTCAGATCGCCTTCCGAAAACCCGGTCCCTTTTGCCAGATTGGCGCTGATGAAACCTTTGGCGACATAGAGGCCGTAAGGAATGAGCGCCTTGCGTCCCATGGTGCGGAGTTTATCCTCTTCCTGGTCGTTTTCCCATTTAACATAATCTTCATAGGACTTGGCGCCCGCCACTTTCTCCGCTACAGCCATGCGGGTAATGGATGCCTCCAAAGGCAGGATGGGATCAACCGAGCGGGCAAAAGAGAATTGCACCGGCCCCCTCACCTGTCCGGCATTGGCTCCGGTGCTCATTACCGCTCCAAAGGCGCGAACATCAAAAAATGTCTTGCACATCCAATCCCGGGCATTTGCCACCTGGTTGCGATTCCCCCCGCCCTCCGGTTTTCCATCGGTTTCCTGGTGAGCCTTGGCTATATACTTGTTGAGGTTGCTGGAATGCTGCACATACACGGCATTGGGGGCGGCGGACGTAATATCGCACCCGAACTTTTCTTGGACGAAGTTGCGCACGCGTCGTTTTAGCGCCACGTCGGAGACAAGGCCGTGCATGTCTTCCGGGTCTATGCGCGGGCTGTTGCCGGCATCCGGGTCGCCGTTGGGGTTGCCGTTTTCGCAGTCAAAAAGAAAGAGGAATTCATAACGGTTCTGGATGCTCATTATTTGTCTCCTTTGGCGTCGCTGGTGTCGTTTTTCTTGCCTGCCCGAGTAGCGGCAATCTGCTGGTAGTAGCCGAGAGCGAATAGACTCTGACCCTCCAGGTCGAGGGTCGTGGGGATGCTATCCTTTATATGGCTCATGATCTCGGCAATCTGGTCTTCGTACCAGAAGGCAAGGCCGCCCTCCAGTTTATTGAGGTGGTTTTTAGCGTTGCCGAAAAGTCGGCCGAGGGTAAGCCCGGGGGTCTGGCTGGCGGCCACGTAGTAGCGTTGCACGACGCCGGCGCCGACATCGCCGAGAGCTGCGCGCTGCAGACTGGCCAGAAGCGCCAGAAGCCGCCCGCACTGGTAAGCAGGCTCGGGATGTTCCTTGTTGAGGTAGGCACTCATATTGTGATCTCCTCCTTTTCGGATGAAATAGGCTTTGATTAAACCCATCCGGGCATGGCTAAACGGCTTGTCGTCAATGAGGTCGGCACGAAAGCGGGCCAGAGCCCGGGCAATAAAAGGCCGGGGTATCGGCAGTCCGGCGAGGGCAACGCGCCAGAGGGTCGTTGCGGTTGGCGCGGGAAGGTCTTTCAAGTCGCGCATGATGGCGCCGCACACCGCCAGGAACTTGGGAGCAGGCGCTGTCTTTTCGCCGTCTCGGGCTACGATCTCCAGGTCGCAAAACCATTGCTCGATTTTGGCGACCAGTTCCTCGAAACTCCCCTCCATCCAGTCACGCACCATTACCCGCCCCGCCGCACCGGAAAGAGTCATGGCAAAGAAGCGGTTGTTGGCCGGTACCGGCCGTTGCCCGCGACGCAGGGATTCAAGGATTTGCCGCGCCGAGCCGTATGCCGCGGCTTCGGTCAGTTCCGGCGGTTCATAGAGAAAATCCAGTGGATCAACTTCAGGCTTTACGGTCTCTTTGAACCAGTGGACGACAAGCGTATTGGCCAATTTGCGGGAGTGCTTTTTTATTAAATCATTGAGCGCGTCCACATATTTGCGTGCCGGCATCGCCCCCATGGCGGCATTTCTCGCCTGCTCCAGGCCAAATGAACAAAATGCCGCCTTGTCGAAACCGGCCATGACATCCCCGGTTCCCAGTCCACCGACACCGGAAAGACCGGTAATTTTTGGTTGCGTGGAAAGCGGCGCTAAAGATTGCCCTGACAAAAAGCAAACCATACTGTCAGCCTGCGGCGCATTACTGTTTGGGGCTGCCGATTTACCTTTTTTTGGCTTTGCTTCCTTCTTCCCATTTGCCTGATCCGCCTCCCGCCAGTCCCGCCACCAATCCAACACCTCGTTGTGTTGCAATGGATCGGTGCCGGCAAGGCGCCAACACAACCAGTCGCCGGGCTTGGCCTTTTCGGCCGCCAGCCGATTGCGTAACCGTTCGATTTGTTCCATGTCGTCTAGAAACGAGGCAAGCGGCAGAACTGTCGAGGCCACCGTCGATGCCTGCCGCACCATCTCCGTGAAAAACGCGTGTTTTTCACGCGCGCCCGTAACCTTTTTCGGGTCTTCGTTTGGTTTGGAGAGCAGGGTGACCGTCTGCAAGGTTTCCACAAGAAAATGGGCGCGGCCTCCGGAATTCATGTTGTGCATTTCCGGACACTTGGGAATCTGCTCGCCTTTGTCATCCCCCAGAGGCGCCACATTGACAAACCCGCCATCCACAGCGATTTCCACCAGCCAGCGCACCGTACGAGCAGTAAAGCCCGGTTCTGAATCAAGGTTTTTTTCGGCGTAACGAACAAGCTCTGTCAGCATCGCAATTATCCCCTTTCCGGCTTTCGCACCAGCGGACTCTCGAATGGGGGGATCTCCAACACGCCAGCTTTCAGCGTTGCATCGAAAAGGGAGATAAACGGCGTGTCGTCCCGTACTACCTCGCGCCGCAGATCGAAGACGTCGTAGAGCATCCATCCGAGGTGCTGGTCAAGCGGGGTCGCCTTTTCGGGAGGTTGTTCGCCGGGCTGCACATACTCGAAGAAGGCGGGAAACTCGCTGCAGCCGAAGAAGGGTTGCTGAAAGCACTTCCCCTGTTTTGCCCGGCGCTCGAACATATCGTTGAACTTGTTGACATGTTGCGGCGTGGCGAACTGCTGTTTGGGAACGATCCGGGCGCTTAGACGGTAGCGGACATTCTTAAGAGCCATCGTCTGCCGCTGGGTGCGCCCTTTCTGGTCGGTCCCCAGTTCATCCTTGCCGCCATCGGCCCAAAGCGGCTCCGGATGCTCGCGCCCCTCGATCCAGGCTTTGATGGTCCTATCAGAGGGGACCTTGTCCTTTACTTCATTTCGGCGTAGAGCGATGTACTTCGGCATTTCCAGGACCTCGATTTTTTCCACCTGCCAGTGAAAATAGGGGCGCATACCGTGGGCGTCGCGGATTCCTTCCCAGTAAACGGCATCGAAAATCCCCCGGGCGGCGGACGGCGTGATGACCGGGTAGCTGAACCGTTCGACCTTCATCTCCGGCCTGGTGAAACAGGCAAAATCGCCCCAGACCTCCAGAGTGTGGGTTTTTTTGCTCACATTTTTTCTCCTTTCTTCAGCCGATCAGTAACTGCTGCGACTGCGGCAACCGCAGCCCGAATACGTCATGGTAGAATTCTCCATCCCGGTCTTCAAGGATGAACCATTCGTCCGAGGCCCCCCGTCCGTAGCGAAGTTTTGCCGGAATTAAAACTCCCCACGCGGGATGATCGATCGGCGGCCGATAGACGCCAACCGCCATCCCCCGGGCGCGTCGTATCCACTGGCCATTTATCCCGTCTTCCTGCGCGCGGCGCAGTTCATCGAACTCTTCGATGCTCTTTCGGTACGGAACCAGCACCTGGATGGCGGCATTATCGATCAGGCGGTACTCTTTCGCCACTCGGGCGAAATCAACTGCTTCCATGGCGCCCTCAAGCTCTTTATTCAGGGTTTCCGGCTTGGCGATGTCGTAGAGCCGATGATAGAAGTCGCGGAATACCGCAGGATCGTTTAGATCGAGCCCCGCATCTCCTGCCTGGACGAGCATGGTTCGGGTCACCTCCGTTGCCTGGAAATAGGCCCTGGTCGGGTAGCGCTTCCGGCGCTCGCCCGTAACGGCGGGCTCAAACACCCGCACCTCGCCCATCTTGCGCCGGCCGCTCTCATCGGTTAGCCGTCCTTCGCGGTTGCAGCGTCCCGCAGCCTGAGCGATCGCATCGAGCGGCGCCAATGCGCGATAGACAACGGGGAAATCGACATCGACTCCTGCCTCGACGCACTGAGTGGAGACAAGCCGGCACGGCTCACCGGCGTTAAGCCTCGCGCGAACCTCGCTCATAACCGCCTGGCGGTGCAAGGCGCAGAGGTTGGTTGAAAGATGGAAAACGGCCTCGTCATGGTTTAACTCTTCAAGGAGCGCCGCCGCATGGCTTTTGAGGTTCACAACGCAAAGCGCCTGCTCCTCGTCTCTTAGCTCCATCGCCAGGCCGGCCCATTGTTTACATTCTTCCGACTTTGGCCATCGCACCTCGTAGCGGCGAAGAGCGTCGTACAAACGGGCATGATCGGGCGCAACCTCGGCCGGACCCCATCCGGAACCGCCAAGATTGGACACGGCGCCATCGAGCGCGTCGAACGCGGGTTGAGTAGCCGTGGCAAAGAGAACAGTTGTCCGGTATGTCCGGGAAAGATGAGAGAGCGCCGCCAATGTCGGGACCGCCAGCGATTGCGGCAAGGTCTGGGCTTCGTCGAACATGACCACCGACTCCATCAGGTTGTGGAGCTTGCGGCAGGCCGAAGGCCGATTGGAAAAAAGCGATTCGAGAAGCTGCACATTGGTAGTGATTATGATCGGCGCGTCCCAATTTTCCGATAGAAGACGGCGAGCCCGATCGTTTGCGGCTTCAGCATCATGATGTGCTTCTTCAATTCCAAGACCCGCCATGCTGTGATGCTCCAGCACGAAATTGACCGGAAACTCCTGAAAGACGGCCCGGTAAATCTCGGCGGTTTGTTCGATAATCGACAGAAACGGCACGACGAGAATAACCCGTTTCAGGCAGTTTTTAGCGGCATGTTCCAGGGCAAACTTTAGCATTGCCAGGGTCTTGCCGCTGCCTGTCGGCGCGGTCAGTGTAAAAAGCCCCGGCTCCCTGGCCGCCGATTTAGCCGCCATTTCCCACAAAAAATCGCGAGCATCCAGTACGGGCTTGTCCGCTCTGCTCGCACCGCGAATCTTACCCGCCATGAAGGCCTCCAGCGCCGCCAGCGCCTTAACGGCATTGAGCGGCACGGCAGGAGCACGGTGGTATTTTCCTTGCTTATCTCCTTCGAAATGTGCCTCCGTATCGAGAAAATCGGCATCCGTAAGACAAGAAAAAAGCATCCGCACGTCAAGCATGGCGGCAACGGGCTTCTCAAAGCCTTTACGAGGATCGATGACTACAGTCTGGGGTTTTGTAAAGATCAGGCCATCGGTTTTCGACCGTGCCTTCAGATTACCGATATCGGGATCGCTGAGTTTAAGGTTTAAGGGGTGGCGCCGGGTAAGAAGGGCAGGGTCCATGGCGCGAAGCGCGTCATTGTTCCCTTGTCGCAATCCAATGTGATGTCCCTGGATAACCAATGCGGCAGCGACGGCTTGAAACTCTATAAGCGATACCCAGGCGCCCGCCGACCAGTGGTCAAGCCCCTTCACCTCCCCGCGCAAGCGTGCCTGAAAGGAATCGGGATACTTGCCAAGGTCGTGGAGCAGACCGGCAAGATAAGCTTCATCGGCCCAATTCGCTTTTGAAGCAAAATCTTTTGCACTTTCGCCAACCGAAACGAGATGTTCCAGCAACTGGTGGCAGTCTCCAACTTTATTTGCGCTGTGCGCCAGATACCCGTCGTTCACAACCTCAGCCCCCTCACTTTCTCATCACAAAAAGGTTTCGTGCAAGCCCTTGGACTTAAAAGTATTCAAATGTACGCCTTACCCCTCGCAATTATTCGCGAATAGGAGTGCTATTGAACTGAGGCTTAGACCGCACACTTTGCGCCCGCACCATTTATAACTGTAATTTGCCCAAATACCGTACGGAAGAATAGTATACCTCCTTGCAGGATGAGGTGTACTTATAAAATTTCATTTCCAAAATATCTGAAAGTAGAGGTGCTTTTGATCATGTGGTTGGGGCCGCAACACTTTCACTCTGACGTTTCATAAAAGATGCGTCAAGAGGCGATGGGTTGCACTTCGTTTCACCCATCCTGCGAGTTTGGCCCAACCGGCGTTCCTGTTTGTTGGATTGCGCTGCGCTTAATCCAACCTACCGGGCTGAAGCGGCATATAGGGACGGCAATAGAAGCGTCAACTAGAAAGATGGAGAATATGGTTGTTTTTGCCAATATTGCGTACTGCGGTATTATGATAAGGGGGATCGCGATTGTGAGCCGGTCGGCGACCGGGCATAAGCGAGTTGAGAACGTTTTGGGGACCCGGGTATGGAGTCTATTTCGGAGAGGATGAAAATAATATTGTCGTTTTGCTCTGCGGTGGGGACAAGGGGAGCCGGAAACAGGATATTAAAGAGACAAAAGCTTATTTGAAGGAGTACCTTGAGGATGCGAAACTATAGAACCTTCAGAGACATTGAAGAAGCATACTTTCGAGAGCATCCTGAAGAGATTGACGATTACATCGAAATGCTTTTTGAAGAATATGCAAAAGACGGTGATACGGGGGCGCTGCTTTCTTCCATGCGTGTTCTTGGCCGCGCTAAAGGTTTGACAAAACTTGCCGAGCAGGCCGGTATGAGTCGCAAGGGGGTTCAAAAGGCCCTTTCCGAAGAAGGCAACCCCGAGTTTGCCAGCGTCAATGCCATTTTTCACGCCATGGGGTACAAACTGATGCCTCAAAAGCTCGATACTCCAAACCGTTCATAGAAGAAGCTCATTGCCGCTGCCTTGGGAATCGCGCCAGGTTTTGAGCCTTCTATAATGATGTGACTAGACTTGTACCCACCTTTCACTGCAAATTACGCCTGCTTGATCAACCCGACCAGTTCCTCGGCAGTGATTTTTGCGCTGATATCGCTCCCATCAAGCAGACTTCCGGCAAGGTCCCGTTTTTCCTGGTGGAGATGTACGATCTTTTCCTCGATGGTGGTTTTGGTCACCAGCCGGTAGATGGTCACCGGACGCTGCTGGCCGATGCGATAGGCGCGATCGGATGCCTGGTCCTCGACCGCCGGGTTCCACCAGGGATCCATGTGGATGACATAGTCGGCAGCGGTAAGATTTAGTCCCAGTCCCCCGGCTTTAAGGCTAATGAGGAAAAGCTCACCCTCTCCCGATTGAAAACCCTCGACCTCCTGTTTGCGCTCTTTGGGTGGTGTGCTTCCATCGATATAACGGTAGCTGATTTTTCGATTATCCAGGTATTCACGAATAAGGTTGAGATGTCCGACGAACTGGCTGAAGACGAGCGCTTTATGGCGATTTTCCAGGAGTTCCGAGACAATCTCTCCGAAGACTTCAAGTTTTGCACTGGGTAGCGAAGTATCGGGGATGACCAGTCTCGGATTGCAGGCGGCCTGCCTCAACTTTGTAATTTCGGCGAGAATTCTAAAATGGCGCTGGGCGACGGGCGCGGAATCGGTTTCGATCTTTTCCAGGGCTTTTCGCCTTAATGCTTCATAAAATGCCGTTTCCTCGGAGCTCATCTCCACCTGCAGGACAACCTCGGTTCGGGGAGGCAGTTCTTCGAGGACCTGGGACTTCAGCCGCCTCAACATAAAAGGCTGGATCAGCCTCTTTAAGCGTTTCCTGGCATCGCGGTTGTTGTACTTTTCTATCGGGACGGCAAACCTTGCATTGAACCTTTGCAGTGAACCCAGAAGACCCGGATTGATGAAGTTAAACAGGGTCCAGAGTTCGCCCAGATGATTTTCGATTGGCGTGCCCGTGGTGGCGAGCCTGAAGTTTCCGGTAAGCCCCATGGCGGCCTGCGACCGTTTGGTCAAGACGTTTTTGATTGCCTGCGCCTCATCGAGCACGATGGTGTTCCACTCGATGGCGGACAGAAGCTCGGTTTCCTGAATCAGCAGTCCATAGCTGGTAACGAGCACATCGTGATGGTCGAGATTTTTTGCGAGCTCCTGCCTGTTGTTGCCGTTAAACTGGACCGCGTTGAGCGTGGGGGCAAATCGGTTCAGTTCGCTCATCCAGTTCCAGCAGACCGAAGTCGGTGCGACAACCAGGCTTGGTCCCCGGACGGCGCGCTCCAGGATGACGGCAATGGCCTGTACGGTCTTGCCAAGCCCCATGTCGTCGGCAAGGCATGCGCCTATTCCCATGTGAGCCAGGCGAGAGAGCCACGTGAAGCCTTCCACCTGGTAATCGCGCAGCTCTGCCCGAAGTGTGGACGGCATGCGCGTAGTTATCTCCTGTCCGGCCCTGAGGCGCTCGATTCTCGTTTTCCAGGCTTCATCCACCTCAATGTTCGGGATCGATTCCAAAAGATCCGATACGGTCATGGCAGCCAGGGGATGGAGCCGGATCTCCTTTCCTTTCCTTTCCGCATAGGCGTCCAGCTCTTCGAGCCTTTTCCGCAATTCTTTTGTAAGGGCCAGGAAACGGCCGTCCTCCAATGGGATGAAGCGCTTTTCCGTTGTGTGGAGAAGTTCCAAAAGACGCTTCATGTCGAGCACAAGGTCATCGTCAACTGTAAGGTCGCCGCTTACCTCGAACCAATCGGTCTTTCCGCGGATTTTCATGCGGAACCGATCGAAGCCGACCTCGGAAGTGACCTTCAGTCTTTCTCCCTCGGGCCACTCGACAATAACCTGGCCTTTTTCCTGCAAGGCCTTGAGGTCGAGAAGCATCTGCAGACAATCCTCGGGGTCTTCGAGCAGCCACTGACGGTCCGAATCCGCGAGCCGCGCGAGAGCGGGGGAGGCCGCCTCCACGGCATCGGCCATCGCCTTTTCGGCCAAGAGGTCTCTTTTGGTCTGCATCTTCTTTCCGCCTACTTCGGCCAGGACGTTGGCCGCCCCCACGCCGGCCTTAAGGTATGGGCCTCCTTCTTCGTTAAAGGGTTTCACGAAAATTTCGACGCGAATCCCCGGCCCCGAGGGAACCAGTTGCACGTGAGGCCTTGGATCGGCTTCGATCTCCACCACGTCTTTGGATTTGCCCCCTATATCGGAATGAACGAGCACGTGAGAGGACAGCATCGAGATGGCGCCAAGAACATCCTGTGTGGCCGTGGCCGGTACGGTGAGGCCTTTGCTGCCCAGGACCCGCGCGATACGCCGGTGTTTTTCGGAGAGTTCGATCACCTTGAACCGGGTGGGCGTCTCCTGGACGACCACGACATGATTTTTATCGAGTTCGGCCGCAAACTCGATCTTGAGCTTCGATCCGGATTTGGCCACCCGGATTTCCGGTTCACCCTTGACAAATTCTACCGGGGTGAAAGGAGATTTTTCGAGGAAAAGGAGCGGATGGCCGACCAGGGCAGGCAGAAGCTTATCCATGTCGAAATTATACTGTTGATAAAAGTATGGATCCTGCCTGAGCGCGGAACAGACGGCCATGTCCTGCCGACAGATGTAGTCGACCTTATCGCGATTGAAAAGGCGACTCTTGGACACCGTGCGCCCTTTGCTCCAGGTCCCCCGGGCCGTAAGCTTCTGCTCGACAGGCTGAACGGATACCGTGCCCCGGTCATAGTCGATGAGCCATATCAGCCTCATTCCCGCCCCCGGTCCTTGGCCTGCGGCCCCCTCGGGTTCGCTCCCGATTTGGATGAGCGCGCGCAATCCCTTCTCCCAGGGCTCTTCGACTATAATCGAGGAGACCAGCGACTCCATTCCGCTCCGGCTAACCACCTCATCGAGGAATGTAGCGCAAACGGGGTCCTCCCTGCCGGAACGCACCAGCAGCGCGGCGCTCTCCATCGCCACCCAGTTCATGTCAACTTCTTTGGCCGCATGGAATATCTGCCGGACTTGCGCCGTCATCTCTTCGGAAAGCCTGCCGTCTACCCAATAGACGGCAATGGCGTTAAACAGAGTGGGGAGGATGCCGGCAGCCTTAGATTCGGCGGCCATATTCCGGGGCCCATCAACGAGCTCGGCCTGTTGCGCATGGATGACTATTTTTAACGATCGGAATACGGATGACCTAAAATCCTGTTCGCCTTTTGAGGAAAGGGCCGAGGTCACCAGTTGATCGGCTTTTTTCAGAAGCTCTTCATTTCGGGATCGTATAAGGGCAAGTACGTAGAAAAAACCCGACATTCCGCGAAAGTTGATATTCCTTTTGGCCACTCTGCGCCGTAATTCCTTGATATCATTTTCGAAAGATTCGACAGCCTCGCTGTTCTTTCCCTCGACAAAGAGGCTCCATCCCATGAGACCGAGCTTGAAATGAGGTTCTTCGATCTCAGCCAGGATCTTTCGCGCCTCACTCAGCCTTCCGCCCATAATGAGTCGGGATGACAGGTGGTAGAGCAACTGATCCGTATCGGGACGAGGCGCCGACCTGAAACGGCTGATATCCAAGGCGTAGGAGAAAGCGTCGGCATCCGGCGCCAGAACTAACATTGCACGATTTAAAATTAAGCAGAGCGCATACATCCCGTCTTCGACAGGGAGGGTGGCAAACCATTGCGGATCAAAAGGATCGTTGAATATTCCGATGAAATAGTTGAAATAATCGGGATGCGTGCCGCAATGGGAAATGAACTCATCCCTTCGTTTGCGGAAAAAGTTCCGGTCCCGGGAATAGATCCCGATGCGGACGTCCCGCAGCATCCGAGGGCACGACGTGTCGCCATAGGAATGGAACTGAGGATGGACTAAGGGCAACTGTTCTTGAAGTGCTCTGACTAAAGGACCGAATCGGATGGTCGCTCCAAGGTGCGCGCCGGGAATGGCTGTAGCTGCCGCGCGGGGCGAATAAGAAGGCCTCCATTGCTTCTTCGTCCATGCAAAAAGGGCGCTTCTTGCTATTTCGCTCACGGTCTTGTCCGGGTCATTGCTCAGCTTCGCAACAGTTGTGACAGCCCATGAAGGAGCTGCATCACTCAAAATGGTCATTACACGTCGGCGTATCTCCGGATTCGGGTCTCCGGACGCCTCCATCAATATGTCTTTTACCTCGGCTTCTTCGGGTGCAATAGACCCCACAGCCGCGAGGACGTTGGCATAGAATGGCCATGGGTCTTTTCGTATAATCGTGAGCAGCAGGGGTAAGATCGGGCGCCCCAATCGCGTGCATGCCGCAAGGGCGGCCTGCCGAACCGCGAAAGCCAGGGGATGAGATTGAAGGTATCCGAGATTTTGCACGAGAAGGTTCAGGAAAATGGCTGAATCTTTGTTACTGATGGGAAATTTTCGCAGCGCTTCATCGACTTTCCAGAGTATACTCAGCCTGCTCTTTATGTCGCCCTCGGGCGAGACTGCATGCATGATTTGCCTGGTGGACCAATTCTCCAGGTTTACGTCGGCCGAGAGTATCCTTAGCTCCGATACGGCGCACGATGGGCAAAGAGGCCCCGGCGCAGCCTTGAACGCTTTGCCCTCAACGGGCCCGGCACAGGATATACAATGTTTGCTGGTCGGCAGCTTGTTTGTCCAGGCCTGCTCCGATTCGATTCCTGCCAGCAGATCGCCTGCGTTGAAAATCAATCCGGCAGTTACTGCCCGTCGGGTGAGAGTCTCGATGATTTCCCTCGGGACCTGGTTACGGTCATTGAGAAGTTTATAGGCCCTTAGTCGCTTCAGATGCAATTCAAGCCCATTTTGCGAGCCAATCTTTTCCCCGGGAAGGCGCAAATCGGCTTTGCAAAATATCTTGTACAGAACTGAAGAAACCACGGGCTCAAATATTACCGAACAAAGCTGCAGCACGGTTTGTTCCACCGGCGGCAAGCTCTCGTAGGCTTGCAGCAGTTCACTGCGCAGCTTTTCTCTTGTTTGCGTCATCGCTCTTTGTCATCACCCCTTTTAGTAGCCTTGGCCCTTCGCGGCCCGGTTGATCGCAGCCCCCCCCGCCCAGGCCAGGTCGCGGTGCGTGGTTGACAACTCCTGGAACGGAAGGTCGCTACATATAGGTACAGGCCTATGGCTCCGTCTATTTTGCCGAAGGAATAACCCATTTTTATAACATATCAACGCATCTCTTCACAATTAGGCAATGGAATTGGGCAGGGTGATTCTGTCCTGAGATAAAACAATAATAATATCGACATGATATCCAATTATCTGGTCAAAAGCTTTTCTCCCGTGTATATAAAGGACATCCAAGACATTTCACGGGGAGGGGGAATCCACTTTGGACCTGAGG
>JARLHO010000029.1 GCA_031292215.1 Syntrophobacteraceae bacterium | reverse complement strand
GTAACTACTTGATATTACTACGAAAATAGTCCGCGAGATTTGCCTTTTGGGGCCATTTTTATTGAAAAATGAGGCGGGATGCATCCCCGGCTCTAAACGGCCTCAGCGGGCCAATTATGCGCGTCCAGACCCCAATCCTGACGGTCGTCTCAGCTACGAAGTGAAGTGGATGGAATGCAGGTTCTTGGCAATTTTTCTGATTTTTTTTTATGACCCTGTTCTGCTTTGGTCGCTTTGGGCCGAGCGCTATATCGAATATCCAGTAAAACATGCCGATAGTGGAGTTGGTGAATTCGAAACAAATTACGCCGGGAGAATATATGAGAAAAGCGATAATAGCATCAGGTATTGCGATAGCTCTATTGGCGACAGTTGGAATGGCCAGGGCCGATTCCCTGTATGTTGGAAGCAGCTACACCTATCCGATCCATATAGTGGACAATGGCGTCCAAAAGACCGTGGGGGGAGGGTCGATAGATCCTTCCACTCTTAACGGGACTCTTTTGAAATACATGTACTGCATAAATCCCGACCTGGAAATTTCAGCCGGGACAACCTACGCCAACACTATCGTAACAACCAATGGAGTTATTGGCGGAACTCCCGGCCATGGAGTCACCAACGCGGGCCAGATTGCCTGGCTGCTTGGCAATTACGGCACAGGGGGCCAGGGCGCCAATGCCTACGCTCTGCAGGTGGCCATCTGGCACGAGGAAGACTCGACCATTACCATGGACACCTTTCATTCCACCGCGCAGGAAATAGGTCTTTATAACAGCTACCTCTCAAGTCTTGGCGGCAATACCGGCAACGTCTCGGATTTTCTCTGGATAACGCCGCAAAATTCCTGCGGCCAAATCTTTCAGGAGCAGGTGGGGGCAGTCCCTGAGCCGCCGACCCTCCTGTTACTCGGTACCTGCCTGGCAGTGTTTGCGGCGTTACGGCTAAAGGCAAGGCAGGCGAAGGGCTAACCGTAGATCGACATGCTCTTTGTGCTCGTGCTAAAGACGTCTCTATCCACCATAACGTTTACACAGGCGGGCCTGCCCGAAGCCCTGGCCCGTTCCAGGGCGGGGCGAATCTCGCCAGGCCGGATGACTTGTTCTCCATATCCGCCCATGGCTTCGACTATCCGGTCATATCTAAGAGGAGTCAACTCGGAGGCCGGGGTCGGCCCTCCCGGTCCATTGCGGGCCAGTTGGAGGAAGCGAACCTGGTTCCACGCGGCATTGTTTGCAACAATTCCAACCATTGGCAAATTCAGGCGAATAAGGGTGTCGTAGTCAAAGCCGGTAAGGCCGAAGGCCCCGTCGCCAAAAAGTGTCACCACCTCAGTTGCCGCAAAGGCGGTCTTGGCGGCTATGGCAAAGGGCACGCCCACGCCAAGGGTACCCAGCGGACCGGGGTCAAGCCATTTGCCCGGCTTTTTCGTTTTGATCACGTTGGCCGAAATGGTTACGACGTCCCCGCCATCGGCAATGAAGATGGAATCTTCGCTCAAAAAGTCGTTTATCTCGGCGGCAAGCCTTAAGGGGTGAATGGGGACTCGATCGGAGGTCAAAAATTCTTTGTCCCTCTCAAAAATCTCCTCTTCCTTCGCCCTTAGCTCACGGCGCCAGGCGTCACGGTCCACCCCGGGGCCGACTGCGCTATAGAGATCTTCCAAGCCCGAACCGATGTCGGCGTTTATCGCAACGTCAACGGCTCGGTTGCGGCCAAGCTCGGAATAATCGAGATCGAGCTGGATGATGCGAGCGTCCCGGCCGATCCGGTCCCCATAGCCAAGCCGGAAGTCAAAAGGGGTCCCGGCCACAATGACGAGATCCGCCCGGCTTAGCGCGTAGCTTCGCGATCTTGCGAAAAGGAATTTGGATTCCTGCGAAACGGCCCCTCGGGCCGCGCCGTTTAAGTAGGCCGCAAATCCCGTCTTTTCAATCAGCCGGTTCAAGCTCTCCACGGCCCGACAGAGCCACACCTGCGTTCCGGCAAGAATGACAGGTCTTTGGGCCTTTTCGATCAAGGCCGCGGCCATATCGATGTCCCCCGGATCGGGCCGCGTACGGCCCCTTGCCCTGTAGCGGGAAAAATCCCGCACAGCCGATTGCTCGATTTCGCCTTCCAGGACATTTTGAGGGATTTCAAGAAACGAGGGCCCCGGGCGGCCGTTATAGGCCTCGCGAAGGGCTGCGGCCATATATTCGGGGATGCGCCCGGTTTCCAGGACCGTTTCGGAAAATTTGGTTATAGGCTTCAAAATTTCAACGTTACCAAGTTCCTGCAGCGCGCCCTTTCGAAGGTTTGCGACCGGGGCCTGCCCACCGATCAGGAGCATGGGGACCTGGGCCCTGAATGCGTTGGCAACTCCTGTCACAGCATCGGTCACCCCCGGTCCGGCGGTAACGACTCCTACTCCGGGAAATCCCGTCAGGCGCGTCCAGGCATCGGCTGCGTGGGCCGCGCTCTGCTCGTGTCTCACATCGATTACCCGGATTCCCTCCGCCGCGCACCCCGCGTAGATGTCCATGACATGTCCGCCGCAAAGCGTAAAAATCGCTCCGATACCTTCGGCTTTGAGAAATCCGGCTACCAGTCGACCGCCCGTAACTTTGGACATAAAAAGAGATCCCGGGTGAAGAGTTATGAGTTAACAGTAAACAGTTGCGGCTTGTGAGTGAGCAGCGAGCGGAGGGAAGCTTTTTCTACTCACCGCTCACCACTCACTTAACTTAACAGCACATGGTCAAAACGGGGGTAAGAGAGCCCCCCTTTAGCTTGTCTTTAAAGCCCACGGCCTCGGCAACCGAGGCCGGCTCCCGTTCGAGCAGAAACCCCAAGGTCCTTATTTTCTCGTTTACGGGCAAGTCCGAATCCACCGCTATCCAGTCGTGCCCATCTTTTGTAAAGCGCACTCCCTTTCGCAGATCAAGACCTCGCGCCTCCACATACGTGATATTTCGGGAACGCGCAAGATCGCAAAGCGTAGTATAGTCCAGCCTGCTTCTTTTATGCTCTCCGGATTCCATAAGACACTCCACCTCTTTTTAAATTCCAACCACACAACTTTGGAGTAATCACTAAATTCAGGCTGCGCCACACGGGGGGGGGATCACGCCGTTTGCGGTCCAAAGGCCACGACATCGTCTATACTGTCGGCATCCGAGAGAAGCATCACCAACCGGTCGACCCCCAAGGCGATTCCCGCGCAGGGGCCAAGGTTTTCAAGGCTTAACAGGAACGCCTCGGGCATCGGATAGTCGATCCCTTCCAGCCGTTTTTTACTCTCGATCGCGGAGCAAAAACGCATCCTTTGTTCGACGGGGTCGGTCAGTTCGCTAAAGCCGTTGGCAAGTTCGACCCCGGCCCAGAAGAGCTCGAACCTTTCGGCTACCTCGGGATTTCCCGGTTTTATGCGGGCAAGAGCCGCCTGGGAGACCGGGTAGTCCTCCAGTATGCAAGGAGCTGGAAACCCGAGGTTTTTTTGAACTTTTTGCGACATGTCGAGGTCAAAGCGGTCCGTGTCGGGGTTGGGGCCGGGGACCCATCCGGCAAATTTTTCAAAGGCTCGCGCAACCGTAATCTTTTCCCACGGGGACGAACAATCGATGGGGGACCCATGGAAAAAGAGATCCGAGCTCTGCCGAGACGCCCGGCAGGCAGCGCGGACCAACTTTTGACAGTCCCGCTGCAAGTCCGTATAATCGGCTGCCAAGCGGTACCACTCGAGGATGGTAAACTCGGGGTGGTGGAACCTGCCGAGCTCACCCGCCCGAAACGAGCGGGTGATCTGGAAGATCTTTTCAAAGCCTGCGGCAAGCAACCGCTTCATGTGCAGTTCGGGACTGGTGGAAAGAAACAGGCGCGGGCCGGCCGGAATCGGACTGATGTGGAGCTCGGGCACCGGAGCGGCGGTGAGAAGAGGTGTCTGGACTTCGAGAAACCCTTCCGTTTCAAAGAAGGCTCGAATACTTCCCAGGACACGGCAGCGGGTCTCCAAAAATCGCCTCTTGCCGCCCAGCCCCCCGCTATTATCTGTTTCCATCAGACCTTTACGCGCTCCACGTATTGGCCCGTTCTCGTATCGATGCGCACGGTTTCGCCTTCCTCCACAAAGAGGGGGACCTGGATGACATGGCCGGTGGAAAGTGTCGCCGGCTTAGTCGACCCGGAGGCCGTATCGCCCTTGATTCCCGGGGCGGACGAGACGATTTGCAGATCGACGAAATTGGGAACCGACAACCCGATGGGCCGTCCCTGAAAAAGGAGCACGTTTACCAATAGATTTTCGGACAGGAAGTGGGACGCATCCCCGACGGCTTCATAGGTCATTTCGATCTGCTCGAAGTTGGACATATTCATGAAATGGTAGTTCTCGCCGTCGCTATAGAGAAACTGCATTTCCTGTTCTTCGAGGTCGGCGGAGTTGAATTTGTCGCCGGACCGGTAGGTACGGTCGAACTGAATGCCGGTAATCATGTTTTTGAGGCGACAGCGATAAAGCGACTGGCCTTTTCCGGGTTTGTTGAATTCAAAGTCCGTGATGAGGTAAGGTTCGCCATCGATTTCGAGCTTTACGCCTTTTCGCAGTTCACCGGCGGTGAGAACGGCTGCCATTAAGAATTCCTTTCATCGAATTATTTAATTGAAACTTAACATTTTAATAGTAATTTGACAAAATGGTCAATGCAGTTTTAGGTTTATCGTGTATGTTTAACGCCTGCGCGCCCCCCTGGCGCTTAAAAAGTCCGCAAAAAACAAGGAGGTAAGGATATGAGTGAGATTCTTTCGGTTAAGGCTAGAGAAATACTGGACTCACGGGGAAACCCCACCATCGAAACGGAAGTGCTGCTCGACAGCGGCTATATGGGGAGCGCGGCGGTGCCTTCAGGCGCCTCTACGGGCTCACGGGAAGCTCTGGAGCTTCGCGACGGCGATCCGGACCGGTTCATGGGCAAAGGGGTCCTCACCGCCGTGCAGAACGTAAACGAGGAAATCGGCCCCAAGCTCCTCGGGCTGGAAGCAAGCGACCAGACGGGCATAGACCAGTTCATGATCGAGTTCGATGGGACGGAAAATAAAAGCCGCCTGGGAGCAAATGCCATTTTATCGGTAAGCATGGCGATGGCCAAGGCTGCGGCCGCCGAAAAAGAACTGCCCCTGTACCGTTACCTGGGAGGGGTGTCCGCCTATCTTCTGCCCGTGCCCCTGATGAACGTATTAAACGGGGGGGCTCATGCCGACAATAACCTCGATGTCCAGGAATTCATGATCGTGCCCGCCGGGGCGCCGACTTTTCGCGAGGCGCTTCGCATGGGCGCCGAGACTTTTCACAGCCTCAAAAAGGTGCTTAAATCCAAGGGGCTCAATACCTCGGTGGGAGACGAAGGCGGATTTGCGCCCAACCTGCGATCCAACGAAGAGGCGATGGAAGTGCTCATGCAGGCCATCGAGGCTGCGGGATACCGGCCGGGAGAAGACATTTTCATCGCGTTGGACCCGGCGGCGAGCGAATTTTACGACAACGGCTTCTATGAACTAAAAGCCGAGGCCAAACCCAAAAAAAGCGCGCAGGAAATGATCGAATTCTACAGCGACTGGGCCGAGCGCTACCCGCTGATTTCCATCGAAGACGGGTTGGCCGAAGGCGACTGGGACGGCTGGAAGGCGCTAACCGATAAACTCGGGGGCGATGTTCAACTCGTTGGAGACGATATTTTCGTAACCAATACGAAAATACTTGCCAGGGGCATAGCCGAAGGAATCGCCAACTCGGTCCTTATAAAGCTAAACCAGATCGGCACGATCACCGAGACCATGCAGGCGATAGACATGGCCCACCGAGCGGGTTACACGACGGTTATCTCACACCGGTCCGGAGAGACCGAAGACACGACCATCGCCGATCTGGCCGTAGCGGTTGGAAGCGGCCAGATAAAGACGGGGTCGCTTTCCCGCTCCGACAGGCTCGCCAAGTACAATCAACTGCTTCGAATCGAGGAAGAACTGGACTCCTCCGGGTGCTATGCGGGGCTTTCGGGCTTTAAGCTGGTCCAAAGCTAGGGGGTGTGCGCCTGTCGAAAAGTTTTCTCACGCGTAGACGCGAAGGGAGTAATGCTTTTCATGGTTTCCGGGGGTGTTCCGAGGTGACATGAAAGGCTGCTGTGGATTCAGGTGTACGCAAAGAAGGCTGAGGCCGCAGAGGCGATGACTATCGGGATTTTGATCGGAGACAATCCTAAATAGTCGCGTAGGGATTTAGTTAGAGCAGAATCCCCCCCCGTTGGGGCTTGACCTTGCGTCTCTTTTCGAGTAAACATACGAGATTACCGAGGGCGGCATACCCAAGTGGCAAGGGAGCGGTCTGCAAAACCGTTATACAGCAGTTCAAATCTGCTTGCCGCCTCCAGAATATAAAAGGGGTTAGCCTGAGTAAGGCCAACCCCTTTTTGCTTTTTTCGCTTAACCCGCCCATGGCGCTCGATTTCGTTTCCCGCCGCGCATCCGTATCGCTAAAGAGCGGGCCGTTTTTACCAGCGGCCCCAACCCGTACTACCAGACTTCCGGATACGCCATCGAGGTATACAACTCTTCGAGCCGCACCTTGTGCGATCTCTCCATGTTGGCCAAAGTCACAAACGTCTGCTTCTGGTCCGAATCGGTACTGGCCCCGGCCAGCCCCTGGTATAACCGCATGGCCTCTTCTTCTTCCTTCATGGCCAAACCGATTGCCTCAGCCGGCTTCATAGCGATCGAGGGCCTGGGTTTATCGATGGTTTCGGTAACATGGTAATCCATGACCTCGGCAAAATGGAAGGGCTTTGTCCCGGTCAAATAACCTTCCAGGAAACTCTTGTGTTTTTGCTCCTCATCGGCCAACTCAGAGAATAAATGTTTAAGGCTCGCGTCCCCGGTCTTTTCACAAATGCTCTTGTAGAAATCACGAGCAGCTACTTCATTTGCAATCGCCATTTCCAGAATTTTTCGGTACTCACCAGCGTCCATGTCATCTCCCTTGCGCCAAAGCGAACTTCTTATTTCGAATCGAGCGCCTTTCTGGCTATTTCCCGTCCGTAATCCTGGGCCATTTTGTTTCCGCCCCCAAGATCGGCCGACTTAAGCCGCAGCGGCCCACTCACCATGTTCATCTTTAGAACATGGGTCATGGTGTCGAAAATACGCCCCGGAGCTTCTCCGCTCCATCCATAGGCCCCGAAAGAACCGCCCGATTTTCCTTCCAGATTTGCCTTCTCAGCGGCAAAAAGAAATGTTTTCATCGTTTGCATCATCTCGCCATGATACGTGGCCGATCCAAGGACAACCGCGTCGTAGCCGCTCAGTACATTTTCGCCGCCGGCCTGATTGACATTGAGTACGTCAACGTCCAAACCTTCAATCCGCATTCCCTCGGCGATCAACTGGGCAATCTTTTGAGTCTGATTGGTTCTTGTCGCAAAGATTATGGCTCCTTTGGGCATGGCTATTGTCTCCTCTTGGGTTGATAATCGCGGGTTAGCAAATGTCTTTGACCAATCGCCCGTTGCTCGCGTGAGCGCCAGGGGCACAAGTTTTTTTTCATCCGAGTCCCTGCCTGCCGGAAGCGGTTCCCAACTCCGGAGCCGACCGGATTTTGCGTTGCAGGTGTCGATCTTTTAACGGCAGATTCAGTTTAGAACCATTCTAACTTGGAGTCAAGACGCTAGACGGCCCAACAAGAGAGGCGTTACCCCGTTTTTGGGCGGGGTTTTATCGAGGACGAAACTTCAGGTAGCGCGTCACCCGGCAGTCCCTCGTTTCGCGGGGATTAAGCGGAGGGGGGGGCGGCCGTTTCAATCTGAGGTTTCATACTGAAGTTTCATAAAAGATGCATTGGGGCGATGGGTTGCACTGCGTTTCACCCATCTTTGTATCTTAAAAGAAAAGGGAGTAAATGGCTCTCCTGTTTGTTGGGCTGCGCTGCGCTTAGCCCAACCTACAAGTTTGGACTGGCCGGCTTTCTGCTGTTTGTTGGGCTGCGCTGCGCTTAGCCCAACCCTCCTTTGAAAACTTACAATTACCCTACACATGCGCCCACCTATCTCCTTTTGCAAAGTTGCAAATAAGGGGGGCGAGCGAGCCCAGCCGGTCCATGCGCGTCATTGCAAGCGGCTGGAGAGTAAATCCCCCCAACCCCTTGCAAAAAAGGGGGCGATCAGGCCAAGCCCCTTTCT
>JARLHO010000028.1 GCA_031292215.1 Syntrophobacteraceae bacterium | reverse complement strand
CATGAAGGTATCCAAAAAGGGTAATTAAAAGCTAATGGAGAAGAACAAAAACCAAAATCAAGGAAGCAAAAGGATTTTGCATGCGCAAAATGGAAGAAAAAGAACGGCAGATTAGCCGGTAAACTTCAGCACAGGGGGTTTAATTGCCTCACCTCTTTCCCCTTTGCTGCCGGCCCCCGGGGACGCGGTTTGAACGAGATGAAACTTTTTGTGAATACATCACCCGGCAGGCGGTGGGGACTGCCGTCCGAGCTGCCGCAGGCGCAGCCAGTCGGGCAGGTCGGGGCTTGGCAACCCGTCTGCGGCGACACGCCGAGATGTAGAGGTATGGCTTTTCAGCCTACCGGAGCAGCCGGCGCACGAGTTTGCCGGTCGGGGTTCTTGGCAGCTTGTCGATATACTGGACGATGCGCGGAAGCTTGTAGAGGGCAACGTAGTCTTTTAAGAAAGTCACGATTTCCTCTGTTAGCTCTTTTGAACCGGTCACTCCGGGTTGTAGCTCGACCACGGCCTTTACTATCTGCCCTTTTTCGGGCTCCGGGATCCCTACGACGCCAACATCGGCAATCGCGGGGTGTTTGGCCATGGCTTCCTCGATTTCGGCAGGAGATATCCGGTAGCCTGAGCTCTTGATCATGTCATCTTCACGGGCGACAAAGAAGATGTTGCCGTCCTCGGCCATGTACACCGCATCCCCCATCTTATTCCACCCGTCGACCACCCCCGATTTCTGGGCTCTGAGCAGCTTCTCGTCGTTTTCGCAGGGCTTCCAGTAAAGGGTTCCCGAGGGGCCCCTTACAATCATGCTGCCCACCTCACCGGCTTTGCACCGCTCCCCGAAAAGATCGATCACCCGGACATCGACGCCGGGAAGGGGTTTTCCGATGGAGTTTGGCGCCGGCTGCTCGTTTAGGGTGTTGGAGGTAACCAGGTGGAGCATTTCCGTTCCTCCCAGCCCCTCCCAGATGGGACTGCCGGTCAGCTCGCGCCAGCCGTTAAGCGTCTCGGCGCCCAGGGCATCGCCTCCCGCGGTAAACAGCCGCACGGAGCCGATATCATATTTTGTGAATGCCGCAAATTTTAAGAGCGCCCGGTAGGCGGTCGGCAGTCCGGTCAAAACGGTTATATTGTGCTTTCCGATCAACTCCATCATGTCCGGTGGCGAAAACTTCGGAAGCAGAGAAATACCGGCGCCGCCTTCAAACGGGATGAGCGTAAAGGTGCCAAAACCTGCGGCAAAAGACACCGGCGCCGCCCCTCCCAGGATGTCTCCGGGTTTTAGCTGGTAGACATATTTGTTGACCATCCTGGTTTCAATGACGGTTGGACGGACAAAGTGCACGCAGCCCTTGGGCATGCCCGTTGTACCGGAGGTATAGAGAATCACGCCGATGTCGAAGGGATCGAGCATGACCGCTTCCAGCTCAGGGGAGCCGCCGGCGATCATTTCTTCGAAAACCAGGTTGCCCGCAGACTTAACATCCCCTGCAACCCCACCGATTACCACGACTTTTGCCCCGCACGTAAAACCGGGCTTGGCCGCCTCGACCTGCTCCATAAGGGGGGCGTTTACGACAAAATATTTCATTTCGGCATTGTTTACCACAAAGGAGATTTCTTCACGAGACCACAGAGGCGAAGTGGGAACGGGAATTGCCCCTATCTTTTCAATGGCGAAGATGGTTACAAGCGACATGGGGGCGTTTACCAGTCGAATGCCCACCCTGTCCTGAGGCTCGACTCCGGCACCCTTTAAAGCGTTGCCAAACTGGTTGACCATTTTCTGGAGTTGCGAGTAGGTAATTACTTTTTCCATGAATCTGATGGCGACATTATCCCCCCTTCCGGCCGCAACGTGGCGATCGAGCAGATAGTCGGCGAGGTTCAGTTTGTACGGGGTGTCGGCAAATTCATCGGGAGTGAGGTATTGGGGCCAAGTGTTTTTATCCGGCAAGTAATTTTCGGGTATCTTACTCATGCTTACCACTCCTTTAAGTAAGTGAATCGAAGTATCGGCTCGCTGCAATGACGCAGGGCAAAAGGCGGGAAATCCAAGTCATGACTTCTGCCCGAAATACCGAGGATACATACCCAAAACTGTAAAACATAGCCGTACTGGCATAATTACCTGTTACCTGTTACATTAGTTGAATACTCCAACCAGGCAGCATAGGCAAGAGCATTTCCCCGGCGGCGCGGGCAACCGATAATTGAGGTATTCCGCGCGATAACGGCCCTTACGGGGAACATCGAACACGGCATGGCAGACGAGAGCGACATGGAAGTTACAAGCGCAGGTTACCTGTATGGATAATTTTTGGACATCTTTAAAAAAGCCCGTTTTGGCCCTGGCCCCGCTTTCGGGTATAACCGACAGCGCCTTTCGGCGCATCTGCAAAGGCTTTGGCGCAGACGTTGTTTACTCCGAGCTCGCGAGTTCGACGGCCTTTGCCTACCAGGCTCAACCGACTCTCAATATCGTGCGGTTTAACGATTCGGAACGGCCCTATGTCGTTCAGCTCTTCGGACACGATCCCGAACATTTCGCGATCGCCACCCGCTTTGTCACCAGTCAGATCAGGCCCGACGGGATTGACATAAACTTTGGCTGCCCCATGTCGAAGGTGTTCAAACGGGGGGCGGGAGCGGCCCTGATGACCAATCCGCCGCTGGCGCGGGAGGTAATCCAAAGCGTTATCGAAAACACCCATTTGCCGGTTTCGATAAAGACCAGGACCAATGTGCAGGGGTTCGACCTTCTTAGTTTTCTCGAATCCGTGGGGGACCTGGACATAAAGGCGGTGATGATCCACGGAAGGACCTACGCGCAGCGCTTTTCGGGCCCAAACGACTTTGAGACGACCCGCGAGGCCCGCGCGCGCTTTGCGGGGACAATCCTTGCAAACGGCGGGGCGCAAAACCCGCAGACGGCTTTCGAGCTGCTCGAAAAAACGGGGGCGGACGGAGTGGGAATCGCCCGGGGGGCCTTGGGGAATCCCTGGATATTCGGGCAGTTAAAGTCTGGCTTGCACGGCGGATTTTCCGAAAGACCGGAGCGCTCGGAAGTATTACGCACCGCCCTGGACCACGCGAGGCTTTCCATCGACCTGAAGGGACGGCGCGGAATAATCGAGATGCGAAAACACCTTTGCTGGTATCTTCAGCAGATACCGGGGGGGAAAAAGTTCAAACAGGCGGCCGTAAAAATAGAGAGCCTACAAGATGTCGAAGCGTTTATCGACCAGGCGTGGGGAAACGGGGCGACCGGGTAGCCGGTTCATTGGGGACCGGGGTCTATTTTTTCGAGCTCGACTGTCGCCCAAACGGGGGTGTGATCGCTTGGGCCGGGTTGGCCGCGAAGGGCCGCGTCCACGCCGCAGTCTATCGAGGCTTGGGCAAGGCGCCGGGTGGCCCGTATATGATCGAGCCGCCAGCCCAGGTTGCGGTCAAAGCTTTTGGGGAGCCGGTAGTCCCAGAAGGTGAACTGAGACTCCCCGGGATGGCTGTGGCGATAAAGGTCGATAAATCCAAAGGAGGCCACCTCGGAAAGCGCCTGCTTTTCGAGGGGATGAAAGCCGATTTTGCCTTCCATCCTTTTGGGGGAAAAGACATCGATATCTTCGGGGGCGACGTTTATGTCCCCTGTCCAGATGAGGGGCGCGGAGGGCGAGTAATTACGGGTAAACAGATCTTTTAGCCGGGCAAAAAAACTCAATTTTTCCTGGAACGCGGGATGGTCGGGGCTTCTGCCCTGGGGGACGTAGGTATTGAAGATCCAAATGCCATCGATTTTGGCGGCGATAAGCCGGGCCTGGCTATCGGGGCCGCAGTCGCCAAAGCCGCGCCTTACCTCTTCGGGGCTTCTAAGGCTTAGGATTGCAACCCCGTGAAAGGCCTTTTGGCCGAAAACAGCGGCCTCATAGCCCAGCTCGCGCAGGGACTCGCCGGGAAACTCTTCGTCGCGGCACTTTATTTCCTGCAAACACAAGACGTCTGGCCGGTTTTGGTCCAGCCAGGATTTCACAACATCCAGGCGAGCTCTAATCCCGTTCACATTGAAAGTGGCTATTTTCCAGGCCATCTCAAAAAACCTGCTTTCCATAGGAAAACCAAATAATAACTTGCTCGGCCGACATGAACGTGTTAGAAATTTTTGTTCAATAAAAATCACACTCCCCTTGACCTTTTGGTGTCCGACCCCGGATTGGCGGATCGGATGCGAAGGGGCGGAGGCAAACCAGAAGGAGCATTACTCATGGCAGTCGTAGGAATGAAGCAGTTGTTGGAAGCCGGTGTCCATTTCGGGCACCAGACCCGCCGTTGGAACCCCAAGATGAAACCCTTCATTTTCGGCGCCCGCAACGGGATCTATATCATAGATTTGCAGCGCACCGTCAGGCTTTTCAATACGGCGTATCAATTCGTAGTCGATACGGTTGCGGCGGGGGAGACGGTGCTTTTCGTGGGCACCAAGCAACAGGCGCGCGATTCCATCACGGAAGAAACAGCCCGTTGCGATATGTACTTTGTAAACCAGCGCTGGCTGGGCGGGATGCTCACCAATTTCAAGACGATCAAGCAAAGAATCGACCGGCTAAAAGAGCTCGATGCCATGGTCGAGGACGGCTCCATCAACCGGTTTCCGAAAAAGGAGATCCTGGGGCTTAATACCGAGCGTGAAAAACTCGAAAGAAACCTTGGCGGCATAAAGAAGATGACCCGGCTCCCGGGGGCGCTATTTGTCGTTGACACCCAGCGCGAAAACATCGCGGTCATGGAAGCCAATCGGCTCGGGATCCCTGTTGTGGCGGTGGTTGACACCAATTGCGACCCGGATGTGATCGACTACCCCATTCCGGGAAACGACGATGCAATCCGGGCCATAAGGCTTGTGACCTCGAAGATTGCCGATGCGTGCATAGAGGGGCGCACGAAATATAACGAACTCAGGCAGGGCGATACGGATAAGGGGATCGAACTCGCGGAAGTTCCCGCCGGCCAGATCCTTGGACAGGAAGCCGAAGGTCCGGTCGTTGAGATCATTAATCCCGCGCCGGCCCAGCAAGAGGAATAATATGTAAGGGGGGGGCTTTGGCGTCGAGTGGGCGCCAAGCCCCCCCCCTTTTTCCTGCCGGATATCGGGCCGCGCTCGGCTACTCCGCTTTGGGTCCTAAGGGGTTGCGGGCGCCGCAAAGTCAGACTCACTACATCCGAAGACGATTTCAAATAATAGAACTGACGGATAAGTTTCACAGGAGGATGAAATTGGATATAACATCTGCTATGGTAAAAGAGTTACGCGATAGAACCAACGTCGGGATGATGGATTGCAAAAAGGCGCTCCAGGATTCTTCGGGCGATATGGAAAAGGCCGTCGATCTCTTGCGGCAAAAAGGGCTTGCCAAGGCGATGAAAAGGGCGGGCAGGGAGGCTACCGACGGACAGGTTCATGCCTATATCCACGGCGCGGGTAAAATCGGGGTGCTGGTCGAAGTTAACTGCGAGACCGATTTTGCAGCCAAAAGCGAGGATTTCGGCGAATTTGTTCGAAACGTGGCCCTCCAGATAGCGGCTTCCAATCCGCTGGGGGTAAATCCCGAGGATATCCCGCAGGAGATCGTCGAGCGCGAGCGCACCATTTTCCTGGCCCAGGCTGCCGAGTCGGGAAAGCCTCAGAATGTTCTCGAAAAAATGGTTGACGGGAAGATGCGCAAATTCTTCGAGGAAACCTCCCTCATGCAGCAAAAGTTCATTAAGGACCCGGACAAGAGCATGCAGGACTATTTAAACGAATTGATCGCCAAAGTTGGTGAAAAGATCGAAGTTCGCCGGTTCTGTAGATATCAGCTCGGTGAGTAGAGCAAGGGGTGGAATTTTTCCCGTAACGAAAAGGGAGTAAGGGCTAATGAGTGAACAGGAAAGGCCCGTCTACCGCAGGATACTTCTCAAGTTAAGCGGTGAGGCCTTGATGGGGTCCGAATCCTATGGGATAGACACCGCTGTGCTGCGTGAAATAGCCGAGCAGATAACGGAAGTACACAAAATGGGGGTGCAGGTCGCGCTGGTAATCGGGGGCGGCAATATCTTTCGAGGGGTATCGGCCGCATCCGGGGGGATGGACCGGTCGACGGCCGATTACATGGGCATGCTCGCAACCGTTATGAATGCTCTTGCCTTGCAGGACGCTCTGGAAAACTTCGGAACCCCCACCAGGGTCCAGTCGGCAATCGACATGAAAGAGGTGGCCGAACCCTTTATCCGGCGAAGAGCCATCAGGCACCTGGACAAGGGGCGGATCGTGATTTTCGCCGCCGGAACGGGGCTTCCCTTCTTTACAACCGATACGACGGCCGCGCTTCGGGCGAGCGAGATCGGGGCCGAAGTCCTTATGAAGGCGACCAAGGTCGACGGCGTCTATGAATCCGATCCGGTAAAGAACCCGCAGGCGGTTCGCTATGAGCGGATCAGTTTCTCCGAAGTTCTCAACAAGAACCTGAGGGTCATGGACGCTACGGCCATATCTCTGGCCAGAGAACAGAAAATGAAGCTCATCGTCTTCAATCTCAACGTCAGAGGCAACATCAGGAAAGCCGTGGTTGGCAAGCCGATCGGAACCGTAGTGGAGGAAACATTTCATGATTGACGACATTTACAGCGATCTCGACGATCGCATGAACAAAGCGGTTGAGACTCTCGAATCGGAGTACAAACGGCTGCGAACGGGACGGGCTTCCACTGCGCTGGTTGACGGGATCCGGGCCGATTACTACGGGACCGCGACCCAGCTCAGCCAACTGGCGACACTTACCATCCCCGACCCGCGCACGATAGTCATTCAGCCCTGGGACACTTCGGCTGTCGGCGAGATAGAGAAGGCGATACTAAAATCCGACCTGGGCCTTACGCCGATGAACGACGGCAAGCTTATCCGGATCAACATTCCGCCTCTTACCACGGAACGGCGCCGCGACCTGGTTAAGATTGTGAAGAAAAGGGCCGAGGAATCCAAGATCGCGGTGCGAAACATCAGGCGCGATATTATCGAGAAGCTAAAAGAGCTCAAAAAGGACAAGAAGGTTTCCGAAGACGAGCAGTTTCGTGTGCAAGAGGAAATTCAAAAGATTACAGACGAATTCATAAAGAGGATTGACGCAGCCTTTGGCGTCAAGGAAAAAGAGATTCTGGAAACGTAGATGGAACTCGATTTGGAGCGGCTCCCCCGCCATGTGGCCATCATCATGGACGGCAATGGGCGGTGGGCCAGGCAAAGGATCAAAAACAGGATTTTCGGCCACCGCAGGGGGGCGGAAAACGTTCGTACCATTGTGACGTTTTGCTGTGAATTGGCCATACCCTATTTGACGCTCTATACCTTTTCGGAAGAAAACTGGAATCGGCCGGCAAAAGAGGTAAGAGCGCTCTGGGGGCTGCTGGAAAGATATCTTAAGTCAGAGCTCCCGGTATTTGTAAAAAACCGGGTTCATCTGAGCCATATCGGAGACGATAGCGGAATCCCGGCCTCGACATTAAAGCAGCTTTTGGCAGTCGAAAGCGAAACGGCCCACTTTGACAAGCTGACTCTTAGCCTGGCTCTTAACTACGGGGGAAGGCAGGAGATCACAAGAGCCGCAAAGCTCTTTGCATCCGATGTTGTAAGTGGCCGGTGTTCAGCGGACGCCTTGAGCGCCGAGCTTTTTTCCCGCTACCTCTACGCCCCGGGTCTGCCGGACCCCGATCTCGTCATACGAACGGGTGGGGAAATCAGGGTGAGTAACTTTTTGCTATGGCAGATCGCTTACGCGGAGCTATATTTCACGGAGATTTTGTGGCCCGATTTCGGAAAGGATAAATTTGTCGAAGCGCTCGCAGAGTTTCAAAGAAGAGAGCGACGCTTTGGCCGCACCGGCGAACAGGTGAGACAAAACGGCGAGAGTTCGCCGCCCATCTCGCCCGCTCCGGATATCGCGCTTTCGGGTTCGGGGTCGAAATAACCCTTTTTCACATCGAAGACAAAAAGGACACCAAGGCGAGCATGCCTTACAACACACAATCGCATTCCGACACACTGCGCTGGATCACCGCCATATTTATCGGCATTCCCGTTTTGGCCTGTGTGATAGCGGGTCCTCGCTGGAGCGGGCTTGGGCTCGTCGCCCTGGCCGTTGCAATCGGCATGTGGGAGTTGCACGGTCTACTTTTCGAGGCCCCTCTTCCCTGGCCATGGAGACTCTTTTCGTATGCGGCAGCACTTTTTTTCCCCTACCTGACTTACCGCTGGGGGGTTACGGGCCTTAACTGCGCTCTTTTACTCTCGTTTTTTTCCGCGCTCACCCTTATGATGGTGACCGCCCCTTTGGACCGGGAAAAAATCGCCAGGATCTCCTTGCTCTCCTTTGCCTGGCTCTATGTGCCCTACCTTCTGTCTTTCGTGCTGCTCCTGTGGGCAAAGCCCGAGGGGAGGTACTGGGTTTTATTCCTGCTCTCGGTTATCGTGGCGGGGGATTCCGGGGCCTACTTTACGGGGAGGAAGATGGGCAGCCGCAAGCTCTACCCGGCGGTCAGCCCGAAAAAGACCGTCGAGGGGGCGCTTGGGGGGCTTTGCTCGAGTGTGGTGGCGGGATTTGTCATCGGGTTGATCTTTTTGCGACCCTTTCCTCTTTCGCATCTCTTGCTCTTCAGCGTGGCCGCGGCTTCTGCCGGCCAACTCGGCGATCTGGTCGAATCGATGATCAAGCGCAACTCGGGCAAGAAGGATTCGAGCGGGTTACTCCCCGGCCATGGAGGACTACTCGACAGGCTGGATTCTTTGCTTTTTGCTTTTCCGGTCTTGTGGGCTCTTTTGCAGTTGAGCGCTTCGAGCGGACAGGGCGGGTTTTGATATGGCGAGGTTATGAGAAGGAAAAAGATTTCGATAATAGGCAGCACCGGGTCGATTGGGCGGAGCACGTTGGAAGTGGTGCGCCAGTTTTCCGACCGCTTCGAGGTGGTAGCCCTCGGTTGTGGTGCCAATGTGGAGCTTCTCTCGGAGCAGATAGCGGAGTTTTGCCCGCGGGTTGTGTCGGTTATCGACGCACCGACGGCAGGACTTCTCGAAGATCTACTGCGGTCCAAGTCGGTTCGCCCACCTGAAATCCTCTATGGACCTGATGGGTATCGCAGGGTTGCGGCCTTCGCTGAGGCCCAGATGCTCGTCTCCGCAATGGTCGGGTCCGCGGGCCTTTTGCCAACGCTTGCCGCAATTCATGCGGGAAAAGACATAGCGCTTGCCAACAAGGAGACGCTGGTAGCCGCCGGCGAAGTCGTAACCCGGGCCGTTACGGCCGCCAATGTAAAGCTCCTTCCGGTGGACTCCGAACACAGCGCTATTTTTCAGGCTCTCCAGGGCAACCACCGCAAAGAGTTGAACAAGATACTGCTTACGGCCTCCGGGGGCCCCTTTCTCCATGCCTCCCGCGAAGAGCTAAAAACGGTTTCCCCCGAGGCCGCCCTTCGCCACCCCAACTGGTCGATGGGCCCGAAGATTTCGATTGACTCCGCCACCCTTATGAACAAAGGGCTCGAGGTCATCGAAGCTCGCTGGCTCTTCGATGTCCCGGTCGATCGGATCTCGGTCCATGTCCATCCGGAAAGCGTTGTTCACTCGATGGTCGAATACGTCGACGGCTCGATTATCGCCCAGTTGGGCATCCCTGACATGCGAATACCGATAGCCTACGCCATGGCCTATCCCGAGCGTCTCCACACGCGCTATCCGGGCCTTGACCTTTTCCGCATCGGGGAACTTCATTTTTATCCGCCGGATGTTGAAAAATTTCCTTGCCTTGGCCTGGCGTTCGAGGCCTGCCGCACGGGCGCCACTATGCCCGCTGTCCTCAATGCGGCCAATGAAACCGCAGTGCATGCTTTTTTGGAGAAAACGATCGGTTTCTACGATATACCCGCTGTGATCCGGAAAGTTATGGATTCTCACAGCCCGTGTGTAGAGCCGGACCTGGATGCAATTCTAAACGCCGATAGATGGGCCCGCGAAGAGGCTTCTAAAATTATCGAAGCGCGGCTGGAAAAAAGGTAGCGCTAAAAGCGGGTCCGAGTCTTATAATTAGGTGAATCGATCGTTAATTCAAGCGGAGGCGCTTTTTTGCTGATAACTATACTGTCCTTCGTACTGGTTCTAGGGGTTCTGATTTTTGTGCATGAACTCGGCCATTTCCTTGTAGCCAAACGCATGGGAGTGACCGTTCTGCGCTTTTCTCTGGGATTTGGGCCAAAGATCGCCGCAATTACGCGGGGAGGCACCGAATATCGCCTTTCCCTTCTTCCCCTGGGCGGCTATGTCAAGATGCTCGGAGAAGATTCCGGGGAGGAACTAACGCCGGAGGAGAAGGCAACCTCTTTTTCGGAGGCAAGTGTTTGGAAGCGGCTTGCCATTGTGTTTGCCGGTCCCCTTTCCAACTTCCTATCCGCCATCCTCATTTTCGCCCTCGTGTTCACCTTTTCCGGGGTACGCGAGCTAGCGCCCGTAATTGGTTCGGTCAATTCCGGATCCCCCGCTCAAAAAGCGGGTTTAAAGGGCGGAGACAAAGTGGTTTCCATAGACGGCAAGGTAATCGGCTCCTGGGACGACCTTTCCGACTACATTGAAGAACATGGGGCGCGCCCGCTACATTTTCTCATAAAACGGGGCGACTCCAATATTTCGTTTACTGTTACGCCTGCTGTAAGCAATGTTAAAAATCTTTTCGGTGAAACGATAAGTCGGCCTCTCATCGGAATCGCCTCGGCCGAAGAGCTCATCGTAAAGCATGTGAACCCGCTACAGGCAGGCTACTATGCGCTCGTAAACACGTACGGCTACAGCAAGGTCTTTGTCCTGGCCGTCGTCAAGATAGTAGAAGGGATAATCCCGATAAAGACCCTGGGCGGGCCGATTATGATCGCGCAAATGGCCGGTAAGCAGGCGCGCAAGGGCTTTGCCGATCTTTTAAATTTCATGGCGATTATCGGCGTCAACCTGGCGGTTTTAAACCTTTTGCCCGTACCGCTTCTGGACGGAGGCCATATTTTCTTTTTCCTCATCGAGGCGGTTACGGGCAAGCCCCTGTCTCTTTCGAAAATAGAAATCGCACAGAAAGTCGGCCTGGTAGCGCTGCTCTCCCTCATGGTGGTCGTATTTTACAACGACCTGGCGCGGCTCCACTGGTCGGCCATCACTTCCTGGCTCGGCAATTTGTGGGCAGCCAGATAGAGTGAAAATCCTCGCGGTCGATACTTCTACGATGTCTGGCAGCATAGCTTTTCTAGACGGCGGAAATTTAGCTGCCGAATGGACTCTTGGCGCGGCTAAGACCCATAACAAAAGGCTTCTAAAATCGATCGAATGGCTTCTCGGGGAAGTGGGCTGGGAGCTGGAAAGCATTGACGCCTTCGCTGCCGCGGCGGGCCCTGGAAGCTTCACCGGCCTTCGCATCGGGATGACCTCGATAAAGGTGGTTGCCTGGACTCTGGGAAAGCCGTACGCCTCCATTTGTTCCCTCGATGCGCTTGCCCTCCCTTTTTGCTTTTCGGCACATCGAATATGCGCGCTTATCGACGCCCGAAAAAATGAAGTCTATTACGCCGTCTACAGGCCGGACACCTTGGGGGGGTTGCGTCTCGAAATACCCTACGGGGCGGTAAGTCCTTCGCAACTGGCTAAGACCTTGGCCTCCTCTCCCGGCGAGCCGACCATTTTCTGCGGAGACGGCTTTGCTCCATACAAAGATGTTTTTAAAGAAAGGCTTGGAGAGCTTGCCGTCGAGCCCCCGCCGAGCTTTCATATACTGCGGGCGGCCTGTGTCGCAGAACTTGCCGCAAGAAGGTTTGCCGTGGGAGATTCGGACGACGTAAAATCCAGCGCCCCTTTTTACCTCAGACCCTCGGAGGCCGAAATCAATTACCCTCATTTGGCTGAAAAAAGCAGTGGAAAACCGGAAATTATTTGATTCCAACCGCCTCAAACGCTCTCTAAAAACAAAGGGCGATGGGGGAAACAGGACGGTAAAGCTCCTGTGTCGCTCGGGATTTCCGCTCTATTACATGCTGCGTAACCTCGGATGGCTAAACCTTGAAGGGTGGTGGGCATCCAAGTCCGTTCGCGCAAAAAAGGTGATGGCAATAAGGATGCTGGGCCAGAGGGCCTCGGTGTTTCAGGAAGTTATAAACTGGAAGCAGATCCGGCAGGAGGCGCCCTCCCCTGTTTTGGACAGCAAGGACAATGCCGTTGTGCCGGACTATTGCAACAAATGCGGCCTTTGCTGTGAGGTGGCCAGCGGAATGGCGGATTTTCCGGTCCCCGAAGCCGTCCCGGCAGGCTGGGGGGAGTTTTTCGGAAACGGCCTCGGAAAGGGCCACCGTTTTTGCCCCTTCCTGTGGGAGGATAACGCCACAAGCGGTGGGCTCTGCTCTATTTATAGCCTCCGGTCCAACCCCTGCCGGCTGTTTGGCATCGAGGAATGTGAGTTTTTCTGGAAATCCTCGGAACCGGGAGAACTCTCAAACGGCAGGAAAATCCTAAAAATCGGAAGGTGGCTGATAAGTTATCGCAATTTGCGTCCGATAAGCCCCCGCCCCCCCAGCCCGGTCAAATAAGGCGGAACGCCCCCCCCCGATGCTCTCGGATCTCAAATCCGAGAATCCTCAATGGCTTTGATTCCTTGTACCTTTGAACGGAGTTTGCTCCGTAGTGTACGAAAAGGCTTGCAATCCCCACACCCCCCCCGTTGTTTTGTTTCTTAAAATTACCCATACATGCGCCACATATCTCGTTTTGAAAATTTGAAAACTTGGGGGGCGAGCGACCCCAGCCGGTCCATGCGCGTCATTGCAAGCGGCTGGAGAGTAAATCCCCCCAACCCCCTTTTGCAAAAAAGGGGGGCGATCGGGCCAGGCCCCTTTCCCGGGAGTCTCCGCGAAGGGGTAAGTGGGCGCATGTGTGGGTAATT
>JARLHO010000027.1 GCA_031292215.1 Syntrophobacteraceae bacterium | reverse complement strand
GTCTGCGGCGACACGCCGCGCCAGTCGGGCAGGTCGGGGCTTGGCAACCCGTCTGCGGCGACACGCCGCGCCAGTCGGGCAGGTCGGGGCTTGGCAACCCGTCTGCGGCGACACGCCGCGCCAGACACGCCGCTCAAAAATGCAAATCAGACCACACGCGGGCTTGACTAGCAGGCCTCTCAATGCTAATCTGATTTTTCGTCGGGACGTGGCGCAGCCTGGTTAGCGCGCCTGCTTGGGGTGCAGGAGGTCGGCCGTTCAAATCGGCTCGTCCCGACTCGGTTTTGAGATGAGCGGCCAAAAAAATTGGCGCTCAACAATCTCCCTTCCTCAACGGAATTTATACACCGGTTCTTTAGCCACCCGCAACAAACCACGACAATTAGAAATTGGCAGCCAGTATAGCGTTTGCCGTTTTGATAAAATACTTGAAATCCATGAAACTTTCTTCGGTGAGTTTTCTGCCGCTGATCGAGCGGTCGCAATATATGCCGGCGATAACTCGCCCGCGTACTTGTATCGTCCCGATAAAAAATTCTTCTGCCCTGACCCTCCATTTTACTTCGTCGGTAAAAAATTTGTCATACCTGCCCGAATAACCAGCCCAGTCGACACCTTTGTTCCGCACTGCTTCGCTTAAGGAGGTTGGAATCTGCGGATCGAGTTGAAAGGCGAAACGTTCGGTATCAACCGAAGAAACCCCCACTCCGTACCTCCCGGTTAAGGAAGTGCGTTCCTTGTCAATAATGCTAAGAATTACCCTGTCCATTCCCAATCCTCTCGATATACCTTCCACGAGAATTGTCAGAAAATTGTTCAGGTTCAAACGACGTTCCCTATGCATGGCCATGAGTTCGGCAAGAACTTCAACCTGGAGCATATCGTCAGGTTCGTTGACTTTGCGGGTAGGCTCGGAATCAAGTGATTGCTTATCGCCTTTCGGGATATATTTCGACAGATCCTTTATCCCGAAATTTCTTGCGACCTCGGTGGCCTCCGTCACATTTTCAATAATTAACGACCTGGTTTTCTCTTGATCCGTATTAAGAAATTTACTAATGGCTCGAGTCAGCAAATCGAATTTTTCACCCTCGATGCCATTTTCAGCAACTTCTTTAGCTACCGCATGCCCCAATCTGATACATCTGACCTTTTTATTATCAATACCGCTATTTAATGAGTCGCACAACGCATAGTTAAGACTCCATTTACTGGCAAGCTTAAGGGTAAGCTCATTTAGACTAAACCCCAATACATCTCGTTCCAGAACTTCTTCAGCAATGTCTGGATGCTCGATAATTGCTTTCTCAAGTCTATCGGCCTGTTCTCCGCCAAAGCTCCAGAAAGCAATATGGCCCAATCTCTGCAAAAGGCTGGCGATAAATATCTCCTCAGTCGCGACATCCCTTAGTACTGCGCCCAACTTCTTAGCCTGGGTAGCGGCATGAAGAGACCTGGCAATCTCGGAGAGCACCTTTTCGCGTTTCTGACCTTTCAAAACGGTCTCAATTAACGAGGCCGAAAGCGTTACATCCTTAATGACATTGAATCCAAGCTGCATAACTGCGCGGCTGATGGTATTGATCTTGGCTGATGCTATGCCGTTTTCCGAACTATTTGCGAAGGCCAGCACTTTGGAGGTAAGGGAAGGGTCCTTAAGTACCTCCAATGTTATATCGCTTATTGAGGACTCTTCCTTGCTTGACATTTCTGCAATTTGTCTGGCAGTAGCAGCGAATACAGGCATGTCTTGCCCGGAGAGCTTAGCTACTAATATGTCAAACTCTTGTGGTTTGCTAGCCATTTCACTTTTCCTATGGACCATGAACTGCTATTACATCCAAGTTCTACAGTGGCATCGGGTTTTGCCCCCCGAAATCCCCCGCTTGCCCCCCCCTGCACGTGAGCATTGCGGTGCGCGAGAAGGGAGACCAAGGCGGTGTGCGAGCCTACCCCGGGGCCCGGCGAGGTTTCCCCGCTCCAGGGGAACTTGTCCCGCCTGGCAAAAAAGGCGAAGCGGGGGTAAAAACCCGGCGGTGTTTTGTCACGCCCCCGGCGCGTCCTCCGGGCACCAGGAAGTAACGTCGAGCTCCACTTTGCATGCCCCCTCATCTCGCAACAGCTTAAATCCAAGCTTTCTCACCAGGGAGAGCATCCTTTCGTTTTCCGGCAGCACATCTCCCACCAGGGTTTTCACCCCATTTTCCCTGGCGATTTCTATCACCCGCTCGATCAGCTTTTCGCCAAGGCCTTTTCCCTGCCACGGATCGGCCACTATTACGGCGAATTCGGCGTCGGGCCGCTCGGGGGGCATCACCAGCCGTCCCACTCCCATCATCGTGGCCGGACCGGGCGGCAGCCCTATGGCGGCGACCCCGATTTCCCGGTCGTAGTCGTACTGGGTAAAGCGGACCAAGGAGTCATGGGGCCAGTTTTTTACCACCGCAAAGTAGCGAAAATAGATCGTCTGAGACGAACAATTGTCCAGGAGATCCTTTACCAGAGACTCGTCTTCGGGCTTCATCGGGCGAATGAGAACGGGTGTTCCGTCTTCGAGCAGCCATTCGCTTTCGTACTGGTTGGGATAGGGGCTGATTATGAGGTGGCGAGGCGCAACGACTTCGGAGGCTTCGACCACTATTCGGGCGTCAATGGCGATGGGGCGTCCCTCGCTGATTACGACCGGGTTTAAGTCCAACTCCACGATTTCTGGAAAATCGCTAACCAGTTGGGAAACCCGGACGAGAAATTCGGCCGTTTTGTCCACGTCGGCTGCCGGGATGTTGCGATATCCCTGCAGCAGGCGATAGACGCGGGTTCTTTCCATGAGGCGCCTGGCCAGAAGAAGATTTAGTGGCGGAAGGCTCACCGCAGAGTCCCGGAAAAGCTCGGTCAAAACGCCTCCCATGCCAAAGAGGAGCAGCGGGCCAAACTGCGGGTCGCGCTTGCTTCCGACGATCAGTTCGATTTCGGACTTTTTCACCTGGTTTTGCACCGTTACCCCCGTGATCCTTGCTTCCGGCTTCGCGCCGGCCGCCCGGGAGGTGATTTCGTCGAAAGCCGCCGCCACTTCCTGCTCGCTTTTGAGGTTTAGCCTCACGCCGTCCACGTCCGATTTGTGGGTAATGTCGGGGGAAAAGATCTTTACCACGACCGGGAAGCCGATATTTTTGGCGGCTTCGGCCGCGGCCTGCGCACTCGATGCAGCCACGGTGCGGTTTACGGGAATGCCGTAGGCAGACAAAATGGCCTTGGATTCTATCTCGGTTAGAATCCTTTGCCCACGCCTTATGCACTCGGTTATGAAAGTGCGAGCCTGTCTCGTATTTACCTGAATTTCATGGGGAAAACTCGGCGGGGTCTCCTGGAGAAGCTCGAGGTTTCGGGTGTAGGAGTACATGTGCATAAAGGTGTCCACGGCCTCTTCGGGGGTCGGGAAGGTGGGAATGCCGGCCTCGTTTAGTATCCGGATGCCGGCTTCGACGTCCCGGGCGCCCATCCAGACGGCCATGAAGGGTTTGGAGCGGTTTTTTATCTCTTCGGCAAGCGCTTTGGCAACTCCTGTGGGATCGGTCATGGCCTGGGGGGTAAGAATTGCGATCAGCCCGGAGAGCTCGCGGGCTTCCAGGCAGATGCGAACAGCCTCTACGTAGCGCTGCGGCGGTGCGTCCCCCAGGATGTCGATCGGATTTCCCCTGCTCCAGAAGGCGGGCAGGGACTCATCGAGTTTTCGAAACGTTTCCGGGTCGAGACGTGCCGGCTCAAAGCCCCAGTTGCTCAAGGCGTCGATCGCCATTACCCCGGGGCCGCCCGCGTTTGTTATGAAGGCAAGGTTCGAGCCGGTTGGCCGCTGCATCTTCCCGAGCGCCTGCGCGCAGCTAAAGAGCTGGCTGATGGTGTCCACGCGGATGATTCCCGCGCGGCGAAACGCCGCGTTGTAGGCGTCATCGCGCCCGGCGAGAGAGCCGGTGTGGGAGGCCGCAGCCTTAGCGGCAGCCTCGCTTCGACCCGATTTGACCACTATGATCGGCTTTACGCGCGAGACCGAGCGCGCCGCGCTCATAAACTTTCGATGCCTGGTCATATTCTCCATATATATGATGATGCTTCGGGCATTTCGGTCATTGCCCAGGTAGTCGATCATGTCCGCAAAATCCAGATCGGCCATGGAGCCAACGGATACAAAATGGGAAAATCCTATTTTTTCGCTGGCCGCCCGGTCCAGAATGGCGGTGCAGATGGCCCCGCTTTGGGAAAGCAGCGCGAGGCTACCCGGCTGAGCGCTATGGGCGGCAAAGCTTGCGTTAAGATTATTTACCGGAGACAAAATCCCCATGCAGTTGGGCCCGAGGTAGCGTATCCCGCCCCGTTTGGCCTCCTCGGCTATCTGGGCTTCCAGGAGCGCCCCCTTTTCTCCCACCTCTTTTCCGCCTGCGGAAATGATGATCGCCCCTTTTACCTGCGCCTCGCCGCACTCCCTCATGAGAGCGGGGACCTCCTGGATCGGCACGGCGATAATCGCCAAATCGATTGGCGCGCCGACCGCAGTCACAGACGGATAAGCCTTATAGCCCAGTATCTCGTCGTGTTTGGGGTTTATCGGATAGATCGGCCCGGTAAAGCCGTCATTTTTCAAATTGTTTAAAAGCGTAAAGCCAATGGAGCCTTCCCGTGAACTGGCCCCTACGATCGCAATAGCCCCGGGTTTAAAAAAATAGTCAAGGACCGGTTTCTGCAGCATGGTTTTTGTCTCCGGTAGAATGCAAACGTGTGCGGTCAAAACCAGTATACACCACAACTCTATATTTTATCACGAAGGCGCCGGCCCAGCTTTATTGCTCAGGTGTGGCAAATGGTACGGATCGGTTTAATCGATAAATTTACCAATCGGTTAGCCGAGGGTAGACGATAAGAGAAAAGAAGCGGGCCGACCACGGCGCGAAAGCGATCCCGGAAAAATTTCATGGTTCGCATGGGACCTCCCTTACGCACGCAACCGGGAAGTCGCCCTCGCCGCGGCCGGCCCTGTCACATCCCGACCTCACAAGAGGTCAATCAATAATCGAAGTGGCCGCACGGTATGCAGCTCCCGTCATCGTCTAGACATTGCTGACATTCGCTCTTCCGGCACTCCACACACTCCGACGTCGAGCCGGTTTCTTTATCCTGTTCACTGCACTTTGAGCAATTAAACATTTTCTCTACCCCCATTGTCATGGATTTTCACCATTTTATAATAAAAGTAATGAGTCGCGCGCGCTTTGCAATGCAATGGGTCCGATGGTTTCCAAGCTTCAGGAACCGCAATCGGCCAGAAGAGCGATATACTTTCTTATGGCAGGAAGCGTCGGCCCGAAAAAGTGGGACTCAAGCTCGCGGCAAAGACTCCCGGTTGCAAACGGAAGCCGAAAGAAAGTGATCGTCTCCTCGACAGTGTCGTAGAGGACCGAATTGGCCACCGGAACCGAGTCGCGATTCATGGCCAGGCTCCCGGCCTTAACCCAGTACCTGGCGCCGGGTTTTAGCCGGATGGTTATCCCGCGGTCGGCCGAGAGTTTGTGCACGACTACGTCCCCCAGCCCGGGAGGAGCGCTCAAATCGCCGGGCAGCTCATAGATCGCCGGCACATGATCGTGACCGCTAAAGATAAGCGGTTTGGGAAAATAGCTCCACTCGACGAGACAAGCCTCAAGGGCTGCTTCCGTGAGATAATCGAAGCACTCGATCGTGGGGGCCTTCCCCTGAAAGGGAAGGTGAAACGGACTGTGGTGGGTAACGAAAAAGTTATCTTTTTCGATGAAAAGCGGCAGGCCGCAAAGGAATTCGACAGCGCCGGGAATCGTTGAAATCAACCCCGCGTTGAACGCGGTCGCCTCGATTCGATCCAACTGTTGCGGATAGTCCTTGAATACGCCCGCCACCATGAGGTCATGGTTTCCGGCAACGCAGGGAAATCCGGAGGACCTCATCTTGGACAAGGTACGGTCCCCGAACGGAAGCCAGCCCACAAGATCTCCCAGGCAGTAAATCTCGTCGGGCTTAACCTGCCCGATATGCTCAAGGCAAGCCTCTAAACCGTATTCGTTTCCATGAATGTCCCCGAAGAAATAGATTTTCATAGTCTGCTACCTCATCAATTGGGATTTTCTCTTAACCGCAAAAAGCAAGGGCGCCGATGCGAACTGACAGACCATGGAAAACAAAACGAGATACGGTATGGAAATATCATAGAGGGCGCCCATCAGGAAACTGCCAAGAAACCAGAATATACCATATCCCGTATTGAAAATCCCGTAAGCCGTGGCGCGCCTGTCGCGCGGCGCCATCCCGGCGACCGCGGCCCGCATAACAGATTCGTGGGCGCCCATCCCGAGGCCCCAAAGCGCCATTCCGACAAGGCTCAGCCCAAAACCTCCCAGGAAAACCAGCGGCGCGAAAATCGAGGAAAGCAAAACCGAGACGATGATTATCCGGATGCCTACCCTGTCGAAGAGGCGGCCGAGCACAAGGGAGGTAATCGCCGCCGCCCCCATGGCCACCGAATAGAAAACCGGCGCCCAGTTTCTGGAGACGACCAGGGTTTTTTCGAAATGGTAGCCAATGAGCGGGAAATCGGCGTATCCGGCGCCGGCAAGGGCCATCGCCCCGAGATAGATCCAGTAGACGTCCGGAAGGCCACGGGTTTGCAGTTCGGGAACGCTCACCCCGAGCTCTTTGGGACGAGGGTAGAGCAACATCGAGCAAATGAGCACAGCTATCGCCAGGACGGCGGGAATCAGCAAAAAGGCAAATCCGGTTTGATAGCTCCCCTTTTCGTAGAGCACAGCGGCTACGATAAGCGGCCCGATCGTCGCCCCCGTGGAATCCATCGCTTCATGGAGCCCGAATCCCCAGCCTGTTCCAACTTCTGAGGCCGCGTGGGAAAGCATGGCGTCCCGGACCGGGTTTCGGATCCCCTTGCCGATACGCTCGACGATCATAAGACACGCGGCGATTTCCCACCTTCCGGCCAGGGCGAGAAGGGGCACGGCGAACAAGTTGACGACATAACCGGCGACAGCCAGGGTCCAGTATCTTTCGGTCCGGTCGGCAATCACTCCGGACAAAAAGCGTATCGCATACCCGGCGAGTTCTCCAAAGCCCGCCACAAACCCCACGATCGCGCCATTGGCCCCAAGAGAGCCCAGAAACTGCCCTGTGATGCTTCTGGCGCCCTCGTAGGTCATGTCGGCAAAAAGGCTCACCACGCCGATCAAGACTATGAACAGCATGGCCGGCCGAATACCGGCCGTCTTTTTTTTAAAGGCGGCTCCGTTCATTAGTACTGCCTCGTATTCGGACCTGCCGGCATCGAAGATGGCGTAGTATAAATCTTTGCCATATAGCAGGTTTTCAGCGGTTTATGATCGACCGACCCGGCAAGGGCGTCGGCTACCAGGTTTATCCCTATTACCCTCAATTCCGACAGGGCCTGTGCGCCGGCCTCATCGCGATTGCTTAGGCAAAATGTATGAACGGTCTGGCCGAAAAACACCCGTTCTTCTGCGGGAGGTGCGCGCAGGAGCTTTTTTTATTTTCCGACAAAGGAGATACAATGAATGGGAAAATCGCCAACGTTCAAACACTTGAAATTCCGGACTCAAGGGGCAATCCCACTCTAAGTGGCCTTCGTCTCTTTCCGGAATCGAAGGGAAATGACTTCGAATAAAACAAAATCCTGTAAATCCTGTCCAAAAAGCCAATGTTTTTTGGGCGCGGGATGCATGCGAACTCCTTCTTTTGGCGCCGGAGCGCAAAAAGAGTTTTTGTTTTAAACCCGGAGAAGAGTCCGTGGACAGATACGCAAGTTTTAAAGAACTCTTCGATAACGAAGTCGAGGGGGCCGACTACAAAATCCGCAGCCGGGCAGGGACAACGGGAATCGCCCTTTTGTGCATCCACGGGGGAGATATCGAGCCCGGGACCTCGGAGATCGCAGACGGTATAGCCGGGCGCGATCACACGTTCTATGCGCTCGAAGGCATCAAAAAGTCCGGCAACAAAACCCTTCACATCACCAGCACGGTTTTTGACGAACCGTGCAGCATCGAGATCGTGTGCAATTCGGAAATAATCGTATCGGTCCATGGCTGCGCGGAAACGGAAGAGACAGTGCACATCGGAGGGCTGGAAAAGACAATAAAGGAGCGCATTGCAAAGAAACTGATCGAGCGTGGTTTCGAGGCGCAAATCGATTCCAATTCCAGGTTCAGGGGGACCGATCAAAGAAACGTCTGCAACCTGTGCGGCCGCGGGATGGGGGTTCAAATCGAGATAAGCCGGGGGGTGAGGAGCAAAATGTTTCGAGATCTTTCCAAAGAGGGCAGGCAGGTGAGATCCGAGGTCTACTACAGGTTTATCTTCGCTGTCCGGGAGGCTCTTAGACCTTTCGGATCCTTTGCGGCCCGCCCGTTGGAACCCGACGGATGGGAGATAATTCGGTAAGCGGCCAAGAGGGTGGAGGAGAGATTCCAAACCATGGCCCTTACCGGGGTTAATGGCCCCCCCCCTTTTACGCCTTACAATTACCCACACATGCGCCCATCTATCTCCTTTTTGCAAAGTTGCAAATAAGGGGGGCGAGCGAGCCCAGCCGGTCCATGCGCGTCATTGCAAGCGGCTGGAGAGTAAATCCCCCCAACCCCCTTTTGCAAAAAAGGGGGGCGATCAGGCCAAGCCCCTTTCTTGGGAGTCTCCGCTAAGGGGTAAGTGGGCGCATGTGTGGCTAATTGTCAGCTTTTACGCCGAGCTGTGTTCGGGCTGGAACCGACTCTTCCGGCGCAGCCAAAAGAGCGCTTGCAAGGGTTAAGATCGCCACCGATCCAAGGATGATCGCAGCTCCGGCGAAGGGGAGCCCCAGCGCTTCGCGCTCCATGACTATCATCGACGCCGTATAGACCCACAGACCGCAGCCCAAGACGAGGTAAATCCTGACAATCTGAGTGAGCCACCGTTTTTTCCAGAAAAGAAGCGGTGTGAGGCCAATATTTACGGCCACAAAGAAAAGACTTTGCGCGCGCAAAAAATGAGCGGCAAGGAGGACCAGGCTTAAGACAGCAGGAAACTTGCGAACGGATTTTTTCAAAGTAAGGCCTTTCAATAGATACCGATCTATCGCTCACAGGCAAATTCGTAAATAACATTCAGTGATTTTGAGCCTATCGACTCTTGCGCGATCGGTCCTTGACACAGGTCAAGTCAGCCCATTTCGGGGTCGGATAGAAGAATCCCGTGACAAGCGGTCCACTCAAAATCATTGACACCCCCTTTCAGCCAAGTTACATTGTAGCGGTATTATAGCTAGCGACCCATTGTTCAGACTCCGTCCGCCATTTTGACGACGTCGTTGTGGAAACCAATCGCGGATATGTTACAATGACGGCCAACCATCCGCGAAAAGGGGATATGGAGGCAGTTGTGGTCGTCTTCCGCCACGGCTTGGGGCTCCGGGGATGCCGGCGCCCGCGGTGGTTTTGACTTTTGCAGGATGTATCGGGGTGGGTTGAGCGCGAGCGCTGCCCGCGCGGAACTTTCGAACCAACACAGCAGGAAATGTAATGGATAAAATTGGCCGCTATTCCTTTGAGGAATACCTGAAGATGGTCGAAGCCTTTCACGGCAACGTGGCCCCCGGTCTTTTGCTGGGTGGGATCATGGTGGATTATGCCGTTAGCCAAATGGCAGCAGGCGTTTTGTTTGACGCCATCTCCGAGACGCCCGCCTGTCTGCCCGACGCGATCCAACTCTTAACGCCGTGTACTATCGGGAACGGGTGGCTCAAAGTGATCGACCTCGGACTCTTTGCCATGAGCCTGTATGACAAGTATAACGGTGAAGGCGTAAGGGTATTTGCGGATCCCGAAAAGCTAAAAGACTGGGAAGACATCTCAATCTGGCTCTACAAGCTAAAACCCAAGCGGGAGCAGGACAAGGACCGGCTTTTGGCTCAAATGGAAAAGGCCGGCCGAGCCGTACTGAGTAAGCGCATCATTACCGTTACCGCGCAACATCTTGGCAAGACGAGCAGGGGAGCTATCTCGGACTGCCCCGAATGCGGGGAGCCCTATCCGAAAAAGGACGGCGCCGTTTGCCTGGCCTGCCAGGGCCAATCTCCCTATGTCGGTAAGTAAACAAATCGCGGTGGGGCTAAGATGGACTCACATGACATTTACAGGCGGCTTGCCGATCACTTGAGTAACGTCGGGATGGGTTATCCCGCACGAGACTCTTTGCTCGAAATCCTGGAAGAAAATTTCACCCCCCTGGAAGCGCAGATCGCTTTGGCGCTTCCAACGGACCTCATTCCACTTTCTCCCGCAACCGTAGACGACATCGCAGCGCGGATCGCGATGGAGCGAGACGAACTGGAAGCCGCGCTGGAGCGCCTTGGGGCAAAGGGCCTTTTGTTTGCGGGAAAAACCCCGGACGGCGCAAGGGGCTATGCCCTTTTGCACATCGGTTTCGGATTTCCCCAGACCTTTTTTTGGAAGGGCGAAGACTCGCCCCATGCGCGGAAAATGGCACGGCTTACGGCAAAGTATTTCAACCGGCAGGTTACGCAGGAAGCCTACGGCAGCCAAACCAAGCAGTACCGCTACATTCCGGTTGGAAAGTCGATAAAATCCGATTTACAGGCGGTCTATCCCACGCAACTCATGGAGCAGGTGATTGCAAACGCCGAGCGTATAGCGGTCGCCCACTGCCCGTGCCGCATCAGCTACCACCTTGCAGGCAGAGGGTGCGACCATCCAACCGAGGTATGCTTGAAATTCGACGACATGGCCGATTTTGTGATCGAGCGCGGCCTGGCCAAAGAGTTGTCCCGGGATCAGGCCCTCGAAGTGATCCGCTTAGCCGAGGAGGCCGGGCTGGTTCATTTCGTAGACAACGCGGAAGGCAAAATAAAGCACAACTGCAACTGTTGCGGCTGCGCCTGCTGGAACGTGGGAAACATCAGGAGAAGAAAAATTCCCCGCGACGCCATCATGGCCACCTATTTCATGAGGCGCACGGACCCCGACGATTGCCTCGGGTGCGGTGAGTGCGCGGTGATTTGCCCGGTGCAAGCCGTGCAGATGGCAGGGGGCGTCCCCGTTACCGACACCGAGTGGTGCATCGGCTGCGGCGTCTGCGCCACGGTCTGCCCGACTGAGGCGGTTTTCCTGGAGGTAAGACAAGACAGAGTGGGAGAAAGGCCTGCGGCCGATTTCCACGAGCTGCACCAAAAGATACTTAAAGAAAAAAAACCGCAAAATTAGCGTGGGAAAGCCTCGCACAAACCGCTCCACTACTCTTGCCGTTTACCCCGCCGGGAATGTCCTTTATCTGAAGCCTCTCCGGGTATTGGCCCCCTGGCTCGCTATGAGTCGGACGAGCCGCCGCCCTGCGGCGCAGGGACTGCGCGGGCCTCGACCATGGGCTTTCGCGCATCCTCGGAAAACAGAAAGCCCCTGGCGATTTGCCTCAAGTCGGCATCACTTGGGACCTTCCCGCCGTTATTTTGGCGCCAGTCGTCCAGGGCCCGCCCGAAACGCCCCGCATAGAGGTTATAGACCGCGGTTGCCTCAGACGACTCGGGATCCGGGTCCGCGCCGTGATAGGGAGAATCCGGCGCTTGGGCCGCCTCGAGTAAATACGGTTTGGCGACCTCCAGGGCATGCACCAGTTCGCCATTTCTTGCGGCTGCCAGGTCGTCGTGATTTCGAATAGCCGTTTGCGTTTGCAAAAGATCGGTCCAGTCGCGCATCGGCATATCGCCGTAAACCGTGTTCAGGTCGAGTCCCGAAAAGCGTGTGGCGTCGGTAGCCTGCATTCCTTTTAGCTCATCTCGCAGATCGTTTGTCTTTTGGCTCGCGGGAGGATCCCAGGCGCCCAGGGCATTTGCTGTAATCGCCTTATTTACCGTGTTGTATATCTGCGGGTCTGTTTCATGAGCGTTGGCGTAGGACTGCGCTCGCCCGGGATCGGACAGGAACTGCTGCCATGATTTAGCGCCGCTTGGGCCGGCAAAGCCCGAGCGCAAACTCTGCCGGTTGGCCTGGTCCCCAATTTCCCGGGCCCGAATCGTCTGCCCCGCCTGCTGGATATAAACATTTCGGTACTGCTCGACCGCCGCCGGGTCGCCCGGATGGTCCCGCTCGGCTAGCCCGGTCACCGCTTCGAGGCCGGCATCGTAGTTCTCGCTTATATGTTGCGGAGTCGGAAGCCCCTGGTCGGTAAAGTGCGTCGATTTTCGGGCAAAGAGATCTTTTGTCATCGAAAGAAACTGCCCGACCGTTGTCTTTTCCGTTCCTCCGTTACCGGTAACGGCTTTGTCGCTAGCGATATCTGCCGCCCTGGAGCTCTGATCGGCCTGAAGGAGCTTTTCGGCGCCGGCCACTCCCTGCTGATGGGCGAGGTAGAGCTCCCAGGGCTGCGGCTCCCGGTTCAAAGCCGCCGCCAATTGGTCCTGGTCCGCTTTCAAACCCTTTATTCCGATAGCGATTTGAGCGTTGGGGTCGCTTCGGTTTTCCGGGGTCCCCCCCAGGCCCTGCCAGGTCGAATCGAGATGCTGGAAAAGGCCTTGGGCCGAAGAGTCCGGATTTTTCGCCGCAGGATTTAGCCCGGATTCGATGGTGGCGATCGTAAGAGCTGTCGTGGGGTCCAGGCCCGCGTTATTTGCCTCGCTTACGATTTGGGAGGCCAGTCCGTGACCTGTGGCTTCTCCGTATGCCCTTTGCGCCTCGGCAACCTGGAGCATGGGCCGTAGATACCGGGCGATATTTAGCTGCGCCCCACCTGAGATGAAGCCCTTGCTCACCCCGTCCTGAAAGGTGGTGTTGGCGGCCTGCGGTCCCATTGACGCATCGATTGCCTGCCGCTCGATTACGGTTGAATACAACTTATCCCAGGCCGCCTGCTGGCGCTGCTGCACTACATCCTCGCCCTGGCCGGCCATCGCGCCATATTTGGCGATCTCCTTTGCCGTCGAAAGCACGCCGTCGTAGAGCATATTCGGATCGTTATACTTGTCGGCCGCCGAACCGATCGCCCTCTGGACCGAGGCCTCGCTCGTCTGCGCCTGCCAGACCTTGTTTTGCTGGTCGGCATATCTGCCCATGCCCCCTATTTCGTATTGTATGCGGCGTGTCACCTGTTGATCGAACAACCGTTGCTGCATGGGACTGGAGAAGCCGGCGCGGTACTGCGAAGCAAGATCTCGCATCGATTGTTGATAATCTCCCAACTGATCGACGGCGTCTTTGCCCTGGAGGGCGTAATACTTTTGGTACTGGTCCTGAAAAGCAGGGAAAAATTTGTTATTGATCACATCGTTTACCGCAGTTTCGTTTTGGAACTGCTGTTGGGCCACAGCTTGATGCATGAGCTCGTTTCCGCTCTGCTCCAGTGTCTGCCCGACCCTGGCGCCGAAATCGGCGGGGTTTGCCTGGATCTGCTGAGGGGCCAACCCCCCACGGGGCATAACGGATTGCGTAAAATTGGCTGGAATGGTTGGCAAGGCTTACTCCTTTTCGCAAATGAGATTGGGTTGCGGCCACGTTGGCCTTGTGGCCTTTAGCTAAAACTATTGCGCCCGCCGCCCCAACAACCCGGAGTTTTGCGGACAGACACCGTTATAAACCTTCGTAGAGCATACCCGCAGGGGATTTGCGTCTGCCAAACGGCAACCGGAAACGGCAATAGAAACGGTGACCAGAAACGGCAATAGAAACGGCAAAATGGAGGCAGCTAAAATAAATGAATTTCCGTGCCGATCGTTAGAATCCTCAAAACCGGGGAGTCGGATCGCGCAGTAGGTAATTTCCCTAGCCCTCCCTATCCTTATACTGACAATTACCCACACATGCGCCCACTTACCCCTTAGCGGAGACTCCCAAGAAAGGGGCTTGGCCCGATCGCCCCCCTTTTTTGCAAGGGGTTGGGGGGATTTACTCTCCAGCCGCTTGCAATGACGCGCATGGACCGGCTGGGCTCGCTCTCCCCCATTATTTGCAACTTTGCAAAAGGAGATAGGTGGGCGCATGTGTGGGTAATTGTAAGCTTTTTTTCAAAGGGGGGGCGGGGGGATTTCGACTTGGGATAAAACTCCCTCCCTATTCTTAATCCCATGCTCTTTTAAGATACAAGGATGGGTGGAACGTAGTGGAACCCTTCGCATTGACGCATCTCCTATGAAACGCGAAGTTTTCCCGGTCAAACCGCGTCCGAGGACGTGGCGGCCGGGCTTGAACGCAACTGGGTAAAAAAAGGTGTCACCACATCGACTCCGCCCGGTGTAAGGCTTGGAAATTACAATAGCCTATGCTGTTGACTTACGCTGTTTTGTCAAATAAATTGATCGAACAGGGCTACTAATTTTGTTTATTCACCCGGGGCCCCCCGTTCGGACCGCCGGGCAAGGAGCATATGTCGATGGCTGGGAAGGATACACACGCCGAGCTTGAAAAGACCTACCGGGAACGCGCACTTAAGCTCTTCCCCTGGATCTGCGCAAAGTGCGGGCGAGAATTTGGCGGAAAACGACTCCGGGAGCTTACCGTTCACCACAAAGATCACAACCACAATCATAATCCACCCGATGGCAGCAACTGGGAACTGTTGTGTCTTTTCTGCCATGACAACGAGCACTCGCGCTCGATCAGTGGAGAATGGTACGATGAGGTGACGCCCGGAGAAGAGAGAAAGGACTCGGTTACATACAGTCCCTTTGCCGGCCTCGATAACTTGCTAAAGAAAAAGAAGTAGCGCCGCCCGAATCCATTGGCCATCCGGGGGGGCGGTAATTCCGGAAACCGCATGAGGTGAGAACTCCTGGACCGAAAAAACAGGGTAAGCGCTCAGGCCAAACCGGTGTTGCTTTCCGATCCGCAACGCCCATTCCCACAAGGACACGAAGCGCGGAGTCTCCCTCAGGCGGATGGAGTATGGAAATACCCGCCTTTGGCTCCCGGGTCACCTGGAAAAGAGGTCGCCGTTTGACCATCTTTCTTAATGGAGACTTGCACCCTTGCCAATCTGTCGGGCATGTAGAGGACTTGCACCTCCAAGTGCGCTCGCTCTCCCTGCCGAGCGCACGACAAAGAAGGCGGGACCACTTTACAGACCCCGCCTTCTTTGTCGCTTGTTAAGTTGTATCGATGGGGTAGCTAGACTAGTTCTGACTTTTTCCCCAAAATCGCCAAGCCGAATAAGCCGAGGCCAAGAAGAAGGATAGTGCCGGGTTCCGGGGTGGCCACATTCTTCTCCGCGGTCACATAGAACGTCGCGCCGGTAACATGACAGTCAGCTTGTGCGGAGAACTCGATGGGGGACGAATACCATTTGTACGATGTGTTGTTAAAATCAGTCGCCGAGAAGTCGAAAGTGACCGAACCGCCTTGCTGGTTGTTTCCTGTATGGGATACTTCACTTTCAATAACTGACGAGTTGTAGACTTTTGCTATCCATGTATTATCTGGATAGGTCGTATTCACCACCAGCTTTAATGAAGTGGGGGTATAAGAGGCAATATCGGTCGGGATCGTCTGGCCTTGCGGCAGGGTAACGGAAAATGACGCCCATGTTTGGTCGGCATTAAGATATAAATTCGAAACTGTGAGATCGTATGATATGGTGTCAGCACTTGCAATAGTAGCAACACCCAACAAAAATGTTACAGCGATAAACATATACATTAATCTTTTCATCGAACTCTCCTCCTCTAAAAATCAGCATCTGAAAGTGTTCCCTATGTTTGCTCACACTGGATTTCGCAGCCTCGACCAGTATACAAGCAAGGCACGTGCCATCACATCGCCATATTGTTTTTACGTACCTTATTGCAGTAAGCGCCGTCCGCCGTCCCCCGAAAGAGTGTAATATTTTCTTACACTCTTGGGCGCACCCGCCCGGAATGGTCGGAAATACCTTTAATAATCAATATCTTAAATAAGGCGCGATCAATGTAATCTTTCCCGACACAATATTTGGGATAAACCATTATCATTGCTGTTTTGCTCTCAGTTTCAATTACGGAGTCGAACTCTTGTTCCCAAAAAATCTGAAGCCCTCCTCAATTCCTCAATTCCTGAATTCACTATTGTCCGGTAAATTTTGAATCGGCAGCTATAAACGTTTGATTTCTAATGCTCTTTGGCATAGTGTCCCGTTTTCGATCTGAATTTGGGTAGTGCTGTCTGCACGGCATTCATGGATAAAATCTGAAACTCGGGCACAAAATGTTGTGCCGGTTTTTTAGGGAGGGCAAGGCCTTATCTTGCGCACCTTTTCGGTGGGCACGGTGAAACTGTGCCCACCCTACACATTTGCCGCCGCTTTTGAAATTAACCGGACAGCGGTGTCCTGAATTCACGGGAAAATTAAATTTTGTATCATATGAAGGAACTATTTTACTCTGCCCTTGTCAAATTTAGTTGATCAGTCGTTCGCACGGCAGTTGTGCCTCGACAGCAAAGTAGCCGACTTATAGAGGAGTTGTAAAAATGCGAAGCGTTAAGTTTTTACTGCTGATCTGGATGTGTTTTTCCGTAACGGTGGCCGGTGCCGACATATTGCCTTTCCCCGGCGTAAGGCGTCCCCGGCCGCCCCTTGAGCGAAACTACGAGCAGCACGGAAACAGCGGCGTGGAAAATCCCGCCGGGCCGCGTTTAGTAGGAGTCTCCATGGCCGCGGCAAAAGTTGCGGTGCGCATAAAGAAAACAAGAGGCGGCGCGGAAGGCGCAACTGAGGCCACCCCGTTTGTGGCCGACGTTACGGCCGATTTCGACATGCTGGGTGGTTCGGCTCTCAAAAGCGGCAAGGGAATCGATGTATTGTTCCCTGTCGATGTCGATAAAGGAGGGGCTCCGGCGGGCGGTTCCTTCGCGGTTACGGTCGATGGCAAACCGGGTGCGGACTTAAAGAAGCGCTCCTGGACGGTTACTGGTGATCACGGAAAACCGCTTGGACTGTGGGGCTACGCCTGGCGGTTGCCGCCCGTAAAACCGGGGCAAAAGCTGCGGGTCGCGGTACGCTACTCGGTTTTTCTCCCCCAAATCGCGGGCAAGGCGCAATTTATCTACTTTCTGCGCTCCGGGGCTCTGTGGGACGGCCCGATCGGACGTGAGACGGTAAACGTTACAACCCAAAAGGGGCTGCGCGTAAAGGTGCTGAGCCCGGTCGCGCTAAAACCGGTGAGTTCCACCGATTCCCTTACCTGGGAGATAATAAATGTCAAACCGGCCGAAGACATAAGACTTGAAATTTTTCCGCGGGATAAACCGTAAAGGGTGGATGGCATGAAGAGCTGTTCCTCCGCGCAGGGTCTAGAATGGTTGAGGGCGCGGGGTCCCAAACGGCCGGCCGCGATGGGGCTTGCGATAAGACTTGGAGTGGTCCACGCGCTAGTCGATGCGGCGTGCGCCGCCCTTGTCTATGCGGAGGTCGCGCGGGGAAGGCTTCCCTTCGATACGCTTGTCTTACTGGTTTTTGTCTACAACTCGCTTGCCTTCGGCACCCAGTGGCTAATCGGGCTGATTGCCGATATTAGTGGCGCCTACCGCTTGACGGCCGCTGCCGGAACGCTGCTCGTCGCGGCGGCGGCCGTAGTCGAACCCTCTTCTGCTTTCGCCGGAGTTGTGGTCGCCGGTATCGGCAACGCCTGCTTCCATGTGGGCGCGGGGGCTGTGGTTTTGCGAAAATCTTTTGGCAGGGGGGCCGAATCGGGCATCTTTGTAGGCCCGGGAGCACTCGGGCTCGTAGCGGGCCTCTGGCTGGGACTCCATTCCAATCTTTGGCGCCTGCCCTCGATTATCCTGCTCCTTGGCGCGAGCCTGCTTTTTCCCCGCCTCCTGCCGGCGCTCGGGCAAGAGGCGCCCATGAGGGACGCAGCGCCCGTCCCGCCCCGGGCAGCGGCCCTCCTGGCCGCTTTTGCGGTTATCCTCCTGCTCTTTTGTTCGGTCGCGGTTCGCTCGGCGGTTGGCGGCCTGCTAAGCGGTTCGTGGCGGACTTCGACTTTTGCCCCATTCGGGCTCGGCGCGGCGGCGATGGCCGGAAAATGGCTGGGCGGGATTGTGAGCGACCGATTCGGCTGGCGTCTTACGACCATCCTGGCTCTTCTCGTTTCCGCGCCTCTCCTTGCGGCAGGGCTTACAAACCTTGGCCTGGCGCTTGGCGGGATGTTCCTTTTCCAGTTCACCATGCCCGTGACGCTTGCTGCAATCTATCTCGCATTTCCCCGGTGGCCGGGGCTCTCTTTCGGGCTCCCTTGCCTCGCCCTGCTGCTCGGAGCGCTTCCCGGCCTTACCGGCCTTTTGCAGCCGGCGGCCTTTAAGCCGTTTGCCGTGCCTTTGGTCCTTTTATCTGCGCTCATGCTTTTTGCCGGACTGGGGGAGGGGCCTCGCGGCGCCAAAAATCGGGCAGAGATTGCCTTGGGAAAACCTCGGGCGACAACAGATGATGGGGAAAGGTAGGAATAGCAGGCTTTTCGAAACGGGGGGATTGTGCGGCGCCTGTCTCATGGGACTGAAAAACCAAAAGTCCGCGGGCGGGCGATTAAACCAGAAAGGCTAGAAACGAGAGCATCGAGCCCTCGAAGGCCTTCTCGACCACAGCCCCCAGGATAACTTTGCCGATGGTTGCGCCAATCCTCGATACGAGAGATTCCATGTGGTGATCGGGGTGGTGATTGGGCTCTTCTAAGGCCCTGAAATAACCATTATTTTTTAAAACACCAAGAATCGAATCGGAATCTGTCGCCGAACCGCTGTGGTAGACCGTAATGCTTCCCGTGAGGCCGTTTACGTCAACGGTTTCCACCCCGGAAACGGTTGCGAGCATTGCGCGCACCTTCTCCGCTTCAGCCGCGTTTTGCCTGATTATCGGGGTTTTGACCCTGAGTCTTCCAGGCGTTATATGGCAATAACAACTCATTGTTTTCTCCCGGACCCGATCTCGTTTGCGCTTCTTTGGCATAACCCCGAACTCTTAACGCCTCCCAAGACTTTACTTGCTGCCGATAATAGAGAGCAATTATTACGGCTCCGTGACAGAAACCGTACAGTTTGTAGACATCGGTTTTATTTTGGTCGTGCGGGCGTGGGAAGTGTTCCAGCGAAAAGCGGCTGGAGACGCAAAAGGGTTCCAAAGACAATGTCTGCTATCTGTTTTCCGGACTAACGAGTCGCAGCAGTTGTTCCCGTATGGACTCTCTGTGCGACGGGTCGTTTTTCCCGTTTACCAGCCGCTCCCAGAGCTCCGGGGCAATTATGCCCGTGTCGTAGCCGATGACGATCGACAGTGCGCCGGCGTTTACCCTGGCGTCCAAAATGCCGGAAAAACAGTCCACCAGGTCGGAGATTTCCAGGTCGCGGGCAAGAAACAGCGCGGGCAGCTTCACTTTCAACCGGATGCGCCCCGGAATGTGATGGGCAATTGAGGATTGAGCGGCAAGATCGATCAGCCTTTCTATAAGAAGCTCTTCTTTCATCGTTTTCCCCGTTTTTCTTCGGCCTTTAAGTTTTTCACCATGGGTGGGTAATGAAAATGATACAAACACAGAACTTGACACTAGCGAAATGACACCATAACGTAACAGACTATCTGTCATTTTAACTGCTTTGCACGGAATTCATCTGAAGGATTGCATTTTCAATGGCCGAACACACGCGAATCGTATCGAGTACTCCCAGGCGCACCAGAATCAGAGTGTCTAAAAAAAGGCGCAGCCTGAAAGAAATGACCCGGCTTGCCCAGGCGCTCCAGGCTTCTCCGAATGTAAGCGAAGTAGAGACTAATTTATACGCTGGAACGCTGATTGTCCACCACAAGGAAAAAGCCCTCGCGGGTATCGAGGCGGAGCTAAAAGACCTGGGCGTGATCGTTATGGCCGCAACCGGCGTCGAGACATCAGCATCATCTTTGTCCGACGCGGTCTTTGATCTCGAAAAACAGGCAGGGCCGCTTCTGGCAAACCTTGTGGATTTAAAGATGCTCGTCCCGATCGGCTTTGGAGCGCTCGCCGCCCTTCAACTCGCAAGGCGCGGCCTGGAGATTGGCGGAGCCCCATGGTATCTTCTTGCCTACTTCGCCCTGGAGTCTTTCGTAAAGCTTAACCCGCCGGAAGAAAAAAGCGAGTCCCGGGGCTAAGCGCCGACGCCGCCCCCCCTTTTACCTCGACAAGTTTGTTCGCTTTAAAACTCCGGGGCCGTTTCCGACTCTCATAGGGTCCGCGATGACAGGCGGCATGGCTGCCCCGAACACCCCGTTTTTTTGGAAAGACCCGACACGATAGGCAATCCCCTCGTGTAGGTCAGCGGGGGGGTTTGCAGGCCTAAAGACTTTCAGGACAGCAAATTTTTAGACGACAATATTTGCCTCGATTCTCGAAAAACCATTTCGATTTTGGGCCAGCAGCCATTATAAGGTATTGTAAACCAAGAAGGCATCCGGCAAAAAAGTGGGGGCGAGTTCTATTACGAGGGCCTGCGGCAAGGCCTTGAGGCTCGATTGGGAGCTTTTACGGGAAAAGACCGACAGGGCGGGAAAATCTTGCGATGAACCGGTTTTTAGAACGGACACTTCGGGAGTCGATAAATGAGCAGGTTTTTGCTTCTAGACGTTGGCGCCGGGACACTGGACATTCTTTTCTATGATGGCTGCACGGGGCTCAATTACAAGGCGGTAGTGCGCTCCCCGGTGCTCTGCGCCCCCGAGCGGGCGCAAGACATCGCAGGCGATCTTTTGGTGACCGGCGTCGAAATGGGCGGCGGTTCTCTTCTGGACGTTCTCTCAAAGCATGCCCGAAAGGCCCGGGTGGTCGTTTCGGCTTCTGCTGCCATGACCCTTGGCCACAACCCGGAACGTCTCCGAAGCGCCGGTATTTCGATCGTAGACGACTTGGAGGCCGAAAAGTTCGCCCAATCGGGAGAGTTTGAAAATCTTACGCTCTCGGATCTTCCGCGTGAGCGGCTCGAGAGCATAGTTTCCGGCTTTGGCGTTCCTTTCGACTTCGATGTCGTTGGCGTGTGCGCCCAGGACCATGGTGTCGCCCCGCAGGGCAAATCTCACCTGGACTTCAGGCACGAAATCATGAAATCGGGGCTCGAGCAAAAGCCCTCCCCTGAAACCCTGCTCTACGATGGCAAAAACGTCCCCGCCTATTTAAACCGCCTCACGTCGGCTGCTGCCACGGCCTTAACATTTCCCTGCCGCGAGGTCTATGTCATGGACAGCGGCATGGCGGCCATACTCGGGGCTTGCCAGGACTTTCAGCTCCGGGGCAAAAAAAGGTTTATCGTGCTGGACATCGCCACCTCCCACACTGTCTGCGCGGCCATCGAGGAGGGAGAGATCGCGGGGCTTGTCGAATACCACACGCGCGACCTTACCCTGGAAAAACTCGAATCTCTTCTGGTCGACCTTGCCGAAGGCCGGCTCGATCATCAGCGGGTGCTGGCCGAGGGCGGACACGGGGCCTACGTGAGACGCTCTTTCGGATTTTCTGCTGTCGAACTCATCGTGGCCACCGGCCCCAAGCGGCGGCTGGTCGAAAATTCCAGGCTCCCCATGGTCTACGGCGCCCCTCTTGGAGACAATATGATGACCGGAACGACCGGGCTGCTCGAAGCCATACGGAGACGCAAGGGGCTCGATTTTCCACTCTACCTGTAGCTGCCTTGCTCTGCGAGCGTCTTGACTTTGGAAACCGCCGTGGCTAATGTACTAGCACTCACATGCTTTGAGTGCCAGCTTAGACCGGGCCCCCTGATCGGGCCGCCCTTGAAAGGATGGTTTCCATGGTCCTAAATATCGCAAAAAATATGAATTGCCCCAACTCGCAAGCCGGGTTGACTCCTTTACTAAATAACGGAATGGGGATGGAGGCCCAAAAAGACTCTAGCGGCGTTGGAGGCGGGTTTGAGCAGTATTCTCAAATCCTTGGTAAACGATTGGTCTCCAGGGGAGAAAACCTTGTCCAGGATAAAGACGAGGAACTGAGGCGAAAAAGAGCCAAGCGGGCAAACGAGATCTTTAGGTCCCTTAGCCAGAGCGCGGGACTGCACGCTTTCTTTTTCGAAAAATTTCTCGTGTGGAGCGACTACGTCGAAGGGAAGCTAAATGAAGAGGAGTTTGCGCAAAGAGTTAGCGAAGAGGTAAAGCGCAAGGCCGAGTCGCTCGATAACTAGCCTGCCGCCCTCCAACCCGGCGGGCACGAACGCGTGTGCCCGCCGGGTTGTTGATGGAAACCTGCCTCAGCTCACTTGACCTCGATTTTTATAACTATGTCTTCAACCGAAGCCACCGGGCTGCCGTTTTTTATCGCCGGCATAAAACGCCATTTTTTGAGGCCGGCAAGCACGATGCTATTAAGACGGGGACTGGGCGTCGGTTTGGCAAGCTCGACAGTCGCACTGCCGTCGGCGGCGACATGGAAGCGCGCCAAAACTGAAGTACTGAAGTCTTCTTCCCGAAGCTCATCGGGAATTTGCGGCATGGGCCTGATTATGGCCCGAGCGCCGCTATTGGCATCCAAACTTCCGGTTGTGCTGTTTCCATGGACCGACCCGGCCTGAGCGCCGCCGGCCGGGGCCGCTGGTTTGGTCACAGCGCCCCGTTGATCGCTCTCGGGTACGACGTGAGTGTGGCCGGAGACCGCCCGGGAAGGGCGAGACGTCTCGCGCCTCCGTAATTTAGGAACCACCGGCCTTGCGCGGGTTTTTCGCACGGGCGAAGGCTTTTCCGGAGGCGCTGGAGTGGGCTCCGACTTCTTCGGAGCCGCGGGTTGGCCGATCCTTACCTTTTGCACAGGAGGTGGAGCGGGCTCCTCGAGGAGCCTGGCGTCTATCGGAGGGGGCGCAACCACCCGAGGGGCCGGCTTTTTGATAAAATAGGAAAGGCTCCAAAGCGCCATGGCCCAAATCATCAGGGCGCCGGGAAGCGTCCAGGGCAGCCGGCGCCAGGGGCTGTCGATGTTTTTCCATTTATTCAACGGAGCTCCCCCGGTTATCGTGTTTTACGGCAATGAGAAAATGGCTTGCCCCCGCCGCGCGGGCCTGCATCATCGCCTGGACGGTTATTCCGTAGGGCGCAGCACTATCGGCCGAAACTATAACGCTTGAGCCGGGGGCTGCGAGCATCGGTTTAAGTGTTGCGGCAAGCGTTTTCAGAGTAACGGGCGTTTTATCCAGAAATATTGCGCTCTCCCTGGTTATGGTCAGCGTCACCGGGCTTTTGGCCTGCATGGCCGCAGCACTCCCTCGCGGAAGGTTTACCGCCATCGAATGCAGGTTTTGCATGGAAAGCGATGCAAGCATGAATGTAGCCAGGAGAAAAAACATGACATCGATCATCGGGATGATCTCGATCCGGCCCTTGCTTGGCCGGCGGGACTTACGCAGTTTCATTTATATCCTCCTTCGAGGGCCCGTTCATTCTGATATGATCAACCAGGCGGGTCCCCAGCCGCTCCATTTCATCGAGCATTCGGGCCTGCCGGCGCGAAAAGAAATTGAACGCGAAAAGAGCAATGACGGCGATCACCAGGCCAAGAGCGGTGGCGATCAGCGCCTGCGCGACTCCACCCGTTACACCGGTTGGATCCACCAGCCCGTTTTTGCCAATGAGGTTAAAGGCGCGCATCATGCCGGTTATCGTGCCAAATAGACCCAGGAGGGGCGCCGCGGTTACGATCGTCTCCAGCATCCACAATCCTCGACTCAAAGCTCCCTCGATCAACTGCGCTTCATCTCCGGCGCGCGATTCGACCCACCACACCGGTTTTGCCCGGTTTTCCACGACCACCCGGAAAAACCGCTGGAAATAGTTGCCCTTGCCAAGACCGCTCAAATGGCGGTCAAAATCCGACCATGAAAAATCATAAGTTTCGACAAATTCGATCAGATGTCCCGGAATACGCATGTAGCGCAGATAAACAAACGCCTTGTCCAGCATGACCGAAATGGCCAGAACCGCCAGAACCGCCAGCGGATAAACCATGGCGCCCCCGAGCTTCAAAGCTTCGATGACCGTTTTCATTTCCTGCATCTTGCACCTCTGTTCCAAAGGAAGTTGAGAAGGGGTCAAAACCGATTAAAAAAACCTGGTCAGTCCGGCATAGAGGCCTATTCGCGGCCCGTATTGGGGCGCGAATACGCCTATGCCGCTCCCGGACCTGATTTCATTATTTGAATCGAACACGTTCAGGATCGCCACGCGGGCCTGCATGGGGCCAAAGCACGCCGATTGGAATTTTCGCATCGCCCCCAGATTGACCTGGATATTGGCGGGAACGGAGCCCGTATTGGCGAATCCGCTGCGTAGACCGCTGCCGTAGATTCCATCCGCTGTGAATTTGGTTCCGCACCATGTATAGGAAACGCCCAGGGAAGCGGTAATGAGCTGGTCGTGGTCGGTATGTATCCAGTTATCCGCTATATAAGCCAATTCGTCAGGCGTGAAATTGAACTGGCCGGAAACCACGTCTTTTGCCAGGCTTTGCGTTACGGCAAGGTTTGCGTAGGCGCCGAATTTGCCCGAATGATAGTTGCCGGTCAATTCTACGCCTTTTATTTGGCCCTGCGCATAATTGAAGGGACCGAAAATCATAGCCTGTCCGAACTGACCTTCGTCAATCAAGTCTTTGCTGGTTTCGTAGTAACCGTCCAGGCCGACGTTAAACTCGGGCGTTATCTTTTGTATTACGCCGGCGTCGTAATAGTTGGACCGTTCCGGCAAGACGGGCGAATTTTCCTGAACCTGGGCCTGATTCGAAGTTCCCTGATAGAGCTGCAGGGTGTCGGGGGCGATCAACTCGTTAGTCGGCGGCGTGAAGTACCTGGAATAACCGGCATGAAGGGTGGTTTCGGGGGTCAATTTGTAGACCGCTCCCAGACGGGGGCTCAACTGATTGGCGGAAACAAAGGCGTTCATCTGGTCAAACCTTGCGCCGTAGTTGATCGTAAGCTTTTCGATCGGTTTCCACTCGTCCTGGAGGTAGACCCCGCAAAGAGTATTGCCGTTCTTGGACGTGTCGTCCACTATGGTGTAGGGCGAGCCGGTGGGAACTCCCAGGCTGTTTACCGGGAAGAGCGAAGAACTATTGTCGCTCACGTCGTTTTCGTCGCTAAAATAAATACCGGCCCGGAGGGTGTGTTTGTCGTTTAGGCGGTAGCTGGCGTCACCCTGCAGGCCGTTGGTGAAACTGCTCTGGAAGACATCGGAGGCGACCCCGTTAAAAACCAGGTCTCCGATCGGGTCCGGAACAAAATGTGTGCTTGTGTAACGGCTGAAATAGGAGAGCTGGTAATTTACATCCGAACCGATTGCGCTTTGCAGGGAGATAACCCCGTAGCGGTTGGTCTCATACTGGTTCTCGTTTAGCGCCGCGGAATTAAAGCCCGGGATGCCCAGCGCGGCCAGATAATTCGGGTTTGGGGTCTGTCCCGGATTATTCGGAATTTGAAACCAGCCGTCGTATGTGCCGGACATGAAGCTGAGCTTGGTAGTGTCGTTTAGCAGGTAGGAAAAATAGGCAAACCCGTTGGCCTGGTCCGTATGGTCGTGGATCGCGCTCTGGCTCGAAGTGGGGTTTTCGACCCCCAGATCGTCTCCCAGGTAGGAACCGGACACAAAATAGTTCAGCTTTCCGTCAGAGCCTCCGTACTCGATACTGGGCTGAACCGTCCCGTAGCTTCCCCCGTAGATATCGAGGCTCCCTCCGTTTTCTATTTGGCTCTTCGTGTTTATGTCCACGACCCCCGCGGTCTGGTAGCCATACTCTGCCGGCAGCGAGCCTGTCAGAAGGTTGATCGAGTTTGCAAAGCGGGTGTCGAGCGCCTGGCCAAAACCTGCGGTGATTCCTTCGGGAAGCGTCACCCCGTCGATGCGGTATTGTATGTTGCCGTGGTCGCCACGGATATGAAGCTGGCCGAACGAATCATTGGCAACGCCGGGCGCCTGCAGCAACACGTCGTTTAGCGGAGTGTTCTCCCCTTGGGGCAAAGTGTTGATATCGCTTTGGCTGATGTGATATTCGCTTCCTCCCGTCGAAGGCGATAATTCGTTTCTGGCCTGGACCAGCCGCTGCGCCACAACGGAGAGCTCGAGCGCCTTTTTCGATGTCAGGGTAAGCGGTGCGGCCGCTGTCGCGCCGGGCTTCACCACAGCTATCGCGGTGCTCTTTTCAAAGCCCTTTTTAGCTCCGAAAACCGCATAAACCCCGGGCCTTACACCGGTGAACATGAACCGGCCCTTCGCATCGCTTCTTTTCTTCCCGACAACCTCTTGTCCGGATGTTTTAAGAGTTACCTCCACCCTTGGCAGCGCCCTTCCCAACGCATCCCTTACCGTTCCCTCTACCCTGCCGGTAGCTACCGGGCCGGCCTCAACCGCTCCGGCCATGAAGAAAACGAACGGCAGCACCAAGGCGGCCGCGCTTTTAAGCGACAACATATTCCCCTCCTTAAGTCTTGCGACATGACTCTTCACCTCGGCCCCGCACTGCGCGCAATAATCCCTTCCGCCGGAAAAAACTATCCCGGGCCGTGTTCAACAAGGGTTGCACAGCAATCGAGTCCGAACGATTCTATTAGTTGATTATGTCAGAGGAGTCAGGCCGGAGGGGCTCTTGTGCGGGGAAGACAAAGACTTTCGCAATCATACACCGAGGATGGCTCAAAGACTTCGAGCCTCGAGGCGGTGATGAAGACCGCGTAGAGGAAAAATCCCAGGCCGACGACGGCTGTTGAAATGACAAAAGCCGCCGCGCAGATGGGGCAGTCGTCGTGTTCGCAGCCGTCGTCATGATGATGGAACGCTATGGAAACGGCGCTAAAGAGGAAAAAAAGGGCGAAGAGGAGGGCAAGCCTTGCAGGATAAGACGCAACCCGACATGGTGGAGCTTTGGCGCGAACATCGTTGGGCAGCGATTTGCTTTTTTCCATAATCGATTATGTCTAGGATGTGCAATCGTCCACTCAAGATGGACCGGCCTTCGCCAGATAAGATCAATTAGCTTAGCATATTCACTACAGGCGCACAACGGGAAAGAATGTTTATGTAGCGAGCAAATAAAATGTCCGCACTTGTAGCACGTGAATTGTCCGGTTCTGATAGGCTTCCGAAGGAGGAGGCCTGTGAGACGGACAGAGTTGCTACAGGAGGTGCGGAAAATGCGTTTCGAAGAAGTATACGGGGGTTGGCGGGAAAGTCGCTTGACCCAGGAGGAAGCGGCTCGAATGCTGGGAGTGTGCGAAAGGACCTTTCGGCGCCAGATTGATCGATATGAAGAATCCGGACTCGACGGATTACTGGACAAGCGGCTTTCTCAGCCGTCTCATCGCAGAGCGCCTGTCGATGAGGCTTTTGAACTGCTTGAACGTTATAAGCAACGCCATCGGGGTTGGAACGCCAAACATTTTTATGCCTGGTACCGCAAGGGTGGAGGAACACGCAGTTACACCTGGGTCAAGTGCCGCCTCCAGGAGGCGGGATTAATCTCCAAGGCGCCAGGTCGCGGGAAACACAGGAAACGCAGGGAGCGGGCAGCCTGGCCGGGGATGATGCTGCACCAGGACGGCAGCACGCACGAGTGGGTTCCGGGCCTGCAGTGGGACTTGATCCTGACCATGGATGATGCGACCAACGAGCACTATTCCCTTTTCTTTGTCGAAGAGGAGGGCACGTTGAGCAGCTTTCAGGGAGTAAAGGAGGTGATTGAAAAGAAGGGTCTATTCTCCTCCCTCTACACGGATCGAGGCAGTCATTATTGGACAACTCCGGAGGCCGGGGGCAAAGTTGACAAGGTCAATCTTACCCAGTTTGGACGAGCCATGAAGAACTTAGGTATCCATATGATTCCGGCTTATTCTCCCGAGGCTCGCGGGCGCTGCGAACGGATGTTTCGTACTCATCAGGAACGGCTTCCCAAAGAGTTGGCCCTGGCCGGCATAAAAGACATGGTGGGTGCCAACCGGTATTTAAGTGACCACTATCTGCGGGCATTTAACGAGGAGTTCATGCAACCCGCCATGGAGGAAGGATCGGCGTTCGTAGCCTTTATAGGCCATGATGTTGACGACATTCTTTGCGAGCAGCACGAACGCGTGGTGGGCAAAGACAACTGCGTTTCATTCGAGGGGCTAAAACTCCAAATCCCGCCGGACCAATACCGAATGCACTATGTAAAGGTCACGGTAAAAGTTCATCGTTACCCGGACGGGGGGCTGGCAATCTTTCATGGCCCGCGTCGGCTGGCTTGCTACAGCCCGCAGGGAGAGGAAATAAAAAAAACTCAAAACACGCGGCAAGGCGCCACTGCCTGAGCCCGGCGGGTTAGTCGTTGACGCTAGCTTTTGGGTTTATCGCTTTGGAGGACTCAAGAGGGGCAGATTAATAGCGAAGGCAGAGCCCGTAAAAGCTCTGCCCCTCCATCATCCTCCCGCCTCGGCGCTCAGGTCGCTCCCCAGCGTTGCCTTATCCTCCGGGCGGGTAAGAAGAAGATAGCATTTAGTTGAAACCAGACAAGTAAAAAAACAATAGGGATCGTTAGACAGCGTAACCAGGGGCGCTCCGCCAAGAAATTCAGCCTGATCTGAATTCGGCATCGGAGCCACCCGGAAAGCGGACAATTCATTTGCTATAAAACCGGACATTTCTATTTGTTGACAACACGGGAAAGAATGTTTATGACCGGCGCGGACTTCGGCGCCACGCTTGAGAGTAAGGACGGTAAAGCGGCTCCTTCGCTACGCGTGGGCGGTGTTCTGCTTCGCTCTCACATAACTCTGGGAGGCCGGATTTTCGCCGCCAAAAATCGTGCAAAGCCCCGGGGCAGGACCGCACGTTTTTTCCCGCAATATTTGCGCTTAAGCCTTGGGTTTGACATAATGGGGGTTTTTCTCTGAAAAATCTGAAAAAGGCAAAAGCGGAGGGTATCCGGATAGAGAAAAGTGGGGCGGGGGAGCCGACCTACCTGGGAGGGATCTTCCCAAGGGGGATGTCCCCTGTTGCATTTCAAATCACATTTGAAATGCAACAGGGATTGATGCGCAAAGTTCGCATCGCTTCAGCTATTTTGCATTTCACAGGCCATGATGGTCTGCTTGCACAAAACCACGGTTGTAACCGATCCTACACCTGCTGGAACCGGCGAAATCTTTTGGACCACGGGCTCCACTTCGGCAAAATCCACATCGCCGCAGTACTTGCCGGGATTGTCGGGATCGGGATTTATGCCCACGTCGATTACTATTTGCCCGGGCTTTACGAAATTGCCCTTGATCATCTTGGCTTTTCCAACGGCGGCGATAAGAATATCGGCGTTTTGGCAGACTTCCGGCAGATTCTCGGTCCTGGAATGGCAGATCGTCACGGTGCCGTGCTCTCTTAGCAGCAACATGGCAAGGGGTTTTCCAACCACCAGGGAACGGCCCACCACAACACATTTTTTGCCCTTGACGGGAATGGCGAAGTGATGGAGCATTTCCATACAGGCAGCGGGCGTGCAGGGAGGAAAACCGGTAGGATCATCTGTAAAAACTTTGGCCGCGCCGCCAACAGTCAAACAATCCACATCCTTTTCCACCGGGATCAAAGTCCTGATCTTCTTTTCGTCCAAATGTTTTGGCAGAGGCGAAAACATCAGTATGCCGTGGACGTCTTTCATTTGCCCCACTGCGATCACTGCCTTTTCGAAATCGGCCTGCGCGATGTTTTCGGGATATTCAAAAACCTGTGACTCCATGCCAAGGGCTACGCAAGTCTTCTTGGCGCCCCCTTCATAAAAAAGGTCGTCCGGGCGATTTCCTACCCGAACTATCCCAAGCTTTGGCGCAATTCCCTTCGCCTTCAAGGCTTGGACCTTTTTTATCAATTCTTCCTTCATGGCATCGGCTACGGGTTTTCCCTTTAAAAGTTCAGCCATTGACAAGTCTCCTTATTTCTTCAATTTCGATAGAACCAGGGACAGAGTGTCGTCTGCCATTTTGGAGCCGGTTTCGAGCAGGTCGTCCATTTCTTTGCGGGTGGCGGAGAGGAATTGCCGGTCTTCGATCGTGTTGAGATTGATAATCACATTGAGACTACCCGCAATGAGCGCGCTCTTTAAAAACGCTACCCCGCAGCCCACATCCGAGATGGCGATCATGGCGCCGATCTCGCCCATCCGGGCATGCACTTTAATTCCCTCGAAGGCCGCGCGCATGATTTCCATGGGCACGCCGCAAGCCTCGATGCAACACTTCTCCATGGTTTCTTCTTTATATTTGACTTCCTCAGGCGTGCTTTTGGGGAGCCCGTAGGCCTTGGACAGGGGTTCGAACACTTCCGCGTCCCGATCCACAAGCCTTTTTAGCTTATCGATGATAGCATCGCCCTTGGCTATTAGTTCCTTCACTTCACCTTCAACATCGGCGTATTTTTTTTTGCCTACCGTAAGGTTTCCGACCATGTTGGAGAGGGCCATCCCTATCGCTCCACCCATGGCTGCAGCGCCGCCCCCGCCGGGAACGGGCGCCTTCGAGGCCAGCACCTCGACAAATGCCGAGCAAGTTTTATCCAGCATTGACATTTTCATTCTCCTTCGAAGCGCATGCGAAAAGAGGGGCAGGGCACATCTTTGGCCCTGCCCCCTTTTACAATGTCGCTCGGACTAACCGAATAGAAATGACGATTCGGCGCTATACCCTGCCGCAGTTAGAACAGCCCCGTCACCTTGCCGGTTTCGGCATCCACGTCCACGCGGCGGAAAGCCGGGTTGGAAGCGGTTCCGGGCATAAGGCTGATGGTGCCCGCGCAGGGGCACAGAAACTTTGAGCCCGAGTAGATGAGGATGTCGCGGATCGGAAGCGTCCAGCCCTTGGGCACGCCCTTTACGGCCGGATCGTGCGAGAGGCTGAGGTGCGTTTTGACCATCATGGTGGCATAATCGTCGTACTTCGAATCGGCTTCGAGCATCTTGGCCTTTGACTCGGCTTCGGGAGTCCAGGAGACTCCGTCTGCGCCGTAGACTTCCTTGGCCACCATGGCGACACGGTCTCTTAGCTTCATTTGGAGCGGATAGAGGAACTTGAATTCGCCCGGCTGTTCGCAGGCATCGATAACCGCATCGGCAAATTCCAGAGCGCCTTCGCCGCCCTTTAGCCAGTGCTGGGATACCGCGCAGCGCGCGCCGGCGGCTTCCGCATGCTTTTTCACCAGGGCGATTTCATCCTTGGTGTCCGTATGGAAGGAGTTGATGCACACGACGGGGTTGATGCCCGACTTGCGGATCGTGTTGATGTGATGCACCATGTTGGGGATGCCCTTTTCGACCAGCGCGAGGTCTTCCCTGGTGTAGGCTTCGGGAAGAGCAAGACCGGCCACGACCCTGGGGCCTCCGCCGTGCATCTTGAGCGCGCGAATGGTGGTCGTTAGAACCGATACGTGAGGCTTAAGACCCGAGTAGCGGCACTTTACGTTCCAGAACTTCTCAAATCCGATGTCTGCTGCAAAACCGCTTTCCGTTACGTGGTAATCGAAGAGCTTTAAGCCCACGCGGTCGGCGATGATCGAGGACTGACCCACGGCGATGTTTGCGAAAGGACCGGCGTGAACCAGGCAGGGCTGATATTCGGCGGTGCACATAAGGGTCGGGTTGATGGCGTTTCTCATGAAGGCGGTCATGGCGTTTCCGACTTCGAGATCCCCTGTGGTCACAGGTTTTCCGCTCTTGTCGAAGGCCACGGTGATGTTATTTAGCCTTTTTTTCATGTCGGCGAGATCGGTTGCAATCGACAGAATGGCCATGATTTCGGAGCTGACCGCGATCCCGAACTTTGACTGCATCGTGTAGCCATCGGTTCTGCCGCCAATCCCGATGATGATGTTACGAAGCGACTGGGCGCAAAAATCGATGATCCAGCCCATCTCGACCCGGGTCGGGTCGATGTCTAGCCGTCTCATTTTGGTCAAGCGAGCAAGCTGCTCGTCATTGTAGTTTCTCTCGTGCTGCATGCGGGAGGTAAGGGCGACCATGCCCAGGTTGTGGGCGTTCATGATGTCGTTTATGTCGCCGGTAAGACCCATCGAAAACTCGGTCATCGGGATAAGAAGCGAATTGCCCCCGCCCGCCGCCGTTCCTTTGATGTTCATGGTCGGGCCGCCCGAGGGCTGCCTGAGGGCGCCGCCGACATTTTTGCCTCTTTTTCCCAACCCTTCCATCAAACCGCAGGAAGTCGTGCTCTTGCCTTCTCCCAGGGGGGTAGGAGTGATGGCGGTAACTTCGATGTACTTTCCATCGGGGCGACTCTTCAGCCTGTCGACGATCTTCATGAAGTCGAGCTTGCAGAGCCTGCCCATGGGAAGGATTTCATCTTTTTGCAGTCCCAGCTTCTCCTGGAAATCCCATGGAGTAGGCATATTGACTTCTGCGGCTTCCGAAATCTGCCAGTCCATCATCTTGGTAGCATCGTAAGGCATGTTCGATTTAACCTCCGTTTGAAATTTTTGTCTTTCAGTAAGAACCAAGGCAAGGAAAGGGTTTCACTCACCCACTAAAACCTCAATTTAGCCGGACCGCTCGCCTCCTAAGGCTTATCGGTCCTGTGCAAACCTTTAAGCGGCGGTTAAGAAAATCCGGCAATTTACAAGTGGTCGGTGCTGCGGAATAGTTGCAGGCGCAGAGCCTGAGAAAGAACGAAAGGCCATCGCGAAAATTAGTGTAGGGCTGCGGGTTTTGTCAAGGAAAAAGTCGGGATATCGAGGGCGTGGGACGAGGTCTTAAAAAGGGGTCGCCGCCCTCTTTCATGTACTTGCGCTACACCCGGGTAAGTGAAAATCAGACCACAGAGACACGGAGGCACAGAGGAAAACTCTTTTTTTGACCGGCCGGGAGACGACGGCCGGTCAAAAAGGCTGCGCCCTCCGGGACTCCTTGGTGGTTTTTTCATTCCAACTCGCGCCAAGTTTTGTTAAAATTGTAAGTTCGAAAAAATTTATCTAGATATTACTCTATTTGCTGCCTGCCGGGGATCGCTTATAGTTATAATGTGGCGAGATAATACGGAGTAGCGGGAGGGACTGTACATGTGGGACTACACTGATAAAGTCAAAGAGCATTTTCTCAACCCTCGAAACGTTGGGGAAATCGAAAATCCCGACGGGGTTGCGGAAGTTGGATCGATTGCCTGCGGGGACGCCTTGAAGTTCACCTTTAAACTCGATGAAAACGGCAGGATCCTGGAGGCGAAGTTTAAAACGTTCGGATGCGCGAGCGCCATAGCTTCGGCCTCGGCCATGACCGAAATGGTAAAGGGGATGACCGTCGATGAGGCCGCCAAAGTCACCAACCAGGACATTGCAAACTACCTCGGCGGACTGCCGGAGGAAAAAATGCACTGCTCGGTCCTCGGGCGGGAAGCCCTCGAACAGGCCATCTCTTTTTATAAGGGCGCACCTGTCCAGGCCGAAGAAGACAAGATCGTTTGCGAGTGCTTCGGGGTGACCCAAAAGGAAATTGAGCGGGCCGTGCGCGAGAACCGGCTGGCGACAGTCGAAGATGTGACCAATTACACCAAGGCGGGAGGCGGCTGCGGAAACTGCCATCCGCTGATCCAGGAGATAATCGATCATGTGCTGGCCGAGGCCGGCGGGGCTTTGCCCTCCATGCCCAAGCTCTCCAATATCAAGAAGATCAAGATGATCGAGGAAACGCTTGAGCGCGAGATCCGGCCGGCGCTAAAACACGACGGCGGCGATATCGAGTTGGTGGACGTGGTGGGAAATCGGGTAATGGTCGCAACACGGGGCGCATGCTCCTCCTGCCAGGCATCCAACCAGACGCTCAAAAATTTCGTCGAGGTAAAGCTGCGCGAACTGGTGTGGCCCGAGCTTGTCGTAGAGGAGGTGTCGGCGTGAAACCGGTCTACATGGACAACAATGCGACTACGAGCGTAGCCCCGGAAGTGGTCGAAGCGATGCTCCCCTATTTCCATGAACTCTACGGGAATCCTTCGAGCATGCACTCTTTCGGGGGCCAGGTGATGAAAGAGGTTAGGAAGGCGCGCGAGCAGGTCTCGGCTCTTCTGGGCGCATCCCCCGAGGAAATCGTCTTTACGAGCTGCGGCACGGAAAGCGACAACACCGCCATTCACTCGGCGCTCTCCAGGCATCCGGACAAAAAGCACATCGTGACCAGCCGGGTCGAACATCCGGCGATACGCGCGGTTTGCGCCCAACTGGCCACCCAGGGCTACCGGGTGAGCGAGTTGCCAGTCGATGCCGAAGGACGTCTCGACCTTGAGCAGTATAAGCGCGCGCTTACCCCCGACACGGCGCTGGTAAGCCTTATGTGGGCCAACAATGAAACCGGGGTGATATTTCCGTTGGAAAAAGCGGCCGAAATCGCCCGGGAACGCAATATTCTCTTCCATACCGACGCGGTCCAGGCGGTTGGAAAAATCGCAATCGATTTGGCAAAGACCCCTATCGACATGCTCTCGCTTTCCGGCCACAAGCTCCACGCGCCCAAGGGGATCGGCGTTCTCTACCTGCGAAAGGGCACCAAGTTTTCGCCCTTCCTGCTGGGCGGCCACCAGGAGCGGGGAAGGCGCGGGGGCACCGAGGCGACCTCGAGCATCATAGCGCTGGGTGTCGCCGCCGAGCTGGCTCTAAAGAATTTGGAAATGGAAAATACCTTCGTTAAGGGGCTGCGCGACAGGCTGGAAAACGCCATCCTCAGCATCGTCCCCAATACCAAGGTAAACGGCGACAGGACCAACCGGCTGCCCAACACGAGCAACATCAGCTTTGAATTCGTCGAAGGAGAAGGCATCCTTCTCATGATGGACCAATACGGGATCTGCGCCTCTTCCGGGTCTGCCTGCACCTCCGGGTCCCTGCAGCCTTCCCACGTCCTGCGGGCCATGGGCATTCCCTTTACCATGGCCCATGGATCGATCAGGTTCAGCCTGAGCATCTACAATACCGAAGACGAAATCGATTTTGTAATCGAAAAATTACCCCCCATAATCGAAACCCTAAGGGGCATGTCTCCCTATTGGAAAATGGGCCCCCGGTTGTGCGGGCAGGGATGAGCCAAAAAAACAGTTATTCTTCCGCTACCGGGCCGGCGCTCTCAAAAGGAGTTGCGGCCCTGTTTCTTTTCTTCCAGGTGGGCCATGGGCGATAAACGTATTTTCAACAATTGCAAAACTGAAATAGCTTCGGAAATCCTTTTCCGGGAAGAGGTCCCGCGGATCGTGGAAAAACTTGCGGCCACCTGCTCCAACGGCGTGTGCTTCGACCATGTGGGACCCGAGCCGATCCCCTCCAAGGAAGCCGTAGTGGACATAGTGGACCGGGCAAAGAGGTTGCTCTACCCGGGGTATTTCCTTAAAGGGCGGCTCGACAAGTTCAATCTCGATTTCTACCTGGGCCAGGAGGCCACCGAGCTTTTCGAACTGATGTCGGAGCAACTGACCCTGGCTCTTCGCCACGACTGTATCCGCCACGATTTGCCGTGCGTACACTGTGAAGAGTCGGGCCAGAAAGCGACGCTAAACTTCATGAGAGATCTTCCCTCGCTTCGTCTTATGCTGGCAGCCGACGTGCGCGCCGCATACCAGGGAGATCCCGCCGCCAAGAGCTACGATGAAATAATTTTCAGCTATCCGGGGCTTTTTGCGGTAACCGTCCACCGGATAGCTCATCACCTGTGGGAACAACAAATCCCCCTCATTCCCCGCATCGTTACCGAATACGCCCACAGCGTGACCGGCATAGACATCCACCCGGGCGCCCACATCGGGGAGAGCTTCTTTATCGATCACGGCACAGGAGTTGTCATAGGCGAGACCACCGAGATCGGCGACCGGGTACGGCTCTACCAGGGAGTAACCCTTGGCGCTCTATCGCTACCGCGCGATGCCGGCGATCTGCTAAGAGACAAAAAGCGCCACCCCACCATCGAAGACGATGTGATAATCTATGCGGGAGCGACCATCCTGGGTGGAAAGACAATTATCGGGGCACGGTCGATAATCGGCGGAAACGTATGGATAACCGAGTCCGTCCCGGCAGATACCCGCGTAATCCTTAAAAAACCCGAGCTGCTGCATATAAGGCAGACACCGGAGCCGGAAAAAGCTACAGCTTAGGGGGGACGCCGTAAAGGAAGGTTTGCAGTGGCCTCGCCGGATGTGGCGCAGGAGCCAGGACATCGGGCGCGACCCCTTGCCCGGCCGATTATAAAGCGGCGCCGCCGCTGAGACGATCGACATATTGCAGGATTATGGGAAGCCCGGGGCAAGGACTTCTAAGAATCCAGCTCGATTACTGTATAAAGGGGATCGCTAGAAACTGCAGATACCCGTTTGCGCACATGAAGGTCCCGGCCAGGGCAAACAGGAGCGAAAAGGAAAATACCGCGAAGCTGTCCGCCAATATGGATACCGAGGCCAGGATTATGGCCAACTGGAGCAGCACCTCGGCGTATTCGAAGTAGGGGTCCTTTGCCTTGCTTTTATCCCTGTCGTTTTCCAGCTCTCTGGCTTTGTGCATGATTTCCTTCTTATCTTTCCCGTACTTGGCTTCCTGGTCTCCAAGCTCCTTTACGGCAGCGCGGGCCTTCGCCGTCGCCTCCGCGCCAAGGCTGCCGGATAGTAGCGTTATTTCGTTTTCGAGTATCGTCTTCTGGCTCTTGTAGAGGTGCTCCCGTATCGACTTGGCCTGGTAGAAGGCCCACTGGTCCGAGGCCTGCTGCTGTGAAAGAAGCATTTCTTTCATGGCGTGATTTCCGCCAAGAGACGATAAGGCCAAAATAACCGCATAAACCGCGGTGATCATGGCAACGATTGTGTTAAACTTTTTTTCCTTTAGTTCTTCGATCTCCCGCGGGTTCGGCAGTTCGGTTTCCGCCATTTGTTTCCTCCCTGATGCAGTTCTTCCTGTTTTTGTCTTCTTGACAACATTTCTCTTTACATTATCATTTTCCCCCGGCGCAGGTCATGTATTGCAAAGCGCTCTCTTATATAATGGCGGTTTGGGGGTTATTCAATGATAAAATCGGCATGAGGACCAAAGCGTCAGGCGACTGTCGCCACAAGGCCGGCCGGTGCTTACCGTGGTTAAAAAATGGCGCGCGCGCCGTTTTATCCGCTCGAGTGTTTGGCATCAACCCGTACTCCTTTACTATTGGCTTAAAATGTTGTGAAACGCCAAATCCTGAAGTTTTTGATATGCCCTGAGTGCCTCCCCGAGGAAAATTGCCTTCATCTAGAGGATTCTCGATGCCCTGGCGAGGAGATACTCGATGGTCGCCTGGAGTGCGGAGGCTGCGGGAAGACTTACCCGATAAGCGAGGGAATCGCATGCCTTACGATTTGCAAGAGTAATGAGGAAAAAGTAAAGAGTGGAAAAGTAGGGGACATCCCCCCCGCGACCTCTGCCTACGAGACGCCCGAGGTGCTCTCGGCCTATCTTTGGTCCCATTACGCCGATCTTTTCGGGGACCCGGACGCAACGAAGGCCTATTCGCAGTGGGCCGAACAAATCGCGCCGGTCTCAGGGGCGGCCCTCGACGCCGGTTGCGCCACGGGAAGGTTCTGCTTTGAGATGTCTGCAAAGTGCGACCTGGTTATCGGCATAGATGCCTCCAGGAGCTTTATTGCAACGGCCAGGCGCATTTTGAGGGAACGAAACCTCGCTTTTCCAATAAAGGAAGAGGGCTTGATCTGCTCGCAAAAAAGTTTTTTCCTGCCCCCGGAGTGGGACTCGGCAAAGGTGGAGTTTATCGTAGCCGATGCCCAAGCGCTTCCCTTTCGCTCCGGTTCCTTTGCCTGCGTGGCTTCTCTAAATGTTATCGACAAGACTTCAGGCCCTTTCGAACTTATAAAGGAGGCGCGGCGTGTGGCGCGGGGAACCGATGCGCAGTTACTCCTATCCGATCCTTTTTCCTGGTCGGAGAATATTTGCGATCCTAAAGACTGGCTTGGGGGAACGGTCGAGGGTAGATTTGCCGGAGCGGGCATAGACAACGTCGCACGCCTTGTTTGCGCGCAAGACCCGGACGGTGGCTCTGCCTGGACAATCGGGCAAAGGGGATCTGTGTGGTGGAAAATCCGAAACCACAGAAACCACTTCGAACTTATCCGAAGCCTGTTCCTTAAGGCGCAAAGATAGAGCGAAAGACCAAGGGGAAAAATAAAATGGATTTCGATTTTCTCATAAAAATTGCAAAAGAAGCCGGCCGTGCCATCCTGGAAGTCTACGGGGCCGATTTCGAGGTGACTCGAAAGCAGGACCACTCCCCTCTTACCCTCGCCGATTTGCGCTCGCACGCCATAATCGACGGTGCGCTGCGGGAGCGCTACCCCGATATTCCTGTCCTTTCCGAAGAGGGGCGGGAAATTCCCTTTGAGGCGAGGAAAAATTGGGACAGGTTCTGGCTCGTCGATCCGCTCGACGGAACGAAGGAGTTTATAAAAAGAAACGGCGAATTCACCGTAAATATCGCCCTGGTAGAGGGCTGCACGCCAGTCGCCGGGATAATCTACATCCCGGTGTCGGACCGCGCGTTCGTTGCCGGCGCATCCGAAGGGTGCTGGGAAATAACTTCGGGCGGGCGCAAAAGGCTAACGGTTTCCCCGATCTCCCCCGATGAACCGGTGCGGGTCGTAAGGAGCCGCTCTCATCCCACCCCCGGGTTGGAGCAATTCCTCTCGCTTATTCCCTCCCACCGGATCATAAACCGCGGCAGCGCTCTAAAATTCTGTTCGGTAGCGGCTGGAGAAGCCGATTTTTATCCCCGGTTCGGCCCCACCTGGGAATGGGACACCGCGGCAGGCCAGGCGATCGTTACCGCAGCAGGGGGCGTCATGGTCGATTTATCCGGAAAACTTTTTGTCTACAACAAGCAAAACCTTTTAAACGGCTCATTTATAGTTTGTTCGAGCAGGGAATGGCTAAAAAACACCGGGATCCTGGAGGCGGCGTCGAAGTTGCCCCGATTGTAGCCGCAGCTATTGGAAAAGCTGTTACGAGGAGTGCAGTGGGATGAAATCCAAGATCGTTATCAGGAACGAGACAAGCGGCGATGAGGCCGCAATAGCCGAAGTGATCATTGCTGCGTTCAAAACCCTGGAAATCAGCAATCATACGGAACAGTTTGTCATCACGGCGCTACGCGCGGCCGGGGCGCTAACTGTATCGCTTGTCGCGGAAGCGGACGGCAAGCCGGCAGGGCATATCGCCTTCTCTCCCGTCGAGATGTCTGACGGCTCCCAAGACTGGTACGGCCTGGGACCCGTTTCGGTATTGCCGGAGCACCAGCGGCAGGGCATTGGCAAATCGCTGATACGAGAAGGGCTATCCCGGCTAAGAGGGCTTAATGCTCGGGGATGCTGCCTCGTGGGACACCCGGATTACTACAGAAAATTAGGATTTGAGAACACGCCGGGACTTGTGTTTGAGGGGGTCCCCGAGGAGGTCTTCCTGGCCCTGTCTTTCGACGGACATATTCCGCAGGGAACAATGACTTTCCACGACGGATTCAAAGCGGACGGCTAGTCTTTCCATCCGGAAACCCGGGTCGAGATGGCGGTGGGTACCCACTCTACTCCGGTATTGTATAAGTGGGCGCATGTGTAGATAATCGCCAGAAGCTCTACCGTGCCCATCAGCAGGTTTCCTGTATACTTGACAAGTATCCACCATAACCGGCTCCAGGGACAAGAATAAATCGGCCACCTCCTTTCACCTCCGGCTGCTCTTCCTTATAATCCCCGCTTATCCGGCAGCGCAAAATCCCCCCGCTTGCTGCGCCCCTGTATCGATTGTTATGTTTAAGACAAACATCTTGTACGATCATCCCTGATGGTTCGCGCTCAATTGATATTGACCCGCCGGGGAGCAACTGGTACAAGGGTACGGTCTGAAAATATTTTCACAATCTAGGCCCCCGGGTGTGGACTTGGCCTTGCGAGGAGGTCGCTTGTATGTTCGATGACAAGGCGCTTAAAAAAATACAAGACGGTAAGAAAAATTGGGAGAAGGGGCCCCTTGCGAGGTCGCTAGCCAAATCGCCCGAGGCCAAGCCCGTTTTTACCACCATCTCGGGCGCTCCTGTCGAAAGACTCTACACCCCCTTGGATGTGGAAAACGGTGACTACGACCGCGACCTGGGATATCCGGGAACCTTTCCCTTTACCCGCGGCGTCCAGCCCACGATGTACCGGGGCCGCTACTGGACCATGCGCCAGTACGCG
>JARLHO010000026.1 GCA_031292215.1 Syntrophobacteraceae bacterium | reverse complement strand
GGGGGTGGGGGGGGGGCGGGGCCCCCCCCCCATTTTGATTTTATTTTATAAAGGGGGTTGAAGCGGTTATTATTTTAAATAAAAAAAAAAAAAAAAACAACACAAAAAAAAAAATAAATAAATGGGGGGGGGCCGCCCCCCCCCCCCCCCCCCCCCGGGTGGGGGGGGGGGGGCGCCCCCCCCCCCCCACCCCGACGAAGCCTTCGGCGCCAAAATTTATGCTCATGCGCTTAGGGCAAAAAATAGATCCCCCGCCCGTCAGGAGGGGATATTTTTAAACCAGCCGGTTTTTTTATCCACCTGAATTTTCTCCACCGGGGCGCCATCCTTGTTTGTGATAACGGCCTCGAACACATTTTCCTTGTCGGCTATCGCGCCAAGCTTTAACCCGGCGACGTCGCTCGAACCGATATAGTTTTGAAGCAGAAGCTTCGCCTGATCTCCGGTAATGGCTTTGCCGCCGTTTAGCCGGGCCGCCGGTCCCATTCCGCGTCCCATTCCGCGTCCCATTCCACGTCCGCGTCCCATCATGGCGCACCCCCCGCCGCCCATCCCCCGGTACGGGCAATACCATCCCTTGCCGGGCGGACCGGCCTGCTGCTGAGCAAACACAAGCCGAGGGGAAAAGACCGACACTGCAAATAACAACAATAGAACCGATACAGTCTTTTTCATGGTGTTACCTCCTTGTCATGTTGTAAAAAACCTAAGAATTAGCCGGATTAAAGGCCGTTCGGATCATCCCTTTTAAAAATTCACCTATTGCCCGCTGGAAGGAGCTGCCGCGACGCCCGCCGGGCAGCGGCCGTTTCCGCCCCCCATTTTTCCCTGACCGGCGTTCATTCCAGCGTTTCCACCCTTTGGGCAACGCCGGCAGCCCTGCCCTCCGCCCGACTGGCCCGACATCCCCGCGCAGCGCCATCGGCTGTTCGCGTTCGCGGCCGCCTGGCTGGAGTCGCGGGCCGAAGCCACCCCCATGCCCCCAAGGAAGATCACCGAGGCAACCGCCGCAAGACCGATCAATTTTTTCATTGTCTTCTCCTACCGTGAGTAAATATTTTGGTTTTCTCCAATCGTATCGACACGCAGTAAGGAAAGGCAAAGCACATGCCAAAAACAGGAAAAATTTCATACCATGTCGTTATTACCCGTCTTTTACGTCAACGCCGATTGCCTTTCGCGCCTCGGAATCGAATTTGCCCGCTGGCAGAAATGGATAGGGATTACCCGCAAGGTCCTGCGTCTGGATATTTTTTATCCGCGCAATCGTGTACAATCGGAGGAGAACAGGAGCAGTTCAGGCGATGGTGAAAGAGCATTGCGTGAATTGCAAAAGACCCGGACAGCCGTACGCTAAGGCATGCCGTCACCGCTATCGGCCAATGGCTTGTTTTTTGCCTTAGCAATATCTGTTGGCAAACGAACAGAACAGGCGAGGCTACGGCTATGATCGATCGACCCTCCAATCCGGCAAGGCTGGCATGGTTATCACCCTGGTTGCTAATCGGCTCGGTCTGCCTTCTTGCGTCCATACTCTTTTTCCTGGCGGTAAAGAACGTAAACAGGGAAAGGGAATTTACAAAGCGCGCCCTTCTGTCCCAGGCGGACGTCTTGATGCGCTCTGTTGAAGCGGGGACCAGGACGGGCATGGGTATGGGTTGGGGACGCAGGCAGTATCAGACGCTCCTGGAAGAAACCGCGCATCAGTCGGGTGTGCTCTTCCTTGCCCTGGCAACCCCTGCGGGCAGGGTTGTCGCCCACAGCGATCCGCGGAAAATCGGCGAAACTCTCAAGCTGACTACGCCTAAACCCGGGGCGACGAGCCACGCTTTTTTCGGAGGCGCCGAGCGCAGGTTCGAGGTCATGCGCTCCTTTCGACCGTTGCGGGGGCGGGGAAGGGGCCGGTGTTCAAACGACCATTGCGGCTTGGGCGGGCCCGGGTTGCAAAAAGAACTGTTCATAGTCGTGGGGCTGGACCCTGCCCCGTTAGAGGCGGCTAGCCGCCAGGATGTACACCAGACCGTAATACTTTTTGGAACCATGCTGCTGGTGGGAGCAGCGGGTTTCATTTCACTTTTCTGGGCGCACAATTTTCGGCAGGCCCGCGCCCGTCTTCAGGGGATGCGCGCATTTACCTCGACCGTTTTAAACCAGATGCCGGTCGGCATGCTAATGACCGACCTTGGCGGACGCATCGAAAGGAGTAACGAGGCCGCATGCTCGATCCTCAAAAGTCAAGACGACCCGCAAGGCTGCCACATCGGCGATTTCTCCGGCTTCCTTACCATTGCCAAGCGGTTGAAGCGGGAAGAAACGGTTATCGAGGAGGCGATCGAATGCAGGCTAAGCGATTCGGCGTCGGTTCCTCTTCTGGTTAACGCCGCGCTTATCCGGGACAGCAACGGCCTGCCGGGGGGACACGTATATCTTTTCTCGGACATGTCCGGGGTAAGACGGCTGGAGGAACAACTGCGCAGAAGCGAGCGCCTTGCGGGTTTGGGAAAGCTTGCGGCAGGAGTCGCCCATGAGATCAGAAACCCCCTTAGTTCGATCAAGGGGTTTGCGACAATCCTGGCGGGCCGGACCAGGGGCGACCAGAAGAGCCGCGAGATTGCCGATACGATGGTCCAGGAGGTCGAGAGGCTAAACAGGGCGGTAACCGAGCTGCTAAATTTTGCAAAGCCTGCGGACATAAACCTCCGTCGGCTTTCCTGCAAAGAGCTGATTGCCGATTCGCTGCGGCTGATCGAAGGCGATTGCCTCCAGCAGGGGGTAAGGATCGAGTCGGAAGTCTTACCCGAAGACCTCCCGATAGAGGGCGACCCCGATCTTCTCGCGCAGGTCCTTTTGAACCTCTACCTCAATGGAATCCACGCGATGCCCGAAGGCGGCACGCTTAGCCTCAGGGCTTTCCGGGCGCCGGAGGGGGTGGCCATCGTGGTGAAGGATTCCGGGACGGGCATACGGGCCGAACATCTGCCTCATATCTTTGACCCCTACTTTACCACCAAACCGCGCGGGGTAGGCCTTGGCCTCGCAAATGTTTACAAATTCGTCTCCGCCCACGGGGGACAGATCGAGGTGCAAAGCGCGCCGGGAAAGGGCTCAACGTTCATGATCCGGTTTTACACGGCGCCGGACGCGTGCTCAAAACAACCGATTCATCCCACCGGAGGAGCTCCAGGATGTCAAGACTGCTAAAGACCACGATTCTTATAGCCGATGACGACCGTTCCCACCGGTTGATGCTTACCACCATGATGGACGAATGGGGATTTGACACCGCGGAAGCATGCGACGGAGAGCAGGCCCTAGACATTGTCCGTTCCAAACCGGTGGACATGATCCTCATGGATATGCGAATGCCTAAGATCGACGGCATAGAGGCCACCAGGGCGATCTGCTCCTATAACCCCTCCATTCCGATCGTGATCGTTACGGCTTATTCTTCGATACCCACAGCGGTTGAAGCCGTGAAGTCGGGCGCCTTCGACTACGTCACCAAACCCATAGACTTCGATACGCTCCGGGTCGTGATGGAAAGGGCGCTGGAGCACACCCGGCTTCGGGATGAAAACGAGAGTCTGCGCGGCGAGCTCGCCCGTTTCCAGACCTCGGAACTTACCGGGGCAAGCCCGGCGATGCAAAAGCTTTTGGAGATGATAGCCCTTGTCGCCCCCACCGACACAACGGTGCTCATCACAGGTGAGAGCGGGACAGGAAAAGGGCTGATCGCTCGCGCGATTCATGCCAACAGCGCGAGAAGGGAAAAACCCCTTATCGAAGTCAACTGCGCCGCCATACCCGAGACCCTGATCGAATCCGAGCTTTTCGGCCATGAAAAGGGGGCCTTTACCGGGGCGGACAAGCAACGAAAAGGGCGTTTCACCTCGGCTGACAGCGGCACGATCTTTTTAGACGAAATCGGAGAGTTGCCCCTTCCCATGCAGGCAAAGCTCCTGCGGGCGATCCAGGAGGGGGAAATTCAAAGGGTGGGAAGCGATGGAGCGATTCCCGTGGATGTTCGCGTAATCGCTGCGACCAACCGCAACATCGAAAAAATGGTAAAAGAAGGTCTTTTTCGCGAGGACCTTTTTTACCGGCTAAACGTCTTTGCCTTAGCCGCACCCCCTTTACGAGAACGCGTGGAAGATATCCCGGCGCTTGCGCAAGGTTTTCTTGCCCGATTTTCGCGCAAGAGCGGCAAGGTCGTAAGAACGATCCCACCCCGGGCAATGGATCTTCTACTGCGATACACATGGCCTGGAAACGTCCGCGAACTTGAAAACGCGATGGAACGGGCGGTGATACTGCTCCGGGGGGACTCTATATCCCCTGCGGAACTGCCCCTTCCGGTGCAGGCCGTGGAGGAGCAGGGGGAGGAAAAAGCTCCTTTGCCTCGGCCGGCGGAAAACGGTTTCGGGGAGGCAGATCTTGCCTGCATCGAAAAGCAGGCCATACTGAACAAACTGCAGGAAACAGCCGGAAACAAAAGCGAAGCCGCCCGCCGCCTCGGCATCACCCGGCGGACCCTCAAGCTGAAGCTAAAAAAGTACGGCTCCGAAACGGAAACCGATTGATCGTAGATGACGAGCCATTGGTCTTTACCGCCCATGACAGTGAGGCCCCGGCTATTTTGAATGGCCGGGGCTGGCATGCAATGCCGACATGGAATATAATATACATGGAGTAAACCGTAGAGGAGGGCTTCATGGCACAAACCGCGCAACGCAGGGCCACCTACGACGATCTTTACAGCATCCCGGAAAACATGACCGGCGAGATTATAGACGGGAAACTGATCGCCACACCCCGGCCGGCCAGAAGGCACGTCCACGCCGCCTCGACCCTGGGAATTAAAATCGCCCCGTTTTATCAATTCGGAGATGCCGGCGGACCGGGGGGATGGATCATATATTTCGAACCGGAGATTCACTTTAGCCCCGAGAATATCTTTGTGCCTGATCTAGCCGGATGGAAAAAGGAAAGACTGCTCACGCCCGCTGAAGAACACCGTTTTTTCGTATGCCCGGACTGGATTTGCGAGATACATTCTCCCACCACGGCCCAACGAGACAGAATAATCAAAATGCGCCTGTTTGCCCAGTCTGCGGTTCCCTTTGTCTGGCTGATCGACCCAGCCGTTAAAACCCTCGAAGTTTTTCGGCTCGAATCGGCCACCTGGTCTCGTTTGGACGCCTTTTCCGAAAATGACAAGGTACGCGCCGAACCCTTCGAGGGACTCGAAATCGATCTAAGCGTCTTATGGATGGAACAGATTTAATCCCGCCCCCCGGGCAGGAGGTCCCAAAAAAATGTCCACGCAAACAGCCGCAGAATCGCGCCGCTATACGTATCGGGATTACCTGACTTTTCCAGAGGATCTTCGATGCGAAATAATCGACGGCAAGCTCCATGATATGACTCCTTCCCCCACGCCCGGCCACCAGCGCGTATCGGTGGAAATCTGTTTTCTCATAAGGGATCACTTAAGAAAGCACGCGCAAGGCTGCCAGGTGTTCGACGCCCCGCTGGACGTCGTTATCGCCGAAGATCAGGTCGTACAACCCGATGTATTCATAGTGTGCGACCGCCAAAAGATAGAAAAGACCCGAATATTGGGCGCCCCGGACGTAATTTTTGAAATCCTTTCGCCTTCCTCATCTCTTAAGGATCGCCGGGAAAAGATGGACTTATATGAGCGAGCAGGAGTTGGGGAATATTTCCTCGTCGATCCCGACGGGAAGTACATCGAAAAATTCCTGTTAAGCGCGGGTAAATACTACCGGGCAGCCATCTACGCCGAAGATGCCCCGTTTTTTATCGACGCCATCGGACTGGAACTAAAAGCGGGGGAGGTGTTCGCCGAATAACCGACACCCCGGGATGTCTTTTCGCTCCGTAGACGAACCCGCGACTTTGCCGGGGGTATCAGTTAGGATTGGTTCCGGTCAAACCCCAATAAGTGGTCGGCTTACCGTGCCCCCCCTCCTTCTCAGCGCAAAAGAGGCTGAAGCTGCGCTGATAAACCGAGCCGGCCACCGATCTGAAGGGACGGCTGCCAACACTTGCCGGGGGCCGGCAGCGAAGGGGAAAGCGGTGGGACATTAAAACCCCCTGTGCTGAAGTTTACCGGCTAATCTGCCGTTCTTTTTCTTCCATTTTGCGCATGCAAAATCCTTTTGCTTCCTTGATTTTGGTTTTTGTTCTTCTCCATTAGCTTTTAATTACCCTTTTTGGATACCTTCATG
>JARLHO010000025.1 GCA_031292215.1 Syntrophobacteraceae bacterium | reverse complement strand
CCACGCCCCCTGCCCATCCGACCCACAACCCCGTGTTCCCAGCCTTCGACATTGAAAGCTTCAGGACCCCTTCTTCAGCTCTTAGAGGGCACATCCGGGCTTCATCATTTTTTGAGGAAACAGTATATCGAATATCCAGTTGAGGGCCGGAGACTTGACAGCTTTAACCCACCTAGCTAAACTAACCGGACTAGGGATCATCCGGAGCCCCCAGTCCTGCGGATGGAGGCCACCAACTTATTTCCGGATGGACACCAGACTAGAATGCAGGGAGGATCATATACTAAACATTCACGAAGCAAAGACGAAGCTGTCAGCCGTACTGTCGGAGCTAGAGGAGAAGGGCGAGACGTTCGTGATCTGCCGAAGCGGGAAACCGGTGGCCGAATTGATTCCTTACAGGCATCGCAACCGACTGCGCTATCGCGCGGTGTTAAGCAATATCGGGATCGGCTACGACCCGGTGGAAGATCTCTGCGAGGAGGAATGGGGAGAGGTCGAAGGATCGTGCTCGACACTTGTGCACTGCTGTGGCTGGCCCACGATCAGACCAAAATCTCCGCAGCGACGCTTCACAGGATCGATGAGGCTCCCTTCGGGTATATTTCCGCGAAATCGCGCTGAAGCACCGGACCGGAAAGCTGCAATTGCCGATTCCACCCCGGGATTGGCTCGGCAGCATACTGGTCCATCATCAAATCGATATCATCGACCCCGACCTTGAGATCAGTATCAAAGCCGCCCTATTGCCTCCTGTACACAAAGACCCGTGCGAGCGATTCCTGATTGCAACGGCCTTGGCACGGGAGTTGCCCGTCGTCACCGCCGATCCACGTTTTGCCTCCTATGGCGTCCGAGTGCTGATATGAGCGCAGCTATCATAGCCTGGTCAAACTCACAATGCGGCAATCCGATTACTCCCACGCAAAGCCGTGCATCCCCGCAGACTTCGGGTTGGCGTATCCCTTACGAGACGCGGTGCGGTTTTACAGCGACCCGGGTAACGCCTGGAACCGATTCGACGATTCTTTTTATTCCATCAACCAACTCCTGTTGCTCACCGGAAAGGAGGGAAGGAATTTTGGCCCCGACTATCACCGTTGTCCCCTCCACACTAATGTCTGCCTCAGGCTTTACGTCGATTAGGGCTGCCCTTACATCGGCTTTAAGCGAGAGCTCTTCTATGAATTTTCGTGACTCCGGTTTGGTCTGGAACCTGTCGAACTCGGCAACCTGGCATATCAAGCTAACAGCGTTATCCACCGTGATGCCTCCGATGTGGATAACCATATCGTAGAGACTGGGGTCGGCCGTATCGATTCCATACAGGTGCAGGCTCCATTTTCTGCGCTGTTCGTCGTCGTTTGCCAAAACGCGCGCCGCATCTTCTCGCGAGATCCTTTTGCTTTGCATCTCCGCCCTTACCCGATCCTCCATGTCGGCAATGATCCTGACCTTCAAGGCGTGCTTTACGCCGTTTAAGAAGAAATGGCCCGCCAGGCCGTGATAGACCACATTGTCCGATCGCAACTGCTTGAGGAGAGCGGATCTAAAAAAGGCAACGTACTTTTCCTTCCCCCCCCTAAACCTTTCTAAAATGGAAGGGGCGTCATGGATCGCCCTGATAAGCCTGATCTCGGGGATATCGAATTCTTTGGAGGCATCGAGAACCACCTCCCGCGCGATACACCTGTAGCCTAGCTTTTCGGCCACCTGGACGGCCACCTCTTTGCCTTTGCCATAAGAACCTCTGGAAATCGTGATAATGGCCATTAACTGCTCCTTAAATATAAACAGGGAGAAAAAAGCACCCTCCCGGCTAGACCGATCGTTTTCACCACAACCCACTCATAGAGCCGATCTTATCACTACTTTCGCCTCGCGGACCAGTTCCTTTTTTCGGGAAGTGGTGGGAGAAGCGCGGCGGGTTCTTAAAAGAGGGCAGACGCCCGGTGACTGCAGGGAGGAAAGGCTTAATACCAAGTTGGGTTTATGATAAATTTGTTGGGGCGGTGGGGCGGTGTAAATCCCCCCAACCCCCCTTTGCAAAAAAGGGGGGCGATTGAGCCTGGCCCTTCCAGGTGCGTCATTGCAAAAAAGGGGGGATCTAGCCAAGCCAAGTCATTGCAAAAGAAGGCAAATGAGCGACTTGACGACGGGTTTGGCCGCGCGCTACGACTCCGGAAAATCTTCGAGCCACAGATCGGCAAGATCGATTATTATTTCCGTAAACGGCTCGATGCGCGCTTTTGCTTTGGCGCCAAATACTCCCGCCGGAACCAGGGCGGAAGACTTGAGTTCAAACACCTCCAGGGTCATATTGAGTGGATCGATCAGCCAAACGTATCCCACCCGATGTTCGGCATAAATTTTCATCTTCTCGGTTCGGTCGCGCAGGGCCGTTCGCGGGGAAAGCACCTCGCATATCCAGTCGGGTGCGACTTCGATCCAGTTAGTTTCGAGTTTTTTGGGAAATCTTTCTTTTCTCCATCCGGCAAGGTCTGGAACGATCGTGTTTTCACCCAGCCTGACTTCGACCTCGAAGACAATAAGCCACCCTCCGGGGCCGCCGCCTTCGCCGAATTGATAGCGCGGCACAATTTTAGCTCCCAGCGCGGATGTCGAGACCATATGTTTGGGTGAGGGTCTGGGAGTAACGATCAACTTGCCGTTTATGATCTCCCCTGTCATGTTTTCCGGGATATCGAAAAGATCCTCGTAGGTTGCTTTTTTTCCCGCTAGATCGGCCACCGGCATCTGCTCCCCGTAAAGTGCAATGCAACACCAACCCGATATTTGAAATATAAAACAGCGGCGGTCATATTTTTCGGATTTTTCCGGCCAGGATCCTAACCGGGAACCCTTTTATCTTTTGCCAGTCGAGCAATTGATGGCGAGGAACGACCAATACTTTTTCGGCCGTTCGCTCGGAGACGGAAACCGCGATTTCGAAGGCCCCGCCGTCCAGTTCGACAGACACCCTGTCGCCGTCCGAAAGGCCGGCGCGAGCCGCGTCTTTAGTATTTATCGACATGTGCGGCTCGCAAACCGCTGCGTCAAGCGAATCGGACCAGGCCGCAAACTCGCTTGTCCCAAACATCCATTCGACCAGCAGCAGCTCGAAATCCGGGGCGCCCTCCCCTGCCTCCTCGCCCCTTTGCGACCATTGGGACGTAAAGCCCGGCCCGGGCGAAAGCAGTCTCGGCCCATCGACCGGATAGATAGGACCCGCGCCAAGCCCGCTAAAAGCCGGAAGAACAGAAGGGATAAACTTCTCGGGGGCCGGGACACCGTCTTCCCGGGGCATGGAGGCGATCTGGCAGAGGGCCTTCCAGGCAGGCAGGTGGTCGCCACCGGGAACAAGACCCGAGTAGACACGCGGAGGATGTTCGCCCGGAGAGATAGGCGCTCCGCCGCAGTGGACCGGTTGAGCAAACCGGAGCCGTCCCTCCTGGTTTATGTACGTCGAGCCGGTTTCAAAAACCGTTGAGGCGGGATAAAAAATGGAAGCGCGTTCGACTGTCTCGGACGGGAAATAGTCGATTGCGATAAGTTGTTCGAGTTTGGAGACAGCCCTTTCGAGCCTTGCATGGTCCGGGTAGTAATGGAAGGGGTCGCATTCGGAAACGACCAGCGCACGCACGACCCCTTTTTCGATATCTTCCACCAGGTCGCCAAAGGTTTGGCTTTGCGTTCCGGAAAGGAGCGCCGAGCCAAAGGAGCCGGCCCCCGGCAAAAGGAAAAAAAGTCCGGCCTCTTTTTGCGCACACTTTAGCAGGCGCGCGCAACCGGCTGCAAACGAGGGAGTCGATTCCCGGGTCACATCGGTCCCGCAGATTATAACCGGTCTTTTGCTCGCCAGGAGAAGCTCGGAGAACGCGGCCATCGCCTCGGGGGGGGCGCTTTCCAGGGATAAGGCCCCAAGTTGGCGGCAAAACATTTCGGCGTCTTTTCCCGGGTTCTCCGCGACCTTTTCCACAGCCTTCCAGACGAGCATGGCCAGATAGTGTTCGATCTTTTCGGGGGCTACGGGAAAGTGTGTAAACTCGCAGGGCAAAAATAGCGGGCGCGAGTCAATGGTAACTATCGGGGCGTTTTTCCTTGCGGCCTGTCGAATCGCCAGAGCGCACATCGGGGCTTCGTTTAGCGGATCGGCGCCCGCAACGATTACAAGATCGGCCTTTTCGATTTCCCGCATCGAGACAGCGATATCGGAGGAAAGCTCCTGGACCGCCGCCACGGTCTTGCCGCGCTCCGAAGGGTCGAAAAAAAAGACCGGCCCGCGCCAGTCGCGCGTTTTGCATATAAGAGCGAGCATGGCCTGCGACTCAAGGCTACTACGGTTCGAACCCGCGGCGGCGATAGCCCGTGGGCCGTATTTTTGCGAAATATTTTCGAGGGCTTCCCGCGCGGAAGCAAGCGCTGAGGGGGCGGAGGCGGAAACTCCCGCGATCCTTGGCAAAAGGGGACGCTCTCTTCGGCCTTGTCCGCCATTAGCGTAGGAAAAGCCGAATCTTCCGGCATCGCATAGAAAATAGCCGTTAACGTCACGGTTAAATCTTGCCTCGATGCGCATAACGCCGCGGTAATGACCGTTTGCAACCGTAGCGCACCCAAGCGAGCACTGGTTGCACACCGAGGGCGCCCTTTGGAGATCCCATCTTCGCAGTTTGAACCGGGCCGTTTTGTCCGTGTAGACGCCGGTCGGGCAAATATCGACGAGATTTCCCGAAAACGGGCTTTCCAGAGGGCCATCGGAAAACCTGCCAAAATACATCCGGCTCCCGATCTGCAGAGGGCCAAGGTCGCGATAGCCGCAAAATTCCTGGTAGAACCGCGAACATCTATAGCAGTGTATGCAACGATTCATTTCATGCTTGATGTAGGGTCCCAGGTACTGGTCCCGGTAGGTCCTCTTGGGGCCCGGGAACCGGCGCCTGGCGTGGCCGCCCGACACCGTTTCGTCCTGCAAGAGGCATTGGCCACCCTCATCGCATACCGGGCAATCCAGGGGATGGTTCATCATCAGAAGCTCTATTACTCTTTGTCGAAACTGAACGGCTTCTTCATCGGTGGTCGAGACCACCATCCCGTCCCGGGCATCGACCATACAGCTCATCTGAACGCCCTTAAAGGGCCCCTGGAGGAATTTTACCGCGCACATCCGGCAGGCGCCAACCGAGCCCAGCGCCTCGTGGTAGCAAAAGCGCGGGATGACGATGCCAAGCCTTTGGGCCGCATCGATGACTTTGGTTCCCTCCGGCACCTCTATTTCGCGTTCGTCAATGATCAGCCGTGGCATGGAAAGGACATCCCTTCTCGCTAATGTGTTGTCGGACTTCGTCTTCGAAAAAATCCAGGAGGCTGATTACAGGCTCGGCGGCCCCGGGGGCAAGAGCGCAATAGGAATTCCAGACCTCTTTGCAAAGCATCCTCAAATTGGGTATGTATTCTTCTTTCCCTTCCCCGTTTTCGATCCGCCACAAGAGATCCCGCATGTAGATGAGCCCTTCCCGGCACGGCGTGCACCACCCGCAAGACTCCCTGGCGAAAAACTCCATCAGGTTAAGGGTAGCTCCGACAAGGCAGGTCTTGTGATCGAAAACCATAATCGCGGCTGTCCCGAGACGATTGCCGATCTTTTTAAGACTTTCGAAATCCATCGGTATATCGTAGCGCTCTGCGGTCATGAACCGGGTCGAAGCCCCTCCCGGAAGGCAAGCTTTAAATGTGGAACCGGGCGCCATCCCTTCGCAGTGCACATCGATTATCTCGCTTAGCTTTGTCCCCATGGGCAACTCCACCGCCCCCGGGCGACGTACTTTGCCGCTTATGCCGTAAATTTTTGTCCCGGTCCCGTGGGAAACGGCGCTCAGGGACTTAAACCATTCGGGGCCGTTTCGCAGAATATGGGGGACATTGGCAAGCGTTTCGACGTTATTTACGACGGTCGGTTTTCCCCACAGACCCTTTTCGGTGGGGTATGGCGGGGGCTTTACCGGGTTGGGCCTCTTACCCATTATGGCGTTTAGAAGAGCTGAGGCCTCCCCGCAGATGTACCTGCCCCCGCTTCGATGGACGACGATATCGAAGGAAAAATCGGTCCCCAGGATCCTATCGCCCAGAAAACCCGCCTTCCTGGCGTTTTCGAGTTCGCGCTCCAGAATGCGGGCGCTGCTTTCATAGGACGGGCGCACGAAAAAAAAGGCCTTGGTGGCGGAAAAAGAATAAGCGGCAAGAATCATTCCTTCGATTACGCAGTGGGGGTCGGCGTGGAGCAGCACGCGGTCTTTGAAGGTCCCCGGCTCCATTTCGTCGGCGTTTGCCACAAGATAGCGCGGGAAAGGGCTGGAATCGGCCACGGCGCCCCATTTCATTCCCGAAGGAAATCCCGCGCCGCCACGGCCCAAAAGTCCCGCTTCGCTCACCAGCCGTATGACTTCTTTGGGAGAAATTGCGCCGCCGATAAATTTTTCGAGAGCCTGGTAGCCCCCGCTTTCGCGGTACTCATCCAGGGTCGCCACACGGTCGGGCTTCCTGTTTTTAAACAATACGCGGGGATAATCCGGCATGGTTTATTCCGATCCGCTGAAGTCGGCGTTTTTAGCCAGTTGACTGAGGATCCTGTCGATTTTTTCGGGAGTAAGGTTTCCGAAAACACGCTTATTGATCACCATCGCGGGAGCACGGTCGCAGTAGCCTATGCAGCAGACCGGCAGAAGAGTAAAGAGTCCGTCCGCGCTGGTTCCTCCCATGGGGATGGCCAGACGGGAGGCGATGTAGTCGACTACGCGCCGCCGGCCTTCGAGCCAGCATACCGTGCTGTCACAGACCTTGATCACGTACTTGCCAACGGGGCTGCGGTATATATAGTCGTAGAAGGTTGCAAGCTCTTCGAGCTCAAGGGGGGTCATGCCGAGAAGCTCGGCGGCTTCCACCATTGCCTGGTCGCTCATCCAGCCCTGGAGTTCCTGGATTTCAAACATAACATCGATAGCCTTCTCGCGGGGCGACTCGGCCGCGGCTATGACCTCCCGGAGCTTAACTTTCAATTCGTCAGGCAGCATAAAAGCTCTTGCTTGAATTTTGAGTTTATTTGCAATTATTTCGGATCTAACGGGCTTGTATTATTTTATATCACGAGCAAGCTAAGTCATGGTAGGTAAAAGTCAATCGGCGGGCCGCCCCAGCCGTCGACGGGCCGCCGCAGCCGACGGCGAGCCGCCGCAGCCGACCTGCCCGCTTGCAAAATCGCCGCGGGCAACTACAAAGGGGGAACGCGCATGAAACAGGCCAATTATCAATGGCTGTTGGACTACTCGAAGACCACGGCCTATTACGAATCCATGCTGGGGCTTCTTCACTGGGACCAGCGGACATACCTGCCCGAAGGCGGCCGCGCGCACAGATCGGAGCAGATCGGGGAAATGGCTTCCCTTCTCCACCGACGGGCCACCGATCCTCAGTTGGCTGAGATTTTGGCGGAGGCCCATACCCGCAAAACCCGCGGCGAAGACATTACCGACGAAGCGGTAAATCTTCGCGAGTGGAAAAGAATCCACGACCGCGCCACAAAGATATCCGAAAGACTGGCCGTAGCCCTTGCCAGGGCCGCGTCGCAGGGCGAACTCGCCTGGGGCAAGACTAAAGAGGAAAACGACTGGAAAGGGTTTCTGCCACACCTGGAGGAGATCGTAGCTCTCAAGCAAGAGGAGGCCCAAGCCCTTAGCGCCGGGGGGAAAGAACTCTACGACGCCCTCATCGACGATTTCGAACAGGGGGAAACCGCCGGAAAAATCGAACCGCTTTTTACAAAGCTCGAAGGCGCGCTATTTACATTGCTCGAAAAAATAGAGGCCTCCCCTCGAAAGCCCGATCCGGCGGCCTTGCGGGGCGCTTGCCCCCCTGCGGCGCAGGAGGCATTCATAAGAGAGGTTATCGGCGGCCTGGGCTACGATTTCCAAGCGGGCAGGATGGACTTTTCAGCCCATCCCTTTACCTCAGCCATTGGACCGGGGGATGTGCGGATCACTACGAGGTTTTCTCACGACTCTTTTGTCATGGGCCTTTTTAGCTCGATTCACGAGGCGGGACACGCCCTGTACGCTCGCGGGCTTCCGGTGGAACACTGGGGGACGCCGCGCGGCAGCTCGGTTTCCATGGCCATCCACGAATCCCAGTCGCGCCTGTGGGAAAACATGGTTGGAAAATCGGTCGGGTTCTGGAGGCGCTTTTACCCTGCGGCCTGCAGACATTTCCCCTGGCTTGGCAAAACAGGGCAGGACCAATTCCTGCTGGCCGTAAACGAGGTGTGCCCGAGCCCGATCCGCACCGAGGCAGACGAAGTCACCTACAACCTGCACATCATCATGCGGTTCAAACTGGAAAGGATGCTCATCGGAGGCGAGCTGCGGGCAAGAGAGCTTCCGGAGGCGTGGGATTCGGAAATGGATCGCTATTTCCACCTGCGCCCGAAAAACTATTCCGAGGGCGTTATGCAGGATATTCACTGGTCGTCGGGCGCCTTTGGCTACTTTCCCAGCTACGGACTGGGAAATATGTACGCGGCCCAATTCTTTGCGAAGGCGCAAAAGGAGCTGGGAGATCTGCAAAAAATGTTTGCGGCCGGCGATTTCTGGCCCCTTCTCGGGTGGCTTCGCAAAAACATTCACTCGCAGGGAAGCCGCCTTCTTCCCCGCGATCTGGTAAGGACCGCTACCGGGGAGCAATTACAGGCCGATTACCTGATCGGTTACCTGGAGGGAAAGTACGGTAAGGCGTACGGTTTGCGGTGATACAAATTGACAAGACCGGGACGATCCCATACAAACCCTTACGGGATCGAGCGTTTTGTGTAAACCGGCAAGCCGCCTTTATGTGGTCCATCCGCGGATGGGAATGAAGTTGTCGAAAATGGATGAAAATTACAAGGACAGGATTTTAAGGGAGCAGGTTCGTCTTGCGATGCAACAGCTCCCAACGACGCTCATTTCCACGCTGATAGCGGCTTTTGCGCTTGCCTGGACAGCATTTGGGACTATCGCCACCTGGAAAATTCCGGTATGGATTTCCATGTTTCTGGCGACAACTCTCGCAAGGACGGCCCTATACCTTCAATTTCGCAAGGTGCGCGATAATGCATTTAACGGGAAGCACTGGCGAAATCATTATCTTATTTTTAACTTTATCGCCGGGAGTGTCTGGGGGGCCTCGGCTTTACTAATTTTACCACCCCTAAATCACCCCGGCCTGATTTTTCTCTTTCTGCTCGTAATCGCCTGCGTTGTCGCGACGACCCCGGTATCCCATTCTCCCCTGAAATTGGGTCCCGCGGCGTTATCCGCACCGGTTGTGATGGCCTACGTCGTCCAATGCTGGATGGAGGGGGGAGAACTCGGACACACCATAGCCATGTTGGGCGTGCTTTTCCTGCTTGCCATCATTATCTATGGACAAAAACACAACCGGTTCGTCACCTCGGTCATCCTCTTACGGTTTGAAAACCTAGAGCTGCTGGAAGAGGTGCGAAGGGCAAACGATTCGATCTGCCTGGAAATTGCAGAGCGCAAGCTTGCGCAAAAAACGGTGGAAGAAAGCGAGGAAAAGTTCAGGCTCGCCTTTCGAACAAGCCCCGATTCGATCAATCTCAATCGTCTTTCGGATGGAATGGTCATCGATATAAACGAGGGTTTCACAAAAATTACCGGTTATACGCGCGAGGAAATCATCGGGAAAACCCCTCTTCAGCTCAAAATATGGCACAACCCCAAGGAAAGGGATCGCATTAAAGCGCGCGTCGCCGGCAAAGGGTTCGTAGAAAACGTGGAAGCGGAGTTTCGCGCAAAGGACGGCAGGCTTTTAACGGGGCTTGTGTCCGCTCGTATTCTACGCCTGAACCAGGAAGACATGGTCCTTAGCATAATCCGCGACATCACCGCATGGAAAAAAACAGAGGAGGAAAAGAAAAAGCTCCAAAAGGAGCTGTTTCTCGCTCAAAAGATGGAGTCGATAGGACGGCTGGCAGGCGGTGTGGCTCACGATTTCAACAATATGCTAAGCGTTATCATCGGACGGGCGGAGATGGCGCTTCATTGCTCCGCATCCGATTACCTGGCGAGGCAAAACCTGGAAGAAATCATCCGGACCGGCCAACGTTCCTCCGCCCTGACACGGCAACTGCTGACCTTTGCCAGCAAACAGCCCACCACTCCTAAAATTACGGATTTAAATGAGACGATCCCGGGAATGCTCTCGATGCTTCGGCGGATGATAGGCGAGGATATCGAACTGTCCTGGAAGCCGGGAACAGATCTTGGAAAAGTCAGAATCGACCACTCCCAGATCGATCAGATATTGGTCAACCTGGTGGTAAACGCCCGCGACGCCATCTGCGGTGCAGGCAGCATAACCGTTATGACCGATAATCTTGCCGTCGATGATGCCGCCAGGGCGCAGAAGCCGGAATTGACACCTGGAAGCTATGTCCTTTTGTCCGTAAAAGACACCGGAGCAGGTATTAGCAGGGAAGTTTGCGGACAGATATTCGAGCCGTTTTTTACCACCAAGGAATTGGGCAAGGGCACCGGCCTCGGGCTTTCCACCGTCTACGGCATTGTCAAACAAAACGACGGTTTTATCGATGTCGTAAGCCAACCCGGGAAAGGAGCGACATTTACCGTCTACCTGCCGGAGAGCGAGAACGGAACGGTGGCGGCCACCGAGAGCATGGCGACGGGCGATTCTCTGACAGGCGCCGAAACGATCCTGCTGGTAGAAGACAACGAGTCGATCCTGGATATCGGCAAAAGCATGCTCGAGGCGCTGGGCTACACGGTGCTCGCCTCTCAGGCTCCAGCGCTCGCGATAAATCTGGCCAATATTTATCCGGGAGATATCGATCTTTTGATTACCGACGTAATCATGCCCGGGATGAACGGCCGCGAACTGGTGGAAAAGCTTGGCCTAATCAGGCCCGGTCTCAAATCTCTCTATATGTCGGGCTACACCGCCAATGTGATGAGCAATCGCGGCATTCTCGATGAGACGGTAAACTTCATTCAGAAGCCATTCAGAAAAGATGATTTCGCATGGAAGGTAAGGCAGGTGCTCGATCAACCCGGCGAGTGACACAGAAAAGACTCCACGCCGCCGCTGCGGCTGCTACAGCAAAACCCTACCTTTTTTGTCCCATCTTCAACCAGGGGTAAGGTATGTTCGAGGAGCAAGCAGGCGCGCCGATAAAGAAAAAAAATCTCGATTTCCTTGCCGGCGGCGGCGAAATGGCCGAACGGATTCGCGCGTTCGACTGGTCGAAGACGGTGGTTGGGAACACCGATACCTGGTCGCCCGCTCTGCAAAGAATGACGCGTTTTCTTTTGGCGAACCGCTTTCCGATGCTGCTGTGGTGGGGGCCTCAGTATATATCGATATATAACGATGCCTATCGCCCGGTGCTCGGCGAAAAACACCCGTGGGCCCTGGGTCAACCGGTGAGTGAGTGTTGGAAGGAGAACTGGAGCGTTCTTCAGCCGTTGATCGACACGCCGTTTTCCGGGGGGCCCGCGACCTGGAACGAAGATCTATGTCTTGAACTAAATCGCCACGGCTATGTCGAGGAGGCCCATTTTACCATCGCCTACAGCCCGGTGCCCGACGAGACAGCGGCCGGGGGGATAGGCGGTGTGCTGGCGACCGTCCACGAGATCAGCGAAAAAATTTTTGGCGACCGCCGCGAGAAAGTTCTGCGCGAGCTGGGGGGGCGATCCGCCGGAGCAAAGACCGCCTTTGAGGCGTGCGCTGCAGCCGCCAAGACCCTGGGGGCACACCCCTTGGACATCCCTTTTTCACTGCTGTATCTGATAGGCGCGGATCGAAGGACTGCCCGGCTGGCCGGAGCGGCCGCAGTAGGGACCGGCCCCGAGATCATAACTCTTGCGGTCGAGGACGCGGGGGATTCGGTCTGGCCGCTTCGCGAGGCGATGCGAAGCGAGGCGATGCAAACGGTAACGGATCTCTTGGAGCGTCCGGGGGTCCAGGTGGCCGGAGGGGCGCACACCGCCGCTATTTTGCCGATCCATTCCAACAAGGGTCGCTACCTGGAGGGCTTCCTGGTGGCGGGCATAAGCCCGAGGATAAAACTAGACGAGCCGTATCGCGAGTTTTTAAAACAGGTGGCCTCCCAGATCGCCACGAGCATCGCGAACGCCCGGCAATACGAGGAGGAAAAAAAGCGCGCCGAGACGCTCTCGGAGGTCGACCGGGCAAAGACCACTTTTTTTTCAAACATCAGCCACGAATTCCGTACGCCCCTGTCGCTCATGCTGGGACCCATCGAGGAGTTGCTTTCGAAAGACAATTGGGAGCTATCTCCCGCCGCAAAGGAGCAGCTCGAGGTAACACACAGAAACGGCAAGAGGCTGCTGCGCCTGGTAAATACGCTGCTCGATTTCTCGCGCATCGAGGCGGGCAGAGTGCAGGCGCTGTTTGAGCCAACCGAGCTGGGAGGTTTCACCGCAGAGCTTGCAAGCCTTTTCCGCTCAGCGATCGAACGGGTGGGATTGCGGCTAACGGTGGATTGTGCCACGGTTTCCGAACCGGTCTACGTGGACCGGGAGATGTGGGAAAAAATCGTTTTAAACCTGGTTGCAAACGCATTCAAGTTCACATTCGAAGGGGAGATCGGCGTAACGCTCAAAACAGTGGACGGGAGGGCGCAACTGCGCGTTTGCGATACGGGGGTGGGGATCGCTGCAAAGGATTTGGACAGGTTGTTCGAGCGATTTCACCGCCTGGCGAATAGGCGCAGCCGCACCCACGAGGGCAGCGGCATCGGGCTGGCGCTGGTGCAGGAACTGGCCAGGCTGCATGGCGGCTCGGTTGCGGTGGAAAGCCGGCTGGGCGAAGGAACCTCCTTTATTGTGTCCGTACCGCTCGGACATGCCCATCTACCCGAGGAGCAGGTCGGCGGGGCCAAAACGCGGGCGTTGACTTCCGCGGAGGCCGCGCCGTTTGTCGAAGAGGCCATGCGCCGGCTCCCGGAGGCTAGCCCGACAGAGGCCGGCGGAGCGTTTCCAAAAGATGACCTCCCGCCCGCCAAATGGAGTTCGGGAGCAGCGGACGAAAGCATGCCGCGGCTTCTTGTGGCCGACGATAACGCCGACATGCGTCAATACCTGGCGCATATGCTTGGCAGCCGCTACGACGTGCGGACGGTTTCAGACGGTCAGGCGGCCCTGGAAGCCGCAAGGCAGACTCGGCCGGATCTCATCCTGAGCGACATCATGATGCCTCGCCTGGACGGCCTCGGACTTCTGCGCACCCTGCGCTCGGATCCAACCCTTAGAACCATTCCCGTCATCCTTCTATCCGCTCGCGCCGGGGAAGAGTCTCTTATCGAGGGTTTGCGCGAAGAGGCCGACGACTACCTCATTAAGCCCTTCAGCGCCGGTGAACTCCTTGCCCGCGTGGCTTCCCACCTCAATCTGGCGCGACTTCGCAAGAAGTCCGAAGAGGAGCTGCGATTGAGCGAGGAGCGCTTCCGCGCTTTCGTTACCGCCAGCTCGGATGTTATTTACCGAATGAGCCCGGACTGGAGCAAGCTGCGCCAATTGAAATCGCAAGAGATAAGCCTGGACATTGAGACCCCTTTTACCCCCTGGCTCGAAAAGTTCATCCACCCCGATGACCGGCCAAAGCTACTCGATGCCATAAAAGAGGCGATTGGCGCCAAGAGCCCCTTTGAGTCGGAACACCGCGTCCTGCGGGAGGACGGGGCCGTCTGGTGGACGTTTTCACGCGCTGTTCCTCTGCTGGACCACCACGGTGAGGTGATCGAGTGGTTTGGAACGGCCAAGGATATCACCGAGCGCAAGCGCTACGAGGAGGCATTGCGGGAAGCGGAGGAAGAAAAAAGCCTGATTCTCGATAACATAAGCGAGGCAATCGCTTTTTACGACACCCAAATGAATCTTATAAGGTGCAATCGCAGCTTCCTCAAAATGACAGGTTCGAAGCTATCGGAGATAAAAGGCCGCAAGTGTTACTCCAGTTGGGGAGTGGACAGGCAGTGCATCAACTGCCCGGTCGTCGCGGCAATTGAAACCGGCAAACCCCGGGAAGCGGCTCTGACACCAGCAAACCAACCACACTGGCCGGCCGACTGCAGCTCATGGCACGTCCGGGCGACGCCGGTAAAAGACTCGGGCGGGAAGATCATCGGAGCGATCGCAGTCGGAACCGACATCACCGAGATCAAACAGGCCGAAGACGAGTTGCGCGTCAGCAAGGAGACACTGGATGCATTCTTTAACGCCTTCCCGGGTGTCATCTATATAAAAGACGAAGAACTGCGGTACATAAAAGCCGGCAAAACTTTATCGGCCCATTTCGGGATCGAAAACGAGGCGATGGCGGGCAGGGCGTCCTCAGAGCTTGCGCCGGACGTCATCAGGGATTACGGGGCAATGCTGAGGCGCGTGATCGAAACGGGGACCCCGGAGCAAAGCGTTGAAATTAAAAGCCCTGTGCCGGCGGGAAGCGGAGGGACCGTTTACCGGCAGGCGTCCTACTTTCCCGTTCCACTGCCCGGAGGCATGCGTGGGCTGGGATGTGTCGCAATCGATATCACGGAGCGCAAAGAGGCGGAGGAAAAGCTTTTCAAAGCAAACCAGCGCCTCAAGGCGCTCATGGATGGACTGCCGGTGGGCGTAAGCTTTTCAAACGATGTAGCTTGCATAGATATTACCGGAAACCGGACGGTGCGCGCTCAATTCGAAATCGGACCCGATAACCTGTTTCCCTCGTTACTGGAACGGTGCACGCAGGAATCGCGAGTTCGATTTTTTAAGGATGGCCGTGAAGTAAGATTTAGTGAGCTCCCCCTTAAATTAGCAGTCGAAGAGAGACGGTTGATTGCGCCAACAGAGGTTGAGGTATTGCTTCCCGGCGGGCGACGCTGGATGGCGGAGGCTTCCGCGGCGCCGATTTTCGACGAGGAAGGCAACATTTCCGGAGGGGTTGCCGTAACAGTGGATATAACCGAGCGAAAGAAGATGGAGGAGGAGCTGCGCGAGCTCACCCAGCGCCTGAGCTACCATGTGGATCATTCACCTCTGGCGGTTATCGAGTTCGATGCCGATTTGCGGATCAACCGCTGGTCGGGTGCGGCCGAACGCATGTTCGGCTGGAGCGCCGAGGAGGTTATCGGTAAACGAGTCGAAGATTTCCACTGGATTTATGAGCAAGACCAGTCTCAAGTCGCCGAGGTCATGGGTGAGCTAACGAGCGGCGCCAACCCGCAGCGCTTTTCCTCAAACCACAACTACCGCAAGAACGGATCGGTCGCTTACTGCGAATGGTATAACTCGTCTCTTCCGGATGATTCGGGCAACCTGAGGTCGATCCTTTCGCTCGCGCTGGACGTAACGGATCGACATCGAATGGAAGAAGAGCTTCGCAGATCAAAAGAGGAGCTGGAATCTCGGGTTTATGAACGGACAGCGGCCCTGGAAGCGGCCAATGAGAAGCTGCGCCTTACGCCGTCTTTGCTCATTCAAGCCCAGGAAACGGACAGGCAAAGACTGGCCGCCGATCTACACGACAGTATCGGACAAACGCTTGCCGCCCTCAAGTTTCGCATCGAGCACATCTCCGATAAGCTGCGAGCAGGGCAGAGCGATGAGGCCGTAAGGCTATTGGATGAATTCGTTCCCATCTTGCAGCGCTCCATCGGTGAGACGCGAACAATCTACATGGGGCTAAAACCCACGATTTTATCCGATCACGGGATATTGGCCACCCTGGAGTGGTATCGCCGGCAGCTCATGGCGATTTATCCCGGGATACACATAGAGCTGGAAGCTAAAATCAGCGAGGAAGCAATCCGCGAAGAGCTAAAAATCGCAATATTTAGAATTGTCCAGGAAGCCTTGAACAACTGCTGCAAACACAGCCAAACGGAGTGGGCAGACGTGCGTCTTGCAGGGAGTAACGGGGCGATAGAGCTGGAAATAAGCGATGAGGGAGTCGGGATGGAGCTCGATTTCATTTTGGAATCGGCAAGCGCCAAAAGCCTGGGGTTACTGGGCATGAGAGAGAGGGCCGAACTGAGCGCGGGCGAATTCACCATCAGCTCTTGTCCCGGTGAAGGCACGACCGTTCGGGTTCGCTGGCCGGATAAGCGCTTGCGATAGACTTCCCGGAGATAAGTCTCGCCGCTTTCGCGCAAAAAGGCTGCTGCCTTTTCCAACTCACGCCTTCGGCCATTCCGCTCTCGCACCGCGCCGGCCATCTCATCTTTTCAGTTCTTCCATGGGGACGACCCTTATCTCTCTCATAGGACCGCCCCTTATCGTAGCAACTCCTCACCGCGATCCCGGCGCAAAACAAACAATCGACGCACCCCGAAGAAAATTTGCCCGGCTCACCCGACTTCGATGTCGATGTGTCCGGGGAATTCCTTAAAAAGCTCGTTTCTTTCCAATTCCCCTTGAGGATTGAAGAAACCCATATTGCCATCATCGTCGCAGAACCAAACTTCTTTGGCTTCCTTCTCAAAATACAATGACATTTTGCTTTTCATCGCCTTTTCTCTGTAAGATGGCGATATCACTTCGACAACGATTTCGGGAGATTCCTGATATGGATCACTATCCTTATTCCTTTTAATAAATTCGAGGCTTCTCCATGCGACATCGGCAATCTTGGCGCCATCGGATGTTTGGATGTTGCATTCCTCCATCGCTTTGTTTTCTTCTCCATGGTGTTCAAACCATACATGTATGCGAGCCTGGTATAATCGATGCCTGTTCTTGGCTGCGACCATCATAATGTAGCCTTCCGCATTCGTTTCTATCTTGAAAGGCAGGTCTTGCAAGCTTGGATGTTCGACCACTTCACGCCATTCCATTTGCGTCTCCTTTCCAAAGCGCCTGGTGACAAAAACATCGAGATCCTCGCAACGATCCCGGCCAACCTGTCGCGAGTGTTTTTAAGACGCTCCCCCTTGCAGCGAGGGTTCCAAATAACCCTCCCGGCGACCCGACTGGCCGGGGTCCCCCTGCGCTACCTGGACCGGGTCTCGGGGAAGCGGCCCTGGTGCGCCTATTAAAATCAATATACAATCTCCTATATGCTGTGACCACGTATTTTGCGCCGGCGTTTGGCCGTTTGGCCAAAGGACCGGGGTCCACCTGGCGGTTGACGGGCCCTATCGGCCCGTATCCCCCTTGCGTAAACGAATGCGTCCTCGAACTCCGCGTCCTTTTAGTTACCATCACGTCTCGACACAGACAATGGCGCCTCCTCCGCTCCCGGTTTCGGGCCGTATCAGCGATACAGGCAGATTTGCCCGCTCCGCAAAAGCGCCGATACTAAAAAGAGAGCCGATCTTTTAAAAGCGGGCCAAAGCTTTAATGTCCCCCCCTGCGAGCTTACAATTACCCACACATGCGCCCACCTATCTCCTTTTGCAAAGTTGCAAATAAGGGGGGCGAGCGAACCCAGCCGGTCCATGCGCGTCATTGCAAGCTGCTGGAGAGTAAATCCCCCCAACCCCTTGCAAAAAAGGGGGGCGATCAGGCCAAGCCCCTTTCTTGGGAGTCTCCGCTAAGGGGTAAGTGGGCGTGCCTCCGTGTCTCTGTGGTTTACTTTGGTTTTGTCGCGGCTAAGCAGCGCTGCTCTGGAAAAGAACCTGCCCCCGGAACATCTTTTTATTGCTTTGGATGTTCCGAAGCAACATGAGAGACTGTGGTGAACGCTTACCTTGATTCTGCGCCCGATTGCGACCCGTAATCTTAACTGCCACGCCATTTTCAAGGCTCAAGCCACTCTGTATCGGGACGAGCTAGTAACCGCGCCGCCTCGGCGGCGTTCCAAAGCCGCGCGCCCCCCCCGCCCACCTTCCGGCCTCTTGCCCGGCTGCGGCCGGCGAGATGGGCAATCACAAAAAAGTCTATGGGCTTTAGCGCCCGGCAGGTAAGGGCCGCAGGACTGCGGGTTCATGGCCAATGCTCTCCCCCTCGCCCGGGCTGCGCGATCGGATCTTGGATAGAGATTGGACGACGGGGAAAAGGTCCATAAACCACTGGACCTTTGGCCTGCCATGAGGGTCATCTATTTGATCGAGGGCATCCACGAGCGGACACGATGCCACTGCGCCCTCTTGTAGGCCGAAGGCGAGCACATCGTTTGCTCCGCTCTCCATAAGATCCAGGAGCGCCCCGGCGGCGGCAGCGCTTATCCTTCCGGCCAGAATTCTATCAAAAGCCGTAGGCGCCCCGCCGCGCTGGACATGGCCGAGCACGACGCTACGCACCTCAAATTCGTCTTTGCTTTCCTCTTCGAGCAGCCTGCGGAGAAAATCCGTTGTGTAGTGACCGGAGGCCACCTCATTTCGCATGTATATGACCATTCGGTTTCCGGACTCGAAGCTGCTTTTGAGATCCGAGACGTCCCGGCTCAATTCGGCAAGGCTTATACCGGTTTCGGGCAGGTAGGCCTTATCGGCTCCGGCCGCCAAAGCGCTCATTGCGGCAAGAAATCCGCATTCTTTCCCCATCGTTTCGACTATGAACGCCCGCCTGGTCGCGCCGGCGGTATCGCGGATCTTATCGACGGCCTGGACGATGTTATTTAGGGCCGTATCGGAGCCCACGCACAGATCGCTGCCCGGAAGATTGTTATCAATGCTTGCAGGCACGAGAACCACGGGGATATTTAACTCCGGGAAATCCGTCCTCATATCAATAAAGCGCTCTAAGTGGCGGTAGGTATCCAGACCCCCGATGGCGATGATGCCCTTGATGTTGAATTTGGCGATATTTTCGGCAATCCTTCCAAAATCTTCCCTGACCTGACTGGAACGGGCAGTTCCTATATCGGAACTCGGGCGGCCCATCCATCCCGCGAGATCATTCCATTGGAGATCGACGAAATCGCCATGTGTCAGGCCATGGAATTCATCTCTTGAGCCAAGCACGGACACTCCCCGGTCCAGAAGGCGCCTTGCGGCGATGCTAAGGGCAGCGTTCATGCCCGGCGAATCGGCGCCTCCGGTCATAATCACCACCCTGCCCTGCCCGTGCGATTCCTGCGACGGACAGGCAGCGGTCAGGGCCTCGACCAGATCGAGCATGGTTCGGAAGGCGCCTCCACGAAGCTCCAGGGATTTTTTGAAATCTCCGGAGTCGATTAGATGCTGGATTTCCCTACTCTTTTCTATCACTTCATTAAGAGGTGTGGAAATCACCCTGTTCTTTTTGACGCCGACCATATGCCTATGGACCACACCGGGCTCGTCGACCAGGAGGTCGACTGCGGCCACCCCCAGGCGCGCTGCCAGAATCCGGTCAAAAGCGCTCGGAGCGCCTCCTCGCTGGACATGTCCCAAAACGGTGAGGCGTACTTCGAGCCCCAGCTTTTCCGCCAGTATCTTTCGCACCTCGCCCGCTTCCATCCGCAGCCCGTCGGGGTGTCTGGCGCCTTCGGCGATGACCACCATCTGGTGGCGCCTTCCGGTTTTACGGGCCTTATCGAGGCTTTCGACCATCCGCTGATGCCAGTGCAACTCGAGGGAACATTCGGGAATGAGCACCCAGGAGGCCCCGGTGGCAAGGGTTGCGGCAAGAGCCAGATAGCCGCAGTTTCTGCCCATCGTCTCGATTACGAACGTACGCTGGTGGGAGGCAGCCGTCGACGACAGGTCGTCTATGGCGCGCACGATGTGATTTAGAGCGGTATCGACGCCGATGGCCATATCGGTCCCGATGAGGTCATTGTCTATTGAGCCCGGGAGCCCCATTACCTGAAGCATGGGAACATGTTCGACCATCGGTCGAAGATCGGGGCGAACGGAGGCGATTTTTTCGACGTGTTCGGGCCATTCGTTGGAAAGAAGAAGGGCTCCGGTAAGAGAACCATCGCCCCCGATCACCACCAGGGCTTCAACGCCGAGGTCGAGCAGGTTTTCGACGGCGCGCCGCCTGCCATCGAGAGTCCTGAACTGCTCGCTTCTGGCCGTGCCAAGGAAAGTCCCCCCCCGCTGGAGAACGTTTCCAACATCCTGCCAGTTGAGAGCCTTTATGAGATCGCCGCCCCGCAAAAGCCCATCATAGCCGCAGTATATTCCGTATACCCGAAGCCCCCGGGAGAGTGCGCGCCTCACCACGGCCCGCACTGCGGCGTTCATGCCCGGAGAATCTCCGCCACTTGTCATTACCGCCAAAGTCTTTATCATCGATGCCTTCTTTTTCGAAAAAGTAGCCCCGCAGCCGCCCGTCCACGAAGCACCGGGAGAGCTGTGGATTCGCAAACAGGCGGCAACCGCACCGAGGATACACGATTTTGCATGCCTCTCAAAGACAAGTATTATTGGAGGTTGCAAAAATTATTGCTCCACATAACGGCGTTTGTAGGGTAAAAAAAGAGGCTTAAAAAGTTTGGTTTCGACTTCGATGGCGGCATGTCCGCAAAATTTAACTTTGTACCCTCATAAAGGTTTAAAGAAATGATAGTACCGGTCATCCTCTCAGGCGGGGTGGGGTCCAGACTGTGGCCTCTTTCGAGGGAACATCTTCCCAAGCAGTTGATGCCTTTACTTGGAGAAGCTCACTCATTGTTTCAAAAAACCCTTATGCGCGTTAGCGGGATTGCAGGCACAGCACCTCCCGTGGTTGTTTGCAACGAATCCTATCGGTTCATGGCGGCCGCGCAAATGCAGCAGATCGGCATTCCCTACGGGGATATCCTCCTCGAATCGTTGGGGCGAAACACCTGCCCGGCGATCACCGCGGGAACGCTCGCAGCCATGAAAGACGGAGAGGACCCCGATATTTTAGTCCTGCCCGCGGACCATCTCATCCGGGACGATCGGCTGTTTGCCTCGGCTATCCAAAAGGTAAGCGAACTCACATCGGCTGGACGGATCATTACTTTCGGGATCGTTCCGGACAGGCCGGAGACCGGCTATGGATATATCCGAAAAGGCGAAAAGATTTCAGGGAGCAAGGAGAGCGAGGCCTACGAGGTGAGCCGGTTTTTTGAAAAGCCCGACTATGAAAAGGCATGCTCCTACCTGGCATCCAAAGAGTATCTTTGGAACTCCGGCATGTTCTTATTCCGCGCTTCTGCCTTTCTCGAGGAACTGGGCAGGTTGGCGCCTGAAATCCTTAACTCCTGCCGCCAATCCTACCAAAAAGCTACCCGGGACCTCGATTTCGTACGGCTGGAAAAGTGCGCTTTTGAAGCGTGCCCCAATATTTCGGTAGATTATGCGGTAATGGAAAAAACCGCGCACGCGGCGGTGATTCCGCTCGCCGTCGGCTGGAGTGATGTGGGCAGTTGGAACTCGCTACACGATGTGTGCGAAAAAGACGAATGTCTAAACAGCTCCACAGGAGACGTACTGCTCGAAGATGTCCACAACTGCCATATTCATTCGGACAGCAGGCTCGTTGCAGCCCTTGGCATACAAAACCTGATCGTGGTAGAGACCAAGGACGCGGTGCTCGTTTCTTCGATCGAGCGCTCACAGGACGTAAAAATCATAGTGGACAAACTCAAAAAGCAGAAAAGAGAAGAGGTCTTTTCACATTCCAAGATTTATCGCCCCTGGGGGTCCTTTGAGTCCATAGACACCGGGGAGCGTTTCAAGGTAAAGCGCATAACGGTAAATCCCGGCGCGGCCCTTTCCCTCCAGATGCATTACCACAGGGCGGAGCACTGGGTCGTGGTGCGGGGGACAGCCCGCATAGTCAAGGGGGAGGAGGAGTTTTTTCTAAACGAAGATCAAAGCACCTACATTCCATGGGGTACCCGGCACCGGTTGGAAAACCCCGGAAAAATTCCACTTGAGCTAATCGAGGTGCAGTCGGGCAGCTACCTGGGAGAAGACGACATCAGCCGGTTTGAGGATAAATACGGACGCAGTTGAAATCGGGGTCTCTTTGGACATCTGGTAAGGATACCGCTTTTTGCTCCCGGCCCGGCGCTTCCCCATGACTTATCCCTGAGCCCGAAAATTGTGTAGACTTCAGGAGGGGTTCGAGCGTCATAGCAACCGTAGAGGGGCGGAAAGAGCAGCCGGTTGCTCCGGAACGGTCCGCACGGGATTAATGATCATTGAAAAGATCGTTTCGACCTGTTATTGCTGCCGCGGATTAAACATTTCGAGGAGCTTTGCTAAATTTCGAAGAGGAGTAATTGCATGAAAAGCTGGAAATGGTCATCGAAAATTCTGGTAATCGGATTTGCTGTGGCCCTTTTGGGAGGGTGCGCCGAAGGTCCCTACTACGGTCCCCCGGCCGTTGCGCCGGGCCCGCCCGAGGTGGCGCCTGGACCTTCGCGCGGTTTCCTGGACGTGGGTCCGATGGACCGTTTCTACGTAATGAGCGTGGAAAACAACACACCGTTCGAAGTACGTTTTCACAGGGCCAACCGCGCTCTTTATGAAAATGGATATGAGCGGGTGGGAGGGTCGCGCAGGGCCGACTTCGAGGTTAATATCGCGCTGTTCCAGGAAGCTCGCGACAATCCAGACCTCAGGGGGCAGCAGATGTTAGGCGGAGCGGCCCTGGGCGCGGCTGCCGGCGCGCTCATCGGCGCCATGGCGCACGCCCCGGTAACGGGGGCGATCGCGGGAGCGGCCGGAGGCGGCTTCCTGGGGGCAGCGGCGCCTGCGGCCACGCCGGTCGTAAGGATAGATGTCCACACCCACAGTTTTCGAACCGGAAGGTCTTCGCACAGGACCGTTTTCATGGATATGGCGCACGTTCCACCCTATGACGTCCCGCGCGTGCTGGATTATCAGGTCGCACGAATGGTCGGAGCTCTGCCGAGAAGATAGAGCGCCAAGGGGGATTTTTTAGAATCCATCCCCGTCCATCCGTTTTATAAAACAGGGATGGACGGGGATGGACAAAGGATATAGGGAGAGCGCGTTCCAAGAGCAGTTTAAAGCACCGAGGCGAAAGCCTTTTTTGCGATGGCGCCCATTTCCCCCAGGTTTTCCACAACCGTTATGCCAGCCTGGCGCATAGCGTCGATTTTTCCCGAAGCCGTGCCGCTCGAACCGGAGATGATCGCTCCCGCATGCCCCATGCGCCGTCCGGGAGGGGCGGTAAGACCCGCAATGAAACCGATAACCGGCTTCGTGACATGATTTTTTACGAAATCGGCGGCTTCCTCTTCGGCCGATCCCCCGATTTCGCCAACCATTATGATCGCCCGAGTCTCCGGATCAGCCTGGAATGCAGACAGGCAGTCGATAAAGCTCGTGCCGTTCACCGGATCTCCTCCGATGCCGATCACTGTGCTCTGCCCCATCCCGAACTGCTGGATCTGGTGAACGGCCTCGTAGGTCAAGGTGCCGGACCGGGACACGATGCCGACGTGGCCCGGCGAGTGGATATGGCCGGGCTGAATGCCGATCTTGCACTGGCCCGGAGTTATAATCCCCGGGCAGTTGGGGCCGATCAGCCGGCTTTGGCTATTTTTCAAATAGTTTTTGACCTTCAGCATATCCATTACCGGAATACCTTCGGTAATTGCCACAATCAACGCCAACCCGGCGTCGATCGACTCCAGTATGGCGTCGGCGCAAAAAGGAGGCGGCACAAACACCATCGCGGCATTGGCGCCCGTTTCCTTAACTGCCCCGGCGACGGTGTTAAAAACCGGGATTCCTTCGACGTCCTGTCCGCCCTTGCCAGGGGTCACCCCGGCCACGACATTGGTCCCGTAGTTCTTGCAGTTTACCGTATGAAACCGGCCTTCGCGGCCGGTGATGCCCTGAACCAAAAGTTTGGTGTTTCGATCCACCCAAACGCTCATGCTTTTCTCCTATGCCTTCACAATCGCTGCAATCTTTTGGGCGGCGTCTGACACATCCTTTGCCGTTATCAGATTGAGACCGGACTCATCGAGGATTTTGCGACCCTCTTCCACATTGGTCCCTTCCATCCGAATGACCACAGGCACCTTGATCCCGACTTTTTTAGCCGCTTCGACCACACCGTTGGCCAGCCTGTCACACCGCAGGATGCCGCCGAAAATGTTTATGAGCACTCCTTTAACGGAGGGGTCCGAGAGGATGATGCGAAATCCGTTTTCCACCTGTTCAGCGCTTGCGCCCCCGCCGACATCGAGGAAATTTGCGGGCGCGCCACCCGCCTGCGAAATGACGTCCATCGTGGCCATGGCAAGACCTGCGCCGTTTACCATGTTGCCAATATTTCCTCCGGGCATCCGGATGTAGTTTAGTTCGTACTTGGACGCTTCCACCTCGAAGGGGTCTTCTTCGTCAAAGTCCCTGTATTCCAGGATGTCTTTGTGACGATAGAGAGCGTTGTCGTCGAAATTGATCTTGGCGTCCAGAGCTATCACCCTTCCGTCCTTGGTGAGGATGAGGGGATTAATCTCAACGAGCGAGCAGTCCAAATCCACGCAGAGCCTGTAGAGTTTTAAGGCCATGGCGGTAAACCGTTTTACCTGGTCGCCTTCCAGGTTCAGCCCGAAGGCCAGCTCGTTTGCGTGGTATCCCTTCATGCCGATCAGCGGGTCGATGAAGACCTTGATGAGCTTTTCGGGCGTTTTGGCCGCTACCTCTTCGATGTCCATCCCGCCGGCCTGGCTGGCCATAAAGACTATCTTGGCCGCGCCCCTGTCGGGGAGAACGCTTAGGTAGAGCTCTTTTTCGATGGGAAGGCCCTCTTCGACGAGCAGTTTTTTTACCAGCCGGCCTTCCGGACCCGTCTGGTGAGTCACCAGGGTCATCCCCAGGATGGAGGAGGCCAGTTGTTTCACTTCCCCCGCGTTTGCGGCAAGTTTTACGCCTCCGCCCTTGCCTCTTCCCCCGGCGTGTATCTGGGCCTTTACCACAACCGGAAAAGTCCCAAGCTCCGCAGCTACCCGCTCCGCTTCCTCGACGCTCACCGCGGCGCCTCCGCGCGGCACGGGGACCCCGGCTTTGCGGAACAGTTCTTTAGCCTGAAATTCGTGTATTTTCATTTTTCTCCTCGCAAAAGCATAATGACCTCATCAACGGCAATCGGCCTTGCCAGGGGTTTAAGCTTAAAAAAGAGACCTAAATTCTCCAGCTCTTGCGGCCTTGCAGCCAACGGCCCTAAGCCTGACATTTGAACGACCAACGGGGATATTCCTAAATGAAAGTTCTCACAATGTCAAACCGTTTATCAACCCCTTTAAAGAATTGTTTCTTGCCAATAACCTAGGTCCAGGCTTATAAACAGGGCGGACCGATCTGCTCGGCAGGCGCCAGGAATCCTACAATCGGCAAATCCTCGAAAGGAATCGCGCGGCTCATGGAATATGAACCGGTAATAGGACTGGAAATTCACGCTCAGCTAAAGACGGAAAGCAAGATTTTCTGCGGTTGTTCGACCAAATTCGGGGGGAGCCCCAACACGCACACCTGCCCGATTTGCATTGGCATGCCGGGGGTTTTACCGGTGCTAAACCGCAAAGTGGTGGACTACACCATAAGGATGGCTCTTGCCACGCACTGCACGATCGCTGCGGTTTCGCGCTTTGCTCGAAAAAACTATTTCTATCCCGACCTTCCCAAGGGGTACCAGATATCGCAATACGAGCTTCCGCTGGCGGTGAACGGATGGATGGAAATCGAAGGGGAAGGCGCGCCTAAGCGGGTGAGGATACACCGCATACACATGGAAGAAGATGCCGGCAAACTGGTCCACGACGAATACCAGCCCCTTAGCTACGTCGATTTAAACAGGACGGGGGTGCCGCTAATAGAGATCGTGAGCGAGCCGGACATTGCCACCCCCGAGGAAGCGGCGTCCTACCTTCGGGCGGTTCGAGACGTACTTCGCTACCTCGATATCTGCGACGGCAACATGGAGGAAGGGAGCATGAGGTGCGATGCCAACATCTCCCTTCGGCCTGCGGGAACGATCGCCCTTGGCGTCAAGGTCGAATTAAAGAACATGAATTCGTTTAAAAACGTTCAAAAGGGTCTGGAGTTCGAAATACGAAGACAAAAGGTGATGCTCGAGCGGGGCGAGAGGATAGTCCAGGAAACCAGGCTCTGGGACGCGGGACGAAATGTCACCGTCAGCATGCGCGGAAAAGAGGAAGCAAACGACTATCGCTACTTTCCGGACCCAGACCTAGTGCCCGTAGAAGTTGGGGAGCAGTGGGTCCAAGAAGTTCGCTCGTGCCTGCCCGAACTTCCCGAAGCCAAGCGGGAAAGATTTGTCCGCCAATACGGCCTGCCGCTCTATGATGCCTTGGTGCTGACCACATCGAGGTCGCTTGCCGATTATTTCGAAGGCGCGGCAAAACGACTGGACCGTCCGAAGCTGCTAAGCAACTGGATAATGTCCGAGGTTATGCGGGAGCTAAACCGAAGCGAGCGGGAGATCGAAGAGTGCCCGGTATCGCCCCAAGATCTGGCAGAGCTTTTGCTACTCCTTGACTCCGGGGTGATAAGCGGCAAGATAGCGAAAACGGTTTTCGACGAGATGTTTGCCGGCGGTAGATCGGCGAAAAGCATCGTAGAGGAAAAGGGGCTCCTTCAGGTAAGCGATCACAGTGAAATCGAGTCCGCAATCGACCAGGTGCTCTCGGAAAACCCTAAGGAGGTATCGCTGTTTCGGGGCGGAAAAGACAAGCTGTTCGGCTTTTTCGTCGGCCAGGTCATGAAAAAGACCAAGGGGAAGGCGAACCCGCAGATCGCAAACGATATTCTAAGAGAAAAACTCAAGGGCTAAATACTTTCAGGAGAGACCTCGATGCCCGACCAATGGCTGCCGCCGATCAAATGGGCTGGTGACGCAGTGGCGATACTCGACCAGAGAGTGCTGCCTCACCGTGAAAAATTCCTGTACTGCTCCACGCCGGAGCAGGTGATAAACGCGATTAAGACCATGGCCATTCGAGGCGCCCCGGCCGTGGGAGTGGCCGGAGCGCTTGCGCTTGCCCTTGGCGCCCGCTCGATTCGAACCGATGATCCCAAAGAATTCAGGCAAAAATTCCTGAAACTATGCAATAAGGTGAAAAACGCACGCCCGACGGGAGCAAATCTTGGCTGGGCGGTCGAAATCCTGTACTCGATCGTCGTTGAAAATCCCAAGGCGCCGATCTCCGAGCTGCAGAAGCTGATCGTCGATAGGGCCAACGGTATTTTAGAGGAAGACGTGGCCGTCAATTTGCGGATGGGCAAGTGGGGCCGGGAGGTTGTGGCCAAGGGAGCGAGAATTCTCACCTATTGCAACGCGGGCGCCCTTGCGACCGCCGATTATGGAACGGCGATCGGAGTAATCAGGGCGGCATTCGAAGAGGACCCTACCCTCTCGGTTTATTCCTGCGAGACAAGACCCTTTCTCCAGGGGGCGCGGCTCACGGTCTTCGAGCTGATGCGGGCGGGAATACCGGCTACATTAATTACCGACAATGCGGTCGGAAGCCTTATGAGCCGCGGCATGATCGACCTCGTCGTAGTCGGAGCGGACCGAATCGCCGCCAACGGAGATACGGCTAATAAGATCGGCACCTACATGGTCGCGGTGCTCGCGTGGACCCACGGAATTCCTTTCTACATCGCCGCGCCCCGTTCGACCATCGACCAGGGGCTCCCGGACGGCTCGGGAATCCCGATCGAGCAAAGAGATCCCGGCGAGGTCACAAGCCTTAATGGAAAAAGGATAGCGCCCCGGGGCGCAAACGCCCTAAATCCCGCGTTCGACGTCACGCCGTACAAATATATTTCGGGGATAATCACCGAGGTGGGCGTATTGAGAAAGCCGTTTGCAAAAACGATACGAAAGGCTTTGCAGGCTTAAGACTCGGTCAGTGGTGAGTGGTGAATCGACCATTAAGGCCAAGGCGGGGCGGACCGAAGTCAGGGCGAAAATCGATCTTGAGATTCATGGCGATCGGCAAGGCGAGCACGAAGGAAATAGACCCGGGAAGGCGGAAACGGGTATTTACGGCAGACCGCGTAATCTGCTTCCGCAACCGATTTGATGCCTGTACGAAGGCAGAGCGGCACGCTGAGCGGCTTTTACGCAAAGGCGACCCCGTAGCTTGCGAAAGAGTTGGACCAGGCCCGCGAAAAGGAACCCGAACGGCGTCAGGCGCAGCGTGAGCTGGAGGAGCGGGAGCGCAAAAGAGAGCGGCGCACTGGAGCGTGGTAAAAGCAAAGGCATCGGTCGCTGACAAGCAGCATGGCCTTTTTGCATATCCCCTTCAAAAAGGTATATTGCAGGACTCGACTACACTGGTAATCGCTTTCGCGGTATAATTGCCAGAGAGCAAAAATGCTAGTGAAATCAACTGGCAACATGAGACACTCTGTTGTAAAGTGTCCACTTCTTTAGCTGAAATGCAAAAATGAAATGGTATTCTGTGCTTTTCCTTGATTTCAGGAGTTAAAGAAAATGAGCCCAGTCAGCCCATTGTGGGCAATCGCAGCAGTTTCTACAGCCCTGATTTGTGCATTTCTTCTTGTAAGACATATCGGCATACCAGCCGAATCTGGTCGATATGTTTCTATTGACGGATTGCGTGGATATGCAGCGTTTTTTGTATTTCTCCACCATTCGGCTATATGGTATTTTTTTCTCAGAAGTGGACTATGGCGCGTTCCACCTTCTAATTTATACACTCATTTTGGACAGAGTGGTGTCGTGTTTTTCTTTATGATTACTGGCTTCCTATTTTCATCAAAATTGATAAATGCTAGATCAAAACCAATAAATTGGTTACAATTGTACATATCTCGCTTCCTTCGATTGGTTCCGCTTTATCTATTTTGTATATGTATTATGTTTGGAATAGTTACTATACTATCACATTTTCAAATACATGAAAGCTTATTTAGTATTATAAAAGAATTTGTAAAATGGTCATCATTTGCTATTTCAGGTTCACCGAATATAAATGGCATACACAACACAGGGATAATTGTTGCTGGTGTTTTTTGGACACTTCCATATGAAATAGCATTTTACCTTGGACTTCCTATTTTAAGTATATTAATCCTATTGATGCCACCTTTTGAATGTATAATACTTACTGTTTCTTCACTTATGATAGAGATGTCTTTTTGGCGTTTTCCTAATCGAATTTTAGTTATCCCATTCGCAGCAGGAATTATATCTGCCTTCATTGTAAGATGGTCAGCCATCCGCACTCACCTTAGCGGTAAAATTGGTTCACTCGTTGCATTAAGTGCTATAGTGCCAGTCGTTGCTCTTTTTCCTACTGCGTATAATAGATGGGTACTTTTGGGGTTGGCCGTAGCTTTTTGCATCTTTGCGTGTGGGAATACTCTTTTTGGTATTCGTAGTAGTCCTTTATCGAGAATGCTAGGTGAACTATCGTATAGCATCTATCTTCTACAAGGTATAATTTTATTCGTAACATTCAAGTTTATTGTCGGTTTCCAGAGGGCTGCAACCTTTTCCCCTCTTGAACACTGGTTGACCATTCTCTGTTGCACTGTGTTCTTAATACCATTTTGCTCTCTAACCTTTCGCTACATAGAGGCTCCTGCGATGAGGGCCGTTCCCAATGCGACGGCGTGGGTTCAGGAATGGCTCAACTACCAAATAGCATCAGGCAAATCAGTCTGGGATCGAGGATTCGGCACAGTAAAGCATGCGCCACATGACGACCGCAGTCCCTGAATTCTTCCGATGTTGCGCCAATAGATAACTGGACAAAAACACGTCATTCATCCACAAAGAGCAAACAACTCCAAGGCCCAGCGCCGGTTTGCGAGTTGGCAGGGCTCTCGATAACTGGACGAAACGTCGAGGGCCAAAAATCGACGCTTCGGCGAGCATTCGGGAGATCGTGTCGCCGGATCATCGGGGTTTTTCTGTGGTGTCGAAATCATCCCGTATCGCTTGAGACCGCCCGAAACCAGGATTGGGTCGGGCAGTTGGGTCCGACTTGTGTCATTTTATGCAAACCAAAAACCAATATGCCCAGTGCCCAGGTGGACCCCCAATGCTGTTGCTTTAGGGCGATCGACACCTCGAAGTCCCATTTTTTCCTTCGTGCTCTTAGTGGTCTTCGTGGTTGAATCTTTGTCCCGAGGTCCGTTCAGACTTGCGGGCCGGTAGTCAACCACGAAGAACACGAGGAACACGAAGGGAGAGCAAAAAGTATGGAGCTCTGGTTCTGCGGTCAATGATTTTTCTTAAAGCAACAGCATTGAGGTGGCCCCCCCCGGGGCACTGGGTGAAACGCCGCCGAAAAGTCCAAAGAGCTCTACCGGCCAGGGCGAAAAAGATATATAGTGTTGGTGGAACGGGGCTGTGTCGCCTCCCCCTGCCGGGTCCCGTTCCTTCGAGGCGGAACAATGATTTTGCGGCTGGTCGCGCGTATGTCGGGGCCCCGACAATGACACTGCCGGGGATCATTTGGAATCGTTTCTGCAGGATTGATTGGTGACGGAAGCGCGGCGAGGGTCTCGATCAATTTGTCACCAGCCGTTTTCGGGAAGGAGACACCGATGGAATGGGAAGAAGTTGTCAAGGACCCGAGCCTTAAAGACTTGCCCTTCAAGATCGAAACAAACGAATGGGGAAAGATTATGATGGCTCCGGCCTCGGACCTGCATGGCTTATATCAATTCCGTATCGCCAGAACACTCAGCAATTTAGCCAATGAGGGAGAGACTTCCACCGAATGCCCTGTTCAGACATCTAAAGGCGTCAGGGTTGCCGATGCCGCTTGGCGAAGCGTAGCATTTCTAAAAAAGCACGGAATCCGCAAGATTAAACTCCCCGAGTCCCCGGAAGTCGTTGTCGAAATAGAGTCTCCATCTAACTCCACCGCCGAGCTGGAAGAAAAAAGACATCTCTATTTCGAAGTAGGCGCCAAGGAATTTTGGCTTTGCGACGAAGATGGCAATATGCGCTTTTTCAATCCCCGGGGGGAGCTGAAAAGAAGCGAGATCTTCGGGGAATTTCCTGAGCACATCGAGATCGACTTTGTGTGAGTAACGAAAATGCGCGGGGATCGAAAAAAATAGCGCCCCGGGGCGCAAGCGCCCTAAATCCGGCGTTCTACGTCACGCCTTACAAATATATTTCGGGGATAATCACCGAGGTGGGTGTATTGAGAAAGCCGTTTGCAAAAACGATGCGCAAGGCTTTGCAGGCTTAACAGATTCAGGGCTTGTCTGAAAGCGCAACCTAATAAGGCCCGGGTCGGTTATCCGCGTACCTTTGCTAAAGATCAAAAACAACTCTCAGGGCCATGTCTATTTCGTACAACTTCTCGGGGGACAATTTTCCCCGCACCCTTATCAGACGATGACGGCGATCGATGGGGCGTGTCTGAAGGCAATCGGCAACTGAGGCTTTTGCGAGGCCGTTTCCTTCGGACGGTTCTATCTCCACGTTTGTTTTGGTCTCAGCCTTCCTGACGCTCCATTGCGTTAGAGAAACGACCTGAATGACGGGGACCCTCCCATTATATACGTTGTTGGTCACAATAACGCATGGCCTTATCTTCCGGGTTTCCGAGCCGAGCGTCGGTTCCAGATTTACATCGGCGACCATTCCCCTTAAAAGCCGCATTATTCCGGCCATCCGGCCAGAGCCGATTCGGTCAGCTCCTTTAGTTCCACGTCTTTTTCATAAATCTCGCAATAAAGATCGGCGGATCGTTGGAGACCTTCAAGGAACAGATTTTTCCTATAATTTTCGATTGCCGCGCGCAGCATGGCGCTCTTGTCTTTAAACCCGTATTCCTGGAAGTTTTCCAGAAAGCGGGCCTGAGTTTCCTGGATGCTAAACTTCGCCTGAACCATTATTTGTATCACTCCATGCCATGAATTGGACCCCGTTTTGCGGTCCTCGCGTGGAGAAGTCAAGGGACCTTTCACTGCCCCTTTGGAGCATACAAAAATTCGCGTGTAGCGGGCAAATCGTTATTTAGTCCATTGGAAAAAAGAATCTGGTAGATTCGGACGGTCCCGTATTTAAATCCCGCCGCCGAGCAGTTGAGATAGAGCCGCCACATGCGGATAAACCTTTCGTCGAACATGTCCCGTATTCCGGAGAGGTTTTTTTCGAAGTTGGCTATCCAGCAATCAAGGGTGCGGCCGTAGTGGAGGCGCAGCCCTTCGACGTCGAGCACGCAAAGACCGGCCCGCCCCATTTCACGGAGCGTTTCGGCAAGGCTTGGAATATAGCCGCCGGGGAAAATATAGCGCAGGGTCCAGGGGTCGGTCGGCGACTCGACTTCCTTAGTGATGGTGTGGAGCAAACCGGTCCCGCCTTTTTTCAAAAGCCTGGCGGCCTGTCTCATAAATGCTGGAATAAACCGTTTCCCGACATGTTCAAACATCCCGATGGAGACAAATTTATCGAACTTTCCGGTAAGCTGCCTGTAGTCAAGCAGCTTTACCTCGATGCGATCGCCAAGGCGCAGTTCTTTAATTTTTTGGCGCACGTGGTCGTATTGATTGTCGGAAAGGGTGATGCCAAGTCCTGCCGCGCCGTATTGGAGGGCCGCGCGCAGCAGCATGGCGCCCCAGCCGCACCCGATGTCTACGAGGGTATCCTCGGGGGACAGCATGAGTTTTCGAGCGATCAAATCGTGTTTTTGGAGCTGCGCCCGGCCCAGGGAATCCTGCTCGCTTGTAAAATATCCGCACGAGTAGGTAAGCGACTCATCGAGAAAAAGCGAATAGAATTGGGGCGTAAGATCGTAGTGACAAGCGACGTTTTGGCGGGAGCGCCCAAGCGTTGCGGTAGTTTTCAAATAGAAAGGAAGGAGGCGAATTTTTTCCAGAAGCGAACATTTTTCATCGAACCCGGCGCTAAATCCCAGCCTCAGGAGTTGCTGCAGGTCGCCTTCGACCTCGAGATCTCCTGCCACGTAGGCTTCCCCAAAACCTCTAAACCCCTGGCCGAAAATCTTGCCTGGAACCTCCCTGGACTTTAAGACAACGCTTATCGCGGGGGACACACTTTGTCCCAGGGTCTGTCCGTCCCACAGTTTAAAGGCAAAGGCCGCGGACGGATCGGCGCGGTTAAGGGCCTCGGCAAGCTCTCCTAGCGCTTCTTTCATTGGAATCGCCCCTTTCGAAAAATAAATTCAAAACAGGTAACGAATCAAATAGATAGGATACAAGGACGGGGAAAGCCGTATAGAAAAACAGGCGGCGCCATTGTAACTGAGCACCAATCTTTTCACGATTTTGACCCAAGTCAATGGCCGAAACGACAGGGGAAGTGTAATATTTCCGGGAAGAGGGAATTTGTTTTAATTTTTCGAAATGAAGAGGCGTGCAAATGATCTGGACCAGGGAAGCGGAGGAAGCCGTTTTGAAGGCGCCGTTTTTTGTCAGGCGAAGAGTGCGGCTGGAGGTGGAAAAAGAAGCTGCGAGGCAAGGCTCGGGCAAAGTTTTGCTAAGGCATGTGAGCGATTGCAAACAGGGGTTTCTCTCCGGAAAGGCGGTCCAGTCCAAGGGTTTCCAGATAGAGAGCTGTTTTGGCGAAAGCGGGTGCAAGAATCGGGCAAACGGCAGCGAGGAGCTTGCGAGGGGCTTGGAAAAACTCCTTATCGGCCGCGATATCGCAGGTTTTCTAAAGGAGAAGACAAACGGCGAGCTAAAGATTCATCACGAATTTCGGATTTGTTTTTCCGACTGCCCCAATGCGTGTTCGCATCCTCAGATTGCAGATATCGGCATCATCGGGGCCGTGCGGCCCCGGGTGGTCGATGCGCGCTGCACCGGATGCTCCCTTTGTTTTTCCGCATGCAACGAAGGCGCAATCCTTGCCGTACCGGGCTCCCCTGCTCCCGCAATCGATGCCGGAAGGTGTGTACAGTGCGGCAAATGTATCGATTCGTGCCCTGCGGGTGCGATCGAGGAGGCGCAAAGAGGCTGGCGCATTTTGGCGGGCGGAAAACTTGGCCGCCACCCTCAACTGGGAATAGAGTTGGAAGGGATTTACTCCGAAGAGGATGCGCGGGAGATAGTCCGAAGATGCCTCGACATCTATTTTGCTCACAATACGGGGGGGGAGAGGCTGGGCGCAATTCTTAACCGGATAGGAATCGACCGGGTGAAAATGAGAAAAGAGTAAAGAGTGGGCCGATCGCTATTTACAGTTCACCGCTTCGCCTGGCCGGGGCCGCGGTTTCGACCAACAGTGGAGAAAGCGCCCGGACGTTTTCGAGCTCATGTCGAATGAAGAGCACAAGCGGCATGGCCAAAATAAGACCGGGAATTCCCAGCAGGACTTCGCAAAAGATGAGCGCGCCCAACGAGACGGCCATCGGCAGATGCACTATCCCCCCGATTATTCGGGAATTTAGAAAGTATTCCAGCTTGTGGACGGCGATCAACATGATCAGGCAGACCACAGTTCCCCATATTCCGCAGGCCACGAAGGAATTGATGGTCAAAACGGAGTTTGACATCAGGTTTCCAACGACTGGAAACAGCCCGCAGAAAAAGACCACGAAAACCATAAGAAACGGGTGACTCAGATGGAGCCCGAAGATCACAATGAGCGAGATCAGAGTGTTTATGAGGGCGATGATCACCTGGCCTCCCATGACGGTTCTAAAATAAACATGGAAGATTCTTAATCTCACCTGGCCGAACTGGAACAAAAAAGTCATCAGGCTGTTCGGGTTTCGCGTAAAGGCCTGCTCGACCTTGTCCGATTCGAAATAGAAAAAAAGGTTTATTGCCAGGGCGAAGAGAAACTGAATGAAGCCCTTGTAAAGAGGGGTAAGACTTGTCGCGAGGAAATGCAAAATATCGGCGCTGCCCTTTACAATCGAGCCCTTTAATTCATCGACGTTCACGTAGGCCGGAAGGTCCCATTTTACGGTCGCGCTTCTCAGATCTTTTACCACCTGGACCCGGAGTTGATTAGAGAGTTCAGGCAGGTTTTTTAGCATCATCGGGACCACTTTATAGGAGAGCAGTATAATGGCCAGAACGACCACGGTATACAGAAACGAAAAGAGCACGGATCTAGGCAGGAAAGGGACGAAGCGGTGGATATCCCCGGTCATTAAATCGGAAATAAAATAGAGAAAGAGAAAAGATATCACGAGGACCGTCAAATGGCAGAAAATCAGTATCGCTACAAGGACGGCCAAAAACGAATAGCCTACGATATAAGGATGGTCTTCGACCAGGGTGTTTGGCCGGCTTTGCAACCTTCGTTCGAGATCGGATTGGCCGCGAACGCTATCTACGATTTCATCTAGCTTGTGTCTGGTGCGTTCAGCCTTCTTCATGCCCGTTCACCTCTTTGGGTATCGCCGAATTGATCGAATTTTCGCAAATATACTCCATCGGGCGATCGGCGTAAAGCGGTGAGCAGTGAAGAGTTAGCAGAGAAGAGTACCTGCTATTTCTGTTCAGCCGCACACCTTGTAATCCAAGCAACGGCAAATATCGAGGGTGGTTTCGATAATCTTGCAAAATTTTTCAGCAAAGCTTACAACACATCTAAACAGGATCGGGTTACTTGTCAGGGGTTAGCGAAAGGTCGAAGCTGCCATTGAAACTGAACTCAGACACGAAGAAAGACCCTCCCCTTCCCGCAGGGGGCAGGGCGGCGCTAATTTACGCGGCCGCAGGCGGGCTGTGGATCGTTTTTTCCGGCCTTAGCGCAAATTTTATCCTTGGCGGCTCGCACACCGTAAGGCTTACGGCAGCGCTGATCGTCTGCGGCCTTCTTTTTGTCTGCGCATCCGCGGTGATAATCCATTTGGTCGCCATCAGGATAGACCTGGCCTGGAAACCGCCCACCGAGGGGGAAGCGATATCGACCGCATTTTTCCGGAACTTTCCCGGGATGGCTTACCGCTATAGTCCCGATCCCGACCATTCTTTTGATTTCATCAGTCCGGGGGCGGTCGAGCTTACCGGATTGCCGGCTTGCGAGCTGAGCAAAATGCAAACACTCTCAGACATGGTTTTCGAAGAAGACCGAGAAGCCATAAGGGCTGAGATCGTCAACGCTCTGGCCGCAAAACTGCCTTTCAAGCTCATGTACAGAATCCGCGCCGCTGACGGTCATACCAAATGGGTATGGGAGCAGGGTCTTGGCATTTACTCCCCGAAGGGCGAACTGGAGGCAATAGAGGGCTTCCTTGTCGACATCTCCGGTCGCAAGCGCATCGAGGAGGCCCTGAGAAGGTCCGAGCAACTCTACATGGCACTTGCGGAAAGCATATCCGACGCTATTTTCATGGTAGACGAGGACCGCTATATCGTTTCGGTCAATCGTGCCTTTCTGGACCTTTTCGGCTACTCGCGAGAGGAAGTCATCGGCCAGACGATAGGTATGTTGCACCCCTCGGAGGAGAGTTTCCGGGATTTCGGCGAACTGCGCCACCAGATGGAGCGCGGGCCGGTGAGGGTCGAATGGGAATTGATGAAAAAAAGCGGGGAAGTATTTCCCGTGGAGGGGACTTTTTCGGTCATCGAGGGTGCGGGCGGTAAAACCGGAGGCCATGTGGGGATCGTACGGGACATAACGGAGCGCAAAAGAGTCGAAAAGGAGCTTCGGGAATACCGTGAGCACCTGGAGGAGATGGTGCAGGAGCGAACCCGCGAACTCCGGGAAGCCCAGGCTGCGCTCGTGCAAAGAGAAAAGCTAAAGACCCTTGGCGCCACTGCGGCCGAAGTGGCTCACGAGTTCCGAAACCCCCTCGTTTCCATAGGGGGCTTTGCGCGGCGGCTCCAAAAAAAGCATCCCGACTCGAGCGAGGCAGAGATTATTTTGCGCGAAACCGAGCGACTCGAAACGATTCTAAACCGGCTAAGCGACTATCTTCGCCCGGTCGACATGAAACCGAGCGAGTGCCACGTAAACACGATTCTAAGCGAATCGGTGGCGCTGCTCGCCCCGCAGCTTGAAAAGAAAAAGGTTACGCTCCATATGGAACTTCAAGACGACCTGCCAACGGCCCACGTCGACCCGGCGATCCTCACCCAGGTTTTCGTGGCCATGATTCGAAACAGTATGGGAATAATGGACCAGGAAAAGGAGATGACCCTAAAGACCTACCATGGCGATCGCAATGTGTACGTCGACATGACAAGCCCGGTTGCTGGAAACCGACTGCTCGACCCCGAGCTTATGCTTTTGCCCTTCGAAGAGAGCCTCAAGGGAACGGGGATTTCCTCGACCTTTAAACTCCTAAAGGAAATGGGGGGAACGCTTTCCTTTGCCCGGCACGGGTCAAAGGTCAAATTCACCGTATCGCTCGTAAAATGCCATGAAGGCGACCATGAAAAACCGGCTACGGAACGTCAAAGCGGTTGATCCGGACAACTTTTAGCAAGGAGTTTGCAATGGATTTGCGGATACCGACCGAAATCGAAAAGGAACTCGGGCTCTACAGGGAGTTTATCTCTAAGCGGCTCCTCCCAAACCTTGCCGGGTGGTACGCAGAAAAGCAGATCCCTCGGGACTTTTTCCTCGAACTCGGAACTCGCGGCTGGCTGGGGCTTACAGCCGAGGGCGGCCAGATCCGTGAACAGAACCCGCTACAAACCGCCCTCATGCTCGAACACCTCGGGACAATATCGCCGGGGACAGGCGTAGCCGTCCTGGCGCATGTGTCGCTTGGCGCGCAGGGAATCGTTCTATTTGGAAACCAGGAACAACGCGATCGCTACCTTCCGTTGGCCTCCCGAGGTGAAACGCTTGTCTGCCTTGGTAATACCGAACCGGGCGCGGGCAGCGATGTCGCGGCCGTGGCCGCTACGGCGACAAAAGTCGACGGAGGCTGGATAATCAACGGAGTCAAATCCTACGTCACAAACGGCGCGATAAGCGATCTCGCGCTGGTAACAGCCGTTTCGGATCCGGCAGCGGAGCGCAACAGCCGGATTTCCATGTTTTTGGTGGACCTTACCGCAAAAGGAATCACCCGCACGAAGCTCCACAAGGAAGTCTGGATCCCCTCGGATCTCACGCGCATAAAGTTTGAGGAGGTATTCGTGCCTGAGGCCGACCTCATTGGCGAGCGCGGGCGGGGGCTTCAGCAGGTGCTCGAAATATTTACCAACAGCCGGATCACCATCGCCGCGCTGACCCTTGGCACGGCCGAAGGGGCGTTTCTTGCCGGGGTCGAACACGCAAAAAAGAGGCGGGCATTCGGAAAAAAAGTCATAGAATTTCAGGCCAAGGCATTCGAAATCGCCGATTTTTACAGCAAAATCGAGGCGACACGGCTGCTCCTCTGGAAAACATGCTGGGAAAAGGAATTGGGGGCCGATTTCCGGCTAAGCGCCTCTATTGCCAAGTATCTTTCGGTGGAAACGGCAAGGGCCACGGGCCAGTGGGCGGCGGACGTGTTCGGGGCCGCCTCGGTTATCTTCGAGCACCCCGTGCACAAATATCCGATGGACGCCTGGGCGTCGTCTCTTGGCGAAGGGACTCAAGACGTTCAAAAACTTATTATCTTCAGGGAATTCATGAGGCGGGGCATGGCCTGATGCCGGATTGCCTTCTCCATTACATCGCCCGGGGTTCGCTTCACTCAACCCGACCTGCATTGTGAGCGCCTCCTTACCCCCAATGCTGCTGCTTTAAGAAAAATCCTGCATGACCGCAGAACCAGAACTTTTTGCTCTTCCTTCGTGTTCCTCGTGTTCTTCGTGGTTGACTACCGGCCCGCAAGTCTGAACGGACCCCGGGACAAAGATTCAACCACGAAGACCACTAAGAGCACGAAGGAAAAAATGGGACTTCGAGGTGTCGATCGCCCTAAAGCAACAGCATTGCTCCTTCCCCCCCCCCCCGTACTGTGTCTTATTGCGGGTTCAAGCGAACATAGCCCTGGTCTCTTACCTGTTCATCGCCGGGAGCATAGGAGATCAAACGGACAAAACAGCGGTTGGAATCCGGGTCGTCTTCTGTCTCTACGTAGGAACAATAGGGCGCCGAATCCACCCATGCGCCGGAATTGACATAAATGAAATCGTAGGGCCCCCCCGAAGGGAGCGGGATGTGGTCCAAAGGCACGGCGCCGATTACGCAGTATTTTTTCATCTCGGCATGGTGCGTATGACCAAAAATCACGATGTTCGTATCTCTTCGATGGGATGAGAGGTACTCGCCTTTTACCGCTTCCGACAAACTTCCGCAATCGTTCCAGGCTGCAATGCAGGTGTTTATGTCATTATTTGCGACGTAGCGAACGGGTGGGTGGTTTTCCCAGTTTTCCCAAAGGCCGGAATAGTCGTCTGCAAGGGAGTCAAGAGATACACCCAACGGATACCCCTCCAGCCCCTCGATATTAATCGGGCGGCGCCAGTCGAAGACGGCATCGGAGGCCACCCCGGTGAGCAGTTCCCGCGAAAAGGCGTCCCTTGTGGGCACACCTGCCAGGGCCTTTGCCGGGTCGACTTCCGGAATCAAATCCCCGGCGCTTTTGCGCAGGCTCTCATCGATAATTGCCGAAAGAATTCGAAAATAGTTCTGCGGCTTATCCGTTGTGGCCTGCTTGTAGGCCACGAGCCGAGAAATAAAGTAGCCAAGCGGCAGGAAAGATTTGTGCAGATAAGGCATCTCGGGATTTTCCGACCAGTCGGAAGCGTTGCAAATACAATACCTGTTGCCGTGTTCGGCGGCCAGAAAACCTCGCCGGATAAGCGCCTCAGGCGGCGCTGTGGATTCGTCGCACACATATTTTACACCCGGCAATACTCTACCGATCACCTCCTTTTTGGCCTGTAAATCGCTTAGCGAATAGGGCATATCATGATTTCCGGGCGCGTAGGCGACATCGATGCCGTTTTTGACAAGCGAAATTATTTTTTCCATTATGCCGGAGTTATTTTCTGCTATGTCTTCGAGGCTGATTATCGGCTTACAGTCGGCGGGAATTATCCACTGATCGAATAAATCTCCAAGGATCACAACCTCTTGGACATCTTCTCGTTTAGCCGTATCCTCCAGGAAATTCTTCAAGGTTTCCACGTTTCGCTTCGTCCATACATAAGGGTAAGGATGGACTCCCCCTCCGGTCCAACTCCTTGCATCACCCAGGTGGATATCGCTTATAAAGAGGCGCTTGTTTCGGCTACCGCTGGAACTCATCTCAAAACTCCTCATTTGTTTGCGGGGGCTGAGTTTTCCTTGGGTGAGTTGCGCAATTATCATTTTCGTTGTACCCAAGGGCAAGGCTCCGAATCGACTTTATCTCATAGCACATTCCTGCGAGCGGTTCCAACAATGCGGTCCAAAGAAAATTATCAAAAGCAGATAAATCCTCGCGGGCAATGGAAGCTTGATTCCCAAGGATTGATAGTCGATACTGGGGGGCAAGTGCGGACGCGCTCGAAATTACAAGGTAAGAGAGGAAAAGAATGAGGGGAAAAAAACGGCTCTTCTACCCGTTGCTACTCGCGCTTGTCGCCACGTTTTTCGCCGGCCAGGCACGAGCTGATCTTTACTGGGAAACTCGCAGCGTATCAGTCAACATCTCCGGCCAGTCCAACGGGAACTCGATTCAAAGATATTATTTCACGCCCTACGCCTCACGGGTGGAATTGGGCGCGGGCAACGTCACGATAGTTCGCTACAAGAGCATGAAGCTCTTCTTGCTCAATGCCGGGAAAAGGAGCTGTACGGAAATAAACCTCAAAAAGCTCCCGCAAATACCGGGCATGGAGGGCGAAAACCAAAAGGAGCTGGCGCAGATGCTGGGGGGTGTCATGGGCACCCAGGTTCACCCCGTGGACAGATACGAGACGATCGCGGGGTACAGGTGCCGCGAGTATCACGTGCGCATCGCGATCGTGAATGGAGAATACTGGGTTTCAAAAGATGTGGAGGGCTACAGGGAGCTAAAAGCCATTGGTCGGGAGGCCGAAGAGGTCGCCGAATACAACCCGTTATTCAGGCAGGTCGATATCGCGGGGCTTGTGCGAAAGCTCGACGGCTTTCCGGTGCGAACCGTTAACCACGTGATGGGCGGCACGGTCACGACTACTTTGACCAAAATCGTGCGAAGCCCCCTGGACCCGGCGCTCTTTACCATACCACGAAACTATACGATGAAAAAAATGCTCTAAGAGCCCCGGGGGCTCCGCCTCTATGGGGGTTCCCCCCCCAGGGTGTCTTCCTAGAATTGCTCCCTGGCCGGCCGGCCCGCCTCCCGCAACGCGAAAACCCGATCGGATCCCATCGCAGATGCAAAAGCAGGGCGCCCGAAGGCGCCCTGTTTTAACTCGAAGAGGCCTGACGGCCTGGCCGCCTGTTTGGCCTTCGGTGCGGCCTGGGGCGCAGGAAATCCACCCTTATATACTCGTGCTTGTTGACAAAAGAGACAAAGACCCTCTCTATATTGAGCTCCTTTTGCACCACGGCCCTTATGAGGGCGGGATCGGAGTATTTGCTTATCCCGTGTTGGCGATAATCGTCGGTTTTGATGTAAAGAGACATTTAGCAACCCCTCCGCTGGCATGGGGACATTAAAAACCGACCCGGCTGCCGGTTTAAACAACCAAAGCCAAAATGATCCTGGCTTTTCCCGCTCCTTATAATGGTAACAAATTACCTGGAGTTTTCAAAAACAAAGATAGTCGGCGGGCAAAAATATACAACTTTCCGTCTCCAATGTCAGTTTCCGAATTTGGAAATCCGCAATTGGCCAAAAGACGCAGGGGAAGGCTCCAGTTCACCAGCCCCAAGGCAAGATACGGCGTCATAAAGATTCGCGTTTCCGGCTACAGGGTCGCCGCCGCTTCAATTTTGTCGCTCCTCGCGCACGCCCATGGGCGAAACCCTCGTCAGGCAAGGCGCACGGCGCACCCTTCGCCCGCTTCGCAAATCTTTGCCCCCCTCCCCTTCCGGGCGCCCCTCGACCGGGTCCGAAGCCAGCTCAATTTCTCCGCAGCCACGATTACGCCAGAGGAGCGGCTCTTATTGACGGTTCCGTACAATCATGACAAGTAAAGGCAACCCTTTCCCGGCCATCGCCTTTAACTACGCAATCGTAATCCCAACCGAATTTATTTGAATCTTTCCCTGGTTTCAATATATAAGTTGGGTCAACTTCCTGGACCCATAATCAAATCGAGTATGCAGAATGATATTCCACGGCAAGAATAAACCTACCTGTTCCAAAGGCGCAAATTTCCGCATCTTCGTGATTGCGATGCTTGCGTTGCTGCTGGGCGTGAGCGCGGGGGATCATGCGGCCTTTGCTTATCCGTCAAACAACGTCCCCCTGGATAACTGGGCCTACGAGGGGCTGGACAAGCTGGCGGGATTCGGCCTGATCCGTTCGGATGTGCACGGTATGCGGCCTTACACGCGGTTGGAGGTGGGAAGGCTTGTCGGCGAGGCGCTCGACACCGAAAAGAAAGAAAAGCTCGAGCTTCCGTCGCTCATTGAGTATTTCCTGGCCAAATTCAAACGGGAATATAAAGAGGAACTCGCCTATTACGGGCACGGCAAGAGCGAGGGCACGGCGACATTGATCATTAAACCAATCGATGAAGCCAAGGCAACCTACGTCTATTCCCAGGGCCGGCCTGAGGTTTTTCTCAACACCAATAAGGTCTTGCAATACCCAACCAACCCTGGCAGCGGGATAGTCGGGTGGCAGGGTACGCCCTTGCTACCGAACAACCAGGGGATCGTTTACGGGCAGGGAAGCAATTTATCGTTTCAGTTCGCATCGAGTTTCGAACTCTGGGGCCTTTTTTCCGGCTACGTGGAACCTCTTTTTCTCGTGCGCCAAAACGGCTCCGGCGGCACGGCATCCGGAGGGACGCCCGCCACGGTCGGAAGCTACGGCACGAGCGACGTCGATCTTCCTGTCGGCTATTTGAAGTTTTCTCCCAGCGATTCCTTCGAAATCGAAGTGGGCCGGGATTCAATGTGGTTTGGCCAGGGGTATGCGGGGTCTCTTATCCTTACGGACAATGCTCCACCGCTCGACATGATAAAAATCTCCAATCCTGTTTCGATTATCTTACCTTGGTATTTCAGCTACCTGGGTCCATTTAAATACGCTTTATACTGGGCGCGCCTCGAAGGCGACCGCGATTATCCGCATACTCAGTATGGCGGAGCGAGAGTGGATTTCAAGCCGACTCGCAACCTGGAAATAGGCATGTCGCGCACGTTCCAATTCGGAGGAGAAGGCAGCGGCTCGCCGGGGACCTTTTATAACTGGCTCAAATGCATTTCCGGAGCAAACCTTGGCGGCGGCGCCAACAACCCGGAGAACTTCGAGGCCGCCTTCGATTTCCGCTACACAATGCCGTGCCTTTGGAACGCCCAACTCTACGGAGAGTGGGGAGGCGAGGATACCGGGTTTAAACCGCGTTTTCGGGAGCTTTTCTGGCAGAGCACGGGCTATATTCTGGGCTTGTATGTCCCAAAGATCACAGCGGACGGAAGGACCGACCTCAGACTCGAGTATACGGACAATGTCAACGAGTGGTGGCCCGGGTCGGTAAATTACGACATGTGGTACACTCATGGCACATATACATCGGGCATGACCTACAACGGTTTCATTTTGGGAGACCCCATCGGGCCGGATGCCAGGCAGGGTTATTTGCGGGTGACCCGTTATGTGAGGAACGACCTCAAGGTTGGCTTGGATGGGTCTTATACGGAAAGAGGGGCCAACATGGGCCGGTGCATATCGTGGGAACTGACGATGGGCGCAGACGTCACCTACGATATAAATTCGTCGCTTACCGCCATGATCCGTGGTGCATGGGGAAACATCCAAAACTTCGACCTGGTGGCAGGAGATACCCAGCAAGACAACCTGCTCATGCTGCAACTCAAATACAGTTTTTGATCGAAATTCTCTATCGTTTGACTGAGATAGAAAGCGAAGTTCGACGTGGCGGAGAGGGTGGCAACAGGCAGGACACTCCTGCTCATAATGCAGATGAAGCAGGATTTTTGACTCTCATAAGAGTAGGCAGGGAGCCTGCAGCCTCTCGATGGGACGGTACGCTAGTCCAGCAGCTCCACAAGGTACTGCCCGTAACCGTTTTTCATTAAAGGCTCTGCCAGCGCTCTCAAGCGAGTCCGATCGATATAGCCCATGCGGTAAGCGATTTCCTCCACACACGCTATTTTCAGACTCTGACGTTTTTCGATGGTTTCCACGAAAGTGGATGCCTCGAGCAGGGACTCATGGGTGCCGGTATCAAGCCATGCCAACCCCCTGCCCAGAAGTTGCACCTTAAGCTCACCCATTTTGAGGTAGGAAGTCATGACATCGGCAATTTCGAGTTCCCCGCGAGCCGAAGGCTTGAGGGCCGAGGCTATCTCCGCGACCCTATTGTCGAAAAAATAGAGCCCCGGGACAGCGTAGCTGGACTTTGGGTAAGCGGGTTTTTCTTCGATTCCCACAACATTGCCGGCTTCATCGAATTCGACCACCCCGTAGCGTTGCGGGTCCCGAACATAATAGCCGAACACCACTCCTCCCGAGTCGAATGCCGCAGCGTGCTGGACGATACTCTGAAAGCCGTGTCCGTAAAAGATATTGTCTCCAAGGATTAGACAAACCCTGTCCCCGCCGATGAAATCCCTGCCCAAGACAAAAGCCTGGGCAAGACCGGCTGGAGAATCCTGTCGGACATAGGAAAAACGCAGTCCCCACTGGGACCCGTCCGCCAGAAGCGCTTCGAACCTTGGCAGGTCGGACGGGGTTGAGATTATAAGAATGTCCCGGATCCCTGCAAGCATAAGAGCCGAAAGCGGATAGTAGATCATTGGTTTGTCGTACACCGGGAGAAGCTGTTTGCTCACCACCTTGGTTCTGGGGTATAGGCGCGTTCCAGATCCGCCGGCCAGAATGATTCCCTTGAGTCCCTGGTTCTTTACCATCTTTTACAGTCCTTGCGATCTGGAAGCAGACTGGAGTTTGTTGGCGGAGCAATCCGGGGCCGTTTGGAGTGCATTCGCATCCGCCACCCCGTACTGCCTGGCTATCCAGTCTCTGTAGGCCCCGGATCTTACGGATTGGACCCATTGCGTATTGTCAAGGTACCATCGGATCGTTTTCCTCAGGCCCGACTCGAAGGTCTCTTTGGCTCGCCAGCCCAGCTCCCGGCCAATCCTGGAGCAGTCGACAGCATAGCGCCGATCATGCCCGAGGCGGTCATTTACGAAGGTGACAAGGCTCGAATGCGGCGAGTAGGGCGACTCGGGCGCCATCTCATCGAGAAGCGAGCACAGCGTGTTTACGATCTCGATGTTGGTCTTTTCGCAACATCCCCCGATGTTATATGTCTCGCCAGGCTTACCCTTCTCCAGCACCATGCGCAAAGCCTCGCAGTGGTCTTCGACATAGAGCCAGTCGCGAATGTTCAGGCCGTCGCCGTAGACCGGCAGCGGCTTTCCCTCGATCGCATTAAGAATCATGAGCGGCGTGAGTTTTTCGGGAAACTGCCTCGGCCCGTAATTGTTCGAACAATTGGTTATAATCGCCGGGAGCCCGAAGGTATGGTGATAGGCGCGAACGAGGTGATCGCTTGCGGCCTTACTGGCCGCATAGGGGCTGTTTGGAGCGTAAGGGGTATTCTCCGTGAATGCCGGACCTGCCGGGCCAAGGGAGCCATAGACCTCGTCTGTCGAGACATGGAGGAACCGAAACCGGTCCTTGCGATCGGCGGGAAGATTTTTCCAGAACGCGAGCGTCTCCTCCAGGAGGTGATAGGTCCCGACTATATTCGTCTGTATGAAACTTTCCGGACTGTCGATGGACCTGTCGACGTGGGATTCCGCGGCGAAGTTTATGACGGCATCGGGCCGGTTGTCGTCAAGCAGCTTTCGCACAAACGGTCGGTCGCCTATGTCACCTTTGGCGAACACATGATCGGGGTCGCCGTCACGTTCTTGCAGGTTCAGAAGATTGCCGGCGTAAGTGAGAAGGTCGAGATTTACAACGCGTGTTTCCCTCGACTTTTCACCAAGCACGAAATTACTTCCGATGAAGCCGGCGCCCCCTGTTACCAGGATCGTTTTCATACTTACTACCATCCTTGTGACTTCATTCGAAACAGAGTTGCGGCAAGAGTCGCCTCTCAACCGGACTAACACCTGAGCTGAGCCGAACAATATATGCGCTACGGTTGCCTGAAGGTCGCTTGATTACCATGAAAGTCCGCTCCCGTCCAAGCTAAAATGAACCTATTCGGGCCAATTGGTTCATGCGCGACCTTCAGAACAAGTCTTTGTCCTCGGTTAGCTCCGCAACCATCTTTATTATCTGGACCACGCACACTTTGCTACGGGCTTGGCTCGGGGTTTCGTGAGGGAGATTTAGAAGAGGCAAGCTGTCTTTTGCGGCCTCTTTTTTCCGCATCTGGTTGCCGCATCTGGTTGCCGCATCTGGTTGCCATTTGCAAAACCCCTTGCTTTCCATTATACCCACCCCAGTGAAACCAATTGAGGCTGAACTATCGCATTTGCCGCGGACAAGTTCTCCCTCTCTATTTCCATAACTTACCTTCAGGAGACCGGATATGAAAGGGAAACAAATCGCAATACTGAGCATTGCAACTCTGGCCGCGGCCCTTTTCGCCGGTGGGGCTTATTGTTTTTGGGGTGGCCAGGAACCTTCCAAAAACATGGGAAACTTTCGCAGTTTTTCCTTCTATGCGGACCGAGCTGGATATGCCGCCACACAATGGATGCAGCCCGGAACCGCCCCTGCGAGCCCATGGAATGAGTTCTGGTTTGATCCGAACGGCAATTTCAATGTGGCGGCGGGGATAAATGTCCCCGGACCGGTCGCTATAGGATTAAATTCCACTACGGCCAACAATCTCGCCCAACTTACCGCCGATGCGAACTTTGCCGGGACGGTCTACCTGACAGCCCCGGTTACGCTAACAGCAAACCTTACCACGACATGCGACCTTAGGCCGCTCAACGGGGCTGTAATTTCCGCTCCTGTGACAGCATGTGTAAGCGGAGCGGTTGCAAGCACCCCTAGCGGAGTGGTTGGACAAGGCACAGTTACAGCATCCGGAACTAGGTTAATTCTGAGCAATAATACTGATTTTTGCAACCTGTATGCTCCTGGAGCGACTATAACATCCGGTGGCACAACGGTTACCGTAACGGCCATGCTGGGAAATAACACGTTTGGTGATCCGTATCCTGATGGAGTAACTGTAAATACGGCGCAGAGCTGGTCGGGGGCTTCGTTTACTTATGCTCCCATGTCTCCGTTGGTAACTATCGGAGATAGTAGCCATCTCACCGATTACAATAATATTCAGGTTGGTAGTATATTAACGGCTAATGGTCAATCCGTGGTAGTTCTCGCAAAAAACGGAAACTATACCGTTACAGTATCAGGCGCCGTTAATTGGTCGGCTGGCTGTTCTTTTACATACACAACAGTATCAATTACCATCAATGGTCCTTTCCATGCTGGAAACTATCAGTGCTTTTCACATCTTCCTGCCACCTTTGCACTAAACAGCACTAAAGACTTAAACGCAACTTGGTTCGGGGTAATCCCCGACTCGGATGGGACGCATGGTAATGGAACCGATAATTGCGCCCCGCTCGCCACGGCGCTTGAATCATCCATAATAAGCGGCGTACCGTTGCATCTTCCACAGGGGATAATGAGACTTGCCCACGGTTTTTATCACATATATATATCAAGTTCTCAGGTTCTGCGACTCTTTGGCGACGGAGAATCTAAGTGCGAGATATTCTGTGATTATGACGATACGGAACCTGGAGTATATTTTTTAGCGTCTAACTCTCAAGCAAATGTCCACGATTTTTCCATTCATAGATACAACACAGGAGTTACAAACGGTGGCCAAACACTTGGCTTCGAAGGATTTCAAAATTTTGATATTCACAATTTGGACATTAGCGGTGCAAATGGCTGGAATTTCTTGACAGTTAATTGTTCCTACGGTAGCATTCATGACTGCAAGATTCACGATTCATCCGACTCATATAGTACTGATGGAATACATCTTCTACCAGGATGTTCTAACATCACGATACATGACAATAAAGTCTGGAACCTAGGCGATGATGGAATAGTGCTTTTTAGTGATATATCTGGCTCTCCTATCACTAATATTGTTGTTACAAATAATGTAGTCTTCGAAAATAATACTAGACAACATTGGGGCAACGGCATCAAGGTAGGTCAAGGAGCGCAGCATGTTGTAGTTGCAAACAACATAGTGCATGATGTTGATTATGCGATAGTGGTTGATATTGGAGACATTGGTAATCCTAGTGGAACAGGTTTCGGCGGTCAAAATGATGTGTGCGATGTCAATATACACGATAACATTATTTATGGGACATCATCTATACACGAGCCGACCTATGGTATAGCTGTAGTTGTATTTTCGGCAACTCCAGGTTATACAATACACGATATTACAATTTCAAAAAATAGGGTTTCGATGTGTTTAGAGGGAATTGGTACTTTTTTAGGCAATGGAGTCCCAACTGAATTCATAAGCAATATCGACATTGTTGGAAATGTAATAAGCAACATTACAAATGGGTCTGGCATACTGGCACAGTTTGTTAACAATCTCACTATTTCGGACAACCTTATAAGCAATACAGTGCTAGATGGAATTAATGTTTCGGTAAGCACCGGAAGAATTACTATCAAAGACAATCGAGTTGACAACTGGAATATGGGTGAGGTGAATGGCGTAGGTCCACGTCCTGCCATAACTTATAATAACACAGGGGGACTTCCCACCTATTTTACCAGCGCAGGGACTGCCTCCACAGGTGGTAGCTCACAAGCCGTAACACTAAGCAGCGCCGCAGATTATGCCAACCTGGCAGCGGGAACCGGAATAACTGTTGGAGGCACTACGGTCTATGTAACACAACTTATTGCCAGCCCAACAACAGCGCCGAGCGGTCCTAATATCGAGGTTAGCTCAGCCGTGACTTGGACTAGCGCATCATTTACCTATTCGTCAGCGATTGTCGTAACAGGAAACATACTGGAAAACCCGATGGGGCAAGCTGGATCAAATCCTTTGTATGGCTTTTATTTATCGGGATGTTCAATACCCTCTTGGGTAGGAAATAACGTGATAACAGTGCCCGGAATGGCCAATCCACTCCCTGCGGCTGGAACTTACATTTCAAACCCCTGGAATGTTTTTCCCGCAACGGTAACTGGGACATCCGCCGGGTCTTGCACGTGGACCGAGCCAAATCAGGGGATATCGGATAAAAAACTTGCGCTAAACTTCAATGGATATGAGAATACAAGTTCAACTCCGCAAACTATCACACTCCCCACAGGTTTTACGGGTACCATCGCGGCATATGGTTCATGTCCAGTGAATGGCTTTGCAGTATCTGGATCAACGGTTACACTGCCTTACGGGATGAGTTCGGCGTTTTCGGGGAATTGCTTTGTGGAGGGGCAGTAATTTACTTAAAAGCGACAGATTAAGTTAGTGTCCATCCGGAAACCCCGGTTTTCAGGTTCACGTTTGAGGTAAATTTTACACCTGAAGGATAAATTGCCTTAGTTTGGCAAAAAATCGTAACCGTTCCCCGAGGCCATATCCTTTTTCAAAGTGATTCCAACGCTGCCGGAAAAGATTTTGGAGATGATCCGGCTCGATGAACGGGAAAAGGTTGGGAAATACCTCAGTCAAATAATCAAAGCCGAACTTACCATTTTTTCGGCAAAAAGACTTATGAAAGGAGCGAAGAGGAGCCCAACTGCTAACGGCTCTTTAGGCAGAAACTTCACTATCGGGAATCGACGAGGGGAGCCGGGATAAACTTGGCTATGCCTGCTGCCTGCTCCACTTAGACGGCCCCCTTGCCGGTTAGCACTACCAATGCGGTCTTGGCCAGAATCCGAAAATCCTTTGCCAGACTCCAAGTGTCTACATATTCCAGATCCATTCGAACTCGCCCGTCGAAAGAGACATCGCTACGGCCACTGACCTGCCAAAGACCGGTTACGCCTGGCCTGACGCTGTTCCTCCTCCGCACCCATGCATCCTCGATTCTGTCGAATTCCCAGTAAAATAACGGTCTCGGACCTACCAGACTCATTTCGCCCTTTAAGACGTTTATCAGTTGAGGCAACTCGTCGAGACTCGTTCTGCGAAGAAATCTACCGAAACTGGTTATCCGCGGGTCATTTTTTATCTTAAAGGCAGGACCGTTTTCCTCATTCATGTGGGCGACCTGGCCGATCCTGTTGTCGGCGTCCTTGACCATTGTACGGAACTTGTAAATCTTGAACGGCCTTTTATGGAGACCTGGCCGCATCTGCGTGAAAAAAACGGGCCCTGACGAAGTCAGCTTTATCAGAATGGCTATGGGGACGAACAGAGGCCAGCAAGACAGAAGCATCACGGCAGAGAGAACAATGTCAATGCCGCGTTTCATCAGAAGCGGCCAGCCCTGCATCGCGCCGGTTCGAAGGGTTAGGACCGGCACTCCGTCCAGGGCTTCGAGATTCGGCACGGCCAAAGGGAGATCAAAGAGTTCGGACATGAATCGCACGACAATGCCCTGCTCTTCGCACGATTTGGCGATTCGGTAGCATTGATCGTAGTGTGATTTTAACGGCAGGCAGACCATAACCTCTTCGACCACATTAGAGCTGATGAAATCAGGGAAGCTTTCGAAATCGGTCACAACCTTGTAGCCGGATTTTTTGAATTCGCCATTTCCGTAGCAGCCGTTTTCGACGAAGCCTACAATTTTGTAGCCCGCTTCGGATTTTGATTCGATTTTTTTCGAAAATTTAATTGCTTTACTGTTTGTGCCAACTATCAACACATGTCGCAGATTTAAGCCGCGCCTCCTCATCGCCTGTTGAAGGTTCCTGAGCAACAGCCGGGTCGTTATAGTTCCGAGGGCCGTCGCTATCCAGAACAGTGCGATAAATTCGATGGTTATAGAGGAGGTTCTAAACACCAGGTCAAGCGCAAACAGAGCCAGACTCCCGGCAAAAGTGGCCTTGACCACATCCACCGCTTCCCGGCGGAAACTCGAAATACGCTCCGACACATTAAGACCAAACAGGAAGAAAATGGCTCGCCATAAAAGCAGGTAGACCGCGTATGCAAGAAAATCTCTGACGCTTATCCTCGCGGAGAGGATGCTGCAAGAAGACATGGCGCCGCTTAGCCGGCAGCTTTCAATAGCGACCAGGGCAAAACAGGCTGCCATCACTGATAGGTCTAGAAGCGTTCTGACTTGGTTAAGGAAATTTCGACGTAGATTGTGCATGGGAAAACCTCCACACCGGTCTCAATTGAAGTGGCCGCATCTCATCTCGTTTTGCTGAACAGAGCACATTCTTAGAATTTACCTATGGGGCAGGAGACAGCAGAGGCTTGATCTGGCCGGTTTCAGGAAAATAGCTGGTGTCCATCCGGAAACCTCGGTTCTTCAGGTTCACAACTGAGGCAAATTCTACGACTGAAAGCAAAATTGCCTCAGTTTGCTCGCGGCAAAGCGGCGAAGAATAAGCCGGGCAGCGCCGAAGTCGCCCTGGATTATATCGGACAGCTCTACAGGATCGAGAAAATCGCCCTGCAAAGGGGGCTTTCTCCCCGAGGAAGATTGTCGCCTTGCGCAAGGAAAAGGCGATCCCGGTTCTTGGGGAATTTAAGGCCTGCAAGGATAAGCGACTGAGTCAAACACCGCCCAAGGGATTGCTCGGCCTGGCGCTGAACTATGCCATAACACGATACCATAGTGAGCGCACCCATTCCCCTGAGCATAACTGCGTTATTTTACGATATTTCCCAACGCGTAAAAGTCCCTGTTCGTAGTATCACTCTGTTCAAGTAGAATATTGAGGTAATCGAACATTCTTTCTATTAGCTGCATATCAAATACGTGATGGTGCATTCCTCTGTTTTGGAAATTGTCCAGGCATCTAACTTTGAAGTTATTAAGATTCCTGGCGGGTGGGTCCTCCGACAGGTCATGCAACCTCAGAATTTCATCCATGTGCGTCAGGTCGTATTCGGTGATTTCATTCTCGAAATCTTTCAGGATATGACTGAACGAAGTAATGGATCGTTTGTTATCGAAATTACTCGTCTTGTTTGGTAAAACAAGCAAAATATACCCGCCGGGCTTGACCACTCTTACCCATTCGACGAGCGCCTTCAGTGGATTAGCCACGTGCTCCAGGCAGTTCGAGGATACAACGAAGTCATACCGGTTTGTATCAAAAATGCTGAGATCGGTCGTTTCAGTAATATATTGCCTCCCGCACTTTTTCCGGCAGTAATTATATTTTGAGTCCTCTGAAATCTTGCCCTCCCACATTGTAGAGGTTGAAAAATTCACACCGTCCAAATGAGATATGGCTTCATAAATGGGAAGGATGAAATTGAATATTGTGGCGCTCGGTCCACCAATCTCAACTCCAGACTTACCTCGCAACGCGTCTATGTAGACATTTGCGCTTGTTAGGGCCTCATTCCTGTACTTAATTCGATAGAGAATATCAATTATTCCGGATGGCAGCATCCGTTTTCCAACTTGCTTTAATCTCTTCATATTGTTGCTCCTTGTTTGCTTTGATACTGGACACGATTTGACGTAAGTGATCACAGGGTGCACAGCCCGGAGATATAACGAGGAATGAGAAACGCCCCCCGTCTCGGTGCGGACGCACGTTTTGCAGCTGCTAAAACGTATCGGGGAGCTTGAGGCCAGACTCAACCAGGATTCGTCCAATTCAAGCCGTCCGCCTTCTTCGTACAGCCTGTACAAAAAAGGAAGTTCCAGCAAAGCCGAGAAAAAAAGCAAACCAAAGACGCGAAAAGGACACAAGGGCCATCGGTTTCAAATGCTCAACCCAACCGAAACCCAAAATATCTTTCCTGGGCCCTGCTCCTGTGGATGCGACCAATTAGCCGATCTCAAGCCATACTATACGCACCAAAATATCGAGTTGCCCGAAATCGTGATGAAGATAGTCCACTTTATCCTCTATCGCGGCAAGTGTCGTCAATGCGGCAAGATCAACAAAGGGCATGTTCCCTGTGAATTTGAAACCGGCTTCGGCCCTAGGCTGTCGGCCTTTATAGTTGAACTGGCCGGGATTGCCGGAAACAGCCGGGACATGGTGCGAAAATCTTGCATCTCGGTGCTTCGCATCCCTATCAGTCCGGGCGCGATTCAAAAGGTGATCGACCGGGGATCCCAAGCCATTGAACCAAATTATGACACTTTCGCGGACAAGGCTCGGACCTCGGAGGTAAACCATATCGACGGAACGCCCTGGTTCAAGGGTGGCAAACTCAATTGGTTGTGGGTGATGGCCAACCCCGTCGTTGCATTTTTCATGATCCACACGAACAGGTCCAGGGAGGCTTTCGAGAAACTCATCGGCGCATGGTTCGGTATCCTGGTCAGCGCCGATTACCGGTTCTATCGAAGTTGGGTGAACAAAAAAGGCAGACCCGCCTCGCACATCTTATTCGCACCGCCAACGGCTTGCGGAATGTGTCAACGACTTTGAGACACCCTTGCGGTGAATTTAGTGTAGCTTGTTTAAAAACGCTCCGAGTATGTCCGGCAGCCGCTCCGCTCCGCGCTGTGGGGGCTGCGCTCCTCGGCTGCCTGGTCTGTCGCCTTT